>MTCR01000150.1 GCA_002212725.1 Sphingobacteriales bacterium TSM_CSM | reverse complement strand
GTTTACCGGCGTTGTTGGAGTTTGGTGAAATATTCATACCGGGGCCTTGTACTTGCACGCCTGTCCACATTACTTCACAAACCCCGTCAATCACCGTATTTTCTATAGAGAGTGAACCACCGGGCTGTACAAGGATGCGCTTATCGGGGGCAAAAAACAGATTCATATCGTTAATGGCAAGTTCAATACCGGCGGGTATAACCAAATCCACGTTGAACGACAGGTCGGTTGAACTGCCGGTAATGGCGGTGAATGGGTGGGAGCCGGGCTGCCAGGTTTGGGAGGTGGGTGGGGAGTAGCTGTTTCTGTCTGTATCAAACTCTGATAGGATGAATGCGTTTGGAGTACCTGCGTTTACGGTGAAGAAATTTAACATATCGAGGCAGTTATAGGGAGAAGGAGGTGGGTCGCCGCAATCAATGATGGTCAGTACGGTATTTAAACCCGAACTGTTTCCACTAATACAAAAATCTCCTGCACCTGAATTAAAAGCTTCCATATTGATATTGATTTCTTGTCCTGCTGTAAAAGCAGTACCTATGCTAAGATTTAAATAAGCAGTAGTACAAAGATTGGTGTTGGGGTCAAATGCTACATTTGCCTGACCCAATGCGTTAAAAATACCACCCGGAATTACGGAAACACCGGGCAGGGCTTCTGTATTGGCATCTAAAAATACATTTACAGGGGGTAATGGTTCTGTTTCGGGGTTTTCTAAACAAATGGTATAGGGTATGCTGACCATGCTACCGGGGCATACTTCATCTAAGTCGGCAGATTCTATACTGATATGTTCTTCACATTCGAGGGTAACAATTAAGTTGTCAAGAAAAGTCATTACAGCGCCTGCATTGCTTATATCGCCAACAGATACATTGGCATTTAACAACAAGTTTGTTACGGGCTGGCCGGTTGTGTTTGTCCAACTGAAAATGTAATTAGGCAAATTGTTAAAATCAATGGCATTAATAGCGGAAGTTATGCCGGCAGCAGGAACTGCCTGAAAATCAACAGGCAACCCACATGGAGAGGGGGTCATGTTTGCAGCGGTAATGGTGCCACCACACAAAGAAAACTGGCCGGGAGTGCAATTTGGAAAAGGAAAAGAAGCACAAGGATAATCGCTTAAAGCGGTAAATTGTAGCGTAGGTTGTAAAGTGAGGTCATCCCCCATAAAATACATGTGCAATGCCGTAGCATTAAAACTAATCTGTACTTCACAATCTACTGGTATGGACTGCGATAAGGGTATGGGAATTGCATCCCAGTCAAAACCTGTTCCAATTCCAGGAGTGAGTACATTATTACCATCATAGTTTTCAACTGAGGGGCTGCTTGGGGCTTCGCTAAACTGAATTGGTGGCACATTTAACTCTCCGTAAATGCTATAAACAGCAGGCACAAACCCTTCAAAATCACCAAAGCAAACAATATTGCAGTAAGGGTCGTCGCATTGGGTTTCTACGGGTTCGTTGTTTACGTTTACCGTAACGGTTTCGGTTTGGCAGATACCGTCGCAAGATACTACGGTATAGCAAAAATGAAAAATTCCGGTAGATATGGCGGTGAGGGTTATTTCCGTGCCGTCAAAATCTACCTCTAAATCGCCTATAAAACTACAATTCGTTTCAATGGTAACAGTAACGTCTTCCGGCGTTAGATCGTTGGCAAGTATGCCGTTAATACCTGACAGGGGAATGGTGAGCGGATTGTTGATGGCGGGGCCTTGTAAAAAGATTTGATAGGAATCGGGGTTGGTGAAAACTTCGCAGTTTTGTTGGCAATTTTCTTCCGTATTCAAATGATAGCCCAAAGCACAGAGTATCTGCTGCTCTTCTACGGTAACTATCCGCCTTGCTTCAGCATAGTTAAAACCGGGGTGCATTACATATTTTAAAGCAGGGCTTAATCCTAAGTTTGTAGTACAATCAAAATCTAAATGCGAGAGTTTATTGAGAAAAAAAGCAGGACCGTTATCGCCCGTAAATGTGGTGTAAGCACCCACATTAACCGGTGCAATAATTACGCCATTGGTGTTTTTAAATGCCAGTTGAAGGTCACACCCAAAAGCCAGATTATTGGGCATATCGGGAAATTCGTCAACATCATCATTAAAGGCATATTCGCTACAGCAATCTGAAGTTGCGGCATGTTCCAATAAATAGATATCTTTGGGCACCGAAAAAATAAATCTGTCCCATCGGGAATAGAAATTGCCATCCGGCAGTGGCGCACCATTAACGCTTATTCTGGAAGCAAACCCCAAGGTATGCAGGGCTTCATGTAATGTAATGCTGTAAAGGTCTAAATAGCCGGCTGCAATAGTAGGATTGGCAAAGTCATCGGTGGGCAGGTCATCTGCTAAGGTATGCCAATCAACATCGTTGCTGATTTGTATTTCGGCCAAAAAATAACCTACAGGATAAGACTCAATATAAGCATTATTGAGGAGGTCTAAAATCTGGCTGTTTGCCATGCCACATTCAGCTTCCCAAAAAGGAGTGCCGGTACCTGCAACCCCTGCCTGGAGTGTCATTTTTCTTAGTAAGATGTCAACCGGTAGGTCGTTTTCCGAAAGAATCAATTCCGAAAGGTCTGCAAAAACCTGACAGATAGTTGCTTGTTCATCCGTTGTCCAATCCGCTCCTTCAAAATAAACAGCAAAATATCCACTATCGCAATTCCCCCTTAATGCTAATGGATGATATGCCGGCATGAGTTCTTCTTCGGTATAGGCATTACCAAACCGGTCGTAGAATTTAGCCGTTTGCCCGTTTTCTAAAGGCGGCTTTTCGATGAACCCGCAAAAATCAATTTCGGGTGGCGTTTGCCCCACTAACACATTACCCCCCCCCCCGTAATATTAAGAAAAAGGGCAACAACAATAACCAAATTTGCCGCGGGTGTTGCGGCGGAACGAAAAAACCATGTCTTTTTCATACTGCATTTGCTTAAAAATTGTGAAAAAAGAAATGAACTTTGTTCCCATTGTATGGCGCCACTTTTTCCGCAGACAGGGTTTGATGCCCTGCTTTACGGGTAGTTTTTACTCGTTTACACAAAACTGCACCATATTTTTTAAAATACCAAATTTTATTGTGGTTTTTGTGAAATTATTTTTTTTGCAGGGTTACTGCCGTTTAAGGTAACCCTCTCACAAACCCATAGAACTTCTTCAGCTCTTTCACTGAACCATTGGTATTGCCAACAACCGCTTAACCTGCCCCGCCGCAACTTTTTTGGGGTAAACTTTTTGTTTTCTTTGTGGTTATAGATGGGTTAAATATCTTTGCCCTGAAATAGCAATTTTTCTTGCGCCAAATTACCCAACCAAATGAAAACAACTCACTTCCTTTTACTAATACTATTTTGCATGATGCTGGTAGAATGTCGTTCGCCGCGCACAGTAGAGAAATCTAACTTAGTGCCGTTTGATTACAAGACGTACCCCGTTTACAATGGTACAGACCTTGGGCTTACCTATACCGCCAAAAACTCGGTGTTTAAAATTTGGGCACCTACCGCCACAGCGGTTAAACTGAAAATGTACGATAAAGGCATAGAGGGCAACCTGCTGAAAGAGTACAACCTGGAAAAATCGGGCAACGGAACCTGGGCGGTTGTTGTACCGGGCGACCAAAAGGGCAAATTCTATGCCTTTCAAACCCAAATTGACGGCAAATGGTTAGAAGAAGTACCCGACCCGTATGCCAAAGCGGTTGGGGTAAATGGTAAGCGCGGCATGGTGGTTGACCTTAAAACCACTAACCCCGCCAACTGGGATAAAGACAAACGCCCGCCGTTGAACGGGTTTCAGGATATAGTTATCTATGAGATGCACCTGCGCGACATTTCGGTAAATCCTAATTCGGGCATTGAGCATAAGGGCAAGTATTTGGGCTTAACCGAAAAAGGCACCAAAAGTCCGCAGGGCGAAAAAACGGGTTTAGACCATATTGCACAGCTTGGC
The DNA here is from genome assembly GCA_002212725.1 of Sphingobacteriales bacterium TSM_CSM. Classification (GTDB taxonomy): domain Bacteria; phylum Bacteroidota; class Bacteroidia; order Chitinophagales; family UBA2359; genus UBA2359. The sequence goes on along the minus strand of MTCR01000150.1, from coordinate 32,232 downwards.
GTTACGCATGTGCATATTTTACCCGCCTTTGACCATAACTCCATAGACGAAACCCGCCTTGATGAACCGCAATACAACTGGGGCTACGACCCCTTAAACTACAATACCCCCGAAGGCTCTTACGCCACCGACCCCTACGATGGCAGCGTGCGCATAAAAGAGTTTAAAGAAATGGTAAAAGCCCTGCACGGCGCCGGTATTCGGGTAGTTTTAGATGTGGTGTATAACCATACCGGGCTTACCCAGGACTCGTATTTTGAACAAGTAGTGCCCGGTTATTACTACCGGCAAAACGAAAGCGGCGGGTTTTCAAACGCCTCGGCCTGTGGCAACGAAACGGCATCGGAACGCCCCATGGTGCGCAAAATGATAGTGGAATCGGTCAAATACTGGGCTTCGGAATTTCATATTGACGGCTTCCGGTTCGACCTTATGGCCATTCACGACATTGAAACCATGAATCAGGTGCGCGCCGCATTAGATGCCATTGACCCCACTATTTTTGTATATGGCGAAGGCTGGACAGGCGGCAGCACGCCTCTGCCCGAAGACCAGCGGACGGTTAAAAAGTATGTTTACCGCGTACCCAAACTGGCAGCCTTTAGCGACGACCTTCGCGACGGGCTGAAAGGCAGCGTGTTTGTACATGACGAAAAAGGGTTTGTAAGCGGCGCCGACGGCAAGGAAGAAACCATAAAATTTGGCATTGTGGCCGCCACCCAGCACCCGCAGGTAAATTACGGCAAGGTAAACTACTCCGGCGCTTATTGGGCAGGTGCGCCAACACAGTGCATCAACTATGTGAGTTGCCACGATAACCATACCCTGTACGACCGCCTGCTGCTCTCCAACGCCGCCGATACCGATGAAAAACGAATGCTCATGCACCGCCTGGCCAATACCATTGTGCTTACCTCGCAGGGAATACCGTTTTTGCACGCCGGCGAAGAAATGACCCGAACCAAAAACGGGGTGGAAAACTCTTATAAATCGCCCGATGCCATTAACCAGATTGACTGGCACCGCAAAACACAACACAAACAACTGTTTGACTACCACTGTGCCCTCATTGCCCTGCGAAAAGCCCACCCCGCTTTCCGTATGCCTACTACCGAAATGCTTGCCCAAAACCTGCATTTTCTTGGTATTGACCAACCCAACGTGGTAGGTTACACCCTTGATAACCATGCCAACGGCGATAAGTGGAAAACCATTCTGGTACTGCTGAACGGCAATCAGGAAAAAGAAGCCGAAATTGCCCTGCCCGAAGGTGACTGGAAAATTGTGCTCAACGACTGGACAGTTGACCTGAAAGCAAAAAAGAAAATGAAAGGTAAAAAAGCAACCCTGCCGCCCGTTTCGGCGCTAATTTTGGCCGAAGAATAACCAAAAACCGCACCCGCCGGCAAAAGGAATTGTTATTACCCGGCGCCGGACGCCAAACTCCAAAAACCTGCCTGCAACATGGAAACCGAAAAAATCATATTCCGGAAAGTACGCAATATGAGCGAAACCCTAAGCGCAGCCAGTGTGTTTATAAGGCAAAACATTATCCTGCTTTCAAAAGGCATCGGCTTTATTGCCATGCCCTTTTTTTTAACCGGTTTGGTGGGCTACTATCTTGTTTTGGCGCTGGTAATTGAGTCAAGTTCTAATTTCAGTCAGGGATTTGAAGCAATGGGCATTTCTTACCTGTTTTCTTTGCTGGTTATGCTGGGGGCAGTGGTTTTGCTGGCCGTTATTTATGAACTGCTGGTTTTGTACATTAAAAGGCCAGATTTTACTGAAATAACGGTAAAGGAACTGGCCGGGCAGGTTTATAAGAACCTTGGCATTTACCTTTCCACCACTTTTTTCCTTTATGTACTGCTGGTAATAGCAGTTTTTGGACTGGTATTTGCACTGGTGGCCGGCATGGCATTCATATTTGGCTTGGCCGATTTAAACCCTGTTTTGGGGGTATTGGGTAGCTTAGGGCTGCTGATGCTGCTTACCTACCCGTTTGTGGCGCTGTCTTTTATTTATATTGTAAGGCTGGTAGAGCGCAAAGGGTTTATAGATTCGGTAAAACGGTGTTTTCAGTTGATTAGGGGTAACTGGCTTTCTACTTTATGGCTATACACCGTTACCCTGCTTGTTTCGTTTTCTATAACCGGATTAATTCCTACTTTTATTACCGGCGGCGCCATATTTCTTATTGATATGTTTTCGTGGGACGAAGCCGTTTTTCTGTTGCCGGTACTTGGGCTGCTTTATACGGTGGTAACGGTTATTATAAATGTGGTTGCCATGGTGGTAATTGCGCTGCGCTACTTTAGCATAGTAGAACAAACCGAAGGCATAGGGTTAATTCGCAAAATTGATTTAATAGGCAGCTTCACCCCTACCCCGCCGGCGGTCAACTAACCGGCAAAACACTTGCAAGGCATACTTGCCGTGCTAGCCGCTGCGCTATTTTACCAGTCTGAAACAAACATGCGGCGGTTTACCTTGTTTAAAATCTTCGGGCAGGGTTTTGGCGGTAATATCGTCAATTTGTGCAGCCCGAAGCAACGAGAAATCGGGTTTAAAGCGGCGGTAGTTGGTAGAAAAATACAGCACACCGTCTTTTGCCATCAGTTGAAGCACTTTACCAATAAGGGCTGCATGGTCGCGCTGTACATCAAAAACACCTTTCATGCGTTTGCTGTTGGAAAAAGTAGGCGGGTCGAGCACTACCAACCCGAAAGGCGGCAATTTTGGCGGCGGCTGGTAAATCCATTGCAGCACATCGGCCTGCGTGTAGTGGTGGCATTGCTGTACAAATCCGTTCAGCCGCATGTTGTCTTGTGCCCATTGCAGGTAAGTGGCCGACATATCGAGTGTGAGCGTGGAGGCAGCGCCGCCGGCGGCAGCATAAACGGTAAATGAGCCGGTATAAGCAAAAAGATTCAAAAAATGGCGGTCTTGTGCTTCGGCGGCCACCATGCCGCGAGTAATACGGTGGTCTAAAAACAAGCCTGTATCTAAATAATCGGTCAGGTTTACCATAAACCGAAGCCCGTTTTCTTCTACAAGCACCCTGTTTTGCCTGTCAGAAATGCGTTCATATTGTTTACTGCCTTTTTGTTGCTGCCGTTGGCGCAGGTAAACATCCTGTGGTTGCAACCCTAAAACGTGGCAGCAGGCCAACACACATTGGCGCAACCACTCGGCCTGCTCGTCGGGGGTTCGGGCATTGGCGCGTTCAAATTCGGCGCAATACACTTTAGTTCCATACAAATCTATACAAAACGGAAATTCGGGTATATCGCGGTCATATAGGCGGTAGCACGAAATTTCTTCGCGCTTTGCCCATTTTTTAAGATGCCGGTAGCGTTTTGCCAGCCGGTTTTCAAACATTTCAATGTGTTGCATGTGCTGTATTGCGCATTAATTGCACAAGGTTTGGTAATAGCGGCACAAATTAGCCCAAAAAACGGTAATATTGCATACAATACCGCAAAACCTGCCTGCTTTGTGGCAATTTACCGCAACCCCCTGAGCCGGCGGCAGTTTTTCCTGTTCAAACATTATGCGCCATGCCCAACTATTCCGGTGTACTATTGCTGTTGTTAATTGCCCTGGCCATCTGCTGCACCAATGAGCCGGCGCCCATATCAGGGCAATTTACCACCTTATCTTACAATGTTGCCGGTTTGCCCGAGGGCATTTCCTCTTCGCACCCGGCTCTATATTCCTCACATATAAGTCCCTTGCTCAATGAGTTTGACATAGTGCATGTGCAGGAAGATTTCTGCTACCACGACTCGCTGCTGCTCTACAACACCCACCCCTACGTTACCACGCCCATGCCTTGTGTGCCCGACGGCGACGGGCTGAATACGTTTGCTGACTTTCCCATACACAATTTGGTGCGGCAGGCCTGGGTAACCTGTTTCGGGCCCGATTGCCTTACGCCTAAAGGGTTCAGCTATTCGCAAATAGAAATTGCCGACGGCTTTTTTATTGACTTTTACAACGTGCATTGCGATGCCGGCAGCACCGACAGCGATTTTACCGCCCGAAGAGGCAACATAAGGCAGTTGTGCAACTATATGGAAACCCATTCGCAAGGGCAGGCCGTAGTGGTTATGGGCGATTTTAACAGCCGTTATACCCGCGAAGCCGATACCATAAGGGCATTGCAGGCGCTAAACTTTACCGATGCATGGATTCAACTCATTAGAAACGGCAACGTGCCTTCCTACGGCGAAAACCTGAAAGACTGCGAACCCCTTGAAACCGGCTATGATTGCGAAGGTATTGACAAAATTTTTTACCGCAGCAGCGCCCAAATTAAACTGCTGCCCGTTGAATTCAGGCGGGGCGACGATGACCGCTTTACTTACAATGGCATTGATTCACTGCCCCTGTCTGACCATGTGCCGCTGTACTGCCGCTTTACCTATAAAATTTACAGCCAATAACACAAAAAAAACAGCAACCCACCCTTTGAGGCAAATTGCTGTTTCTGAACTTAAGCACAAGTATAATTTAACTGTACTAACAATCTTGTTCTATGGTTACCGGTTGTTCGGCGCGGGTAATGTGTCCCGGGCAACCAGAGCCTCTGTGGCAAGAGGTAAACAGCGTAAACACGAAAAGCAAACCAAGCGCTGCTGCGCCCATTTGTTTTACAAAAGAATGTTTGTTCATTACTAATCGGAAAATTTATGGTTAACAAAACTTTTTTTAAAACGATATTAACTTCCTCTTTAGTGTATAACCAATCATAAAACATTTTGGTTTTTAAATTGGCTGCTTTACCGTTGTTTTTACCTTACTTTGCAACCATATTTACAATGCCTTCTATGAAAGTACACTTTATTGCCATTGGAGGAAGCATTATGCATCAGTTGGCCATAGCCCTGCAACAGCAAGGATACCGGGTTACGGGTTCTGATGATACTATATTTGACCCTGCAAAAACCAATTTGTTTAATGTGGGTTTACTGCCCGATGAATTTGGCTGGTTTCCCGAAAAAATAGATGCCCGTCCTGATGCGGTTATTCTGGGAATGCACGCCAAAAAAGACAACCCCGAACTGCTTAGGGCGCAACAATTGGGCATACCGGTACACTCGTACCCGCAATTTATTTACCAACATGCGCAACACAAAAAGCGGGTGGTAATTGGCGGCAGCCATGGCAAAACCACTATTACTGCTATGGTAATGCATGTGTTGCGCCACTGCGGCACAGATTTTGACTATGTGGTAGGCGCAAAATTGCCCGGTTTTGCAGAATCGGTGCGGTTAAGCGCATCGGCACAGGTTATTGTTATTGAGGGCGATGAGTATTTGTCATCACCTGTTGACCTTAAACCCAAATTTTTATACTACCGCCCACATGTTGCCCTGCTTAGCGGCATTGCCTGGGACCACATGAACGTGTTTCCGTCATTTGACGGTTACCTGCAACAATTTACCCTCTTTGCCCAAACAATTGAACCCGGCGGCACATTGGTTTACAATGCCGAAGACAGCCACCTTTGCCATATTGCACAACAACACCCCCGCCTCAACCTGCAGCCTTATCAAACCCCGCCATACCGGGTAAACGAAAGCAATGATAACTGGCTGCTGCAATGGAACGGACAGGAAGTACCCCTGCAAATTTTTGGGCAACACAACCTGCAAAACCTCATGGGTGCAAAAGCCGTTTGCAACAGCCTGAACGTGCCCGATGAACTGTTTTTGGAAGCCATCACCACTTTTACCGGTGCCGCCCGCCGCCTCGAACTGGTGGCAAAATCGGCCGGATGCTGCATGTATAAAGATTTTGCCCACGCCCCCTCAAAGGTAAAAGCCACTACCCATGCCCTAAAACTACTGCACCCCGGCCGCCGGCTTGTTGCCTGCCTCGAACTGCACACCTACAGCAGCCTGAACCACAACTTTTTGCCCCAATACCAACATGCCCTGCAAAGTGCAGACCTGGCCATGGTATTTTACGACCCCCAAACCCTGGCTATAAAACAACTGCCACCACTGCAACCACAAGAAATTCAACACTATTTTAACCACCCCAACCTGCTGGTGTTTACCAACCCCTCTGAACTGGAAAACCAACTCCTGCAAACCAATTTTGAACAAACCGACCTGCTTTTAATGAGTTCGGGCAATTTTGGGGGTATTAATATTGCCAATATTGCTAAATTTGCAACCGAAAACACTTAATAAAGTACCATTTCCCGATTTTATCCGGTTTATTACCCGGTTTCATAACCACCTCAACAACGCATGTTATGCTCAATTTACACAAACCTTTAGCTTTTTTTGACATAGAAACTACCGGGGTAAACTTGGCCTCCGACCGAATTGTAGAAATCAGCATCTTAAAACTGATGCCCAACGGCGACAAAAAACTTAAAACCCTGCGCCTTAACCCAACCATACCCATTCCCTTACAAGCATCGCAAATACATGGCATTTATGACGACGATGTAAAAGATGCCCCCACCTTTGAACAGGTAGCGCCCGAATTGTATGAGTTTTTAAAGGACAGCGATATTGCCGGCTATAACTCCAACCAGTTTGATGTGCCCATACTTACCGAAGAATTTCTGCGCGTAAATATTGACTTCAGAAACGATAAGCGAAGGTTTATTGACGTTTTCAGAATTTTTCAGAAAATGGAACGCCGCGACCTGGCAGCCGCCTATAAATTTTACTGCAACAAAGACCTGCAAAACGCCCACAGTGCCGAAGCCGATGTGCTGGCCACCTACGAAATTCTAATAGGACAACTAAACCTGTACCAAGAGACCCTGGCACCCAATGTGGACTACCTGCACGAATTTTCCTCCGACCAGACTTTTGTCGACTCGGGCAGAAGGCTTATTCGCGAAGACGGAATTGTGAAGTTTAATTTTGGCAAACACAAAGGCCGCCCGGTAGAAGATGTATTTAAAGATGAACCCCAATACTATGACTGGATAATGAAAAGCGACTTTATGCTGGATACCAAGCAAAAAATTACCGAAATTAAACTGAGCATGAAATTTAAAATAAGCCGGTAGAGTTTTACCTTAACAACGCTTTTTTCAAACACGCTTCAACTCTCTTTATTTTGTCTGACAGTATTGTGCTAATACCCACCTATAACGAACGGGAAAACATAGCCGCTATGGTTGAAAAGGTTTTTTCGCTGCCGCGCGCTTTTGACCTGCTTATTATTGACGATAACTCACCCGACGGCACGGCGGCTGTGGTAAAGCAACTTATGTCTGAAAAATACGCCGGGCGTTTGTTTCTTGAAGAACGGCAAGGTAAACTGGGACTTGGAACTGCCTATATACACGGTTTTAAATGGGCATTGCAGCGAAGCTACCAGTATATTTTTGAAATGGACGCCGATTTTTCGCATAACCCCGATGATTTACCCCGCCTGTACGATGCCTGTGCTTCGGGCGGCGCCGATATTTCCATCGGGTCGCGCTATGTTAAAGGCGGCAGCGTGGTAAACTGGCCCTTCGACCGTATTTTGCTTTCGCGCTGCGCCTCTGTTTATGTGCGCATGGTTACCTGGATGCCCGTACACGATACCACCGCCGGCTTTGTTTGCTACACCCGAAAAGTATTGGAAACCCTCAACCTCAACAAAATAAGGTCGGTAGGATACGGGTTTCAGATTGAAATGAAATTTGCCGCCTGGCGCCTGGGCTTTAAACTTGCCGAAGTTCCCATTGCTTTTACCGACCGCATACATGGCGTATCTAAAATGAGTACCGGCATTTTTAAAGAAGCAGCTTTGGGGGTGCTGAAAATGAAATGGCAAAGTTTTTTCAAAAACTACGCCAAAACACTGCCACCGGCCACTTAACCACTTTAACCGCATTGTTTAAACACAATATTTACCAAAATAAAAAAATATGAGCCTGATAACTGACATTAAAGCAAGACAAATTCTCGACTCCCGAGGCAACCCCACCGTAGAAGTAGATGTAATAACCGAAAACGGCATTACCGGCCGTGCAGCCGTGCCGTCGGGCGCTTCTACGGGCAAGCACGAAGCCGTTGAACTGCGCGACAACGATGCTAACGTTTTCCTTGGCAAAGGCGTGTTGAAAGCCGTTGAAAATGTGGACCGCATTTTTAATGAACTGGAAGGCATGAGCGTTTTTGACCAATCGGAAATTGACGCCATTATGTGCGATTTAGATGAAACCGACAACAAAAGCAACCTGGGCGCCAATGCCATTTTGGCCGTTTCCATGGCTGTGGCAAAGGCTGCCGCACAAGAAAGCAAACAACCCCTGTACCGCTACCTGGGCGGGGTAAATGCCACCACGCTGCCCATACCGCTTATGAACATTTTAAATGGCGGTGCACATGCCGATAACAGCATTGATTTCCAGGAGTTTATGATTGTGCCTGTTGGGGCCGATTATTTCTCCGATGCCCTGCGCATGGGCGCCGAAGTGTTTCACCACCTTAAAAAGGTGTTGCATACCAAAGGCTACTCTACCAACGTAGGCGATGAAGGCGGGTTTGCTCCCAATATTAAATCAAACGAAGAAGCAATAGAAACCGTATTGCACGCCATAGAAAAAGCAGGCTACCGTCCAGGCGAAGACATTATGATTGCCCTTGATGCAGCAACATCGGAGTTTTATGACGAAAAAACCGGCTTGTACTGCTTTAAAAAATCTACCGGCGATAAACTCACCTCACATGAAATGGTGCAGTATTGGAGCGAATGGGCAAAAAAATACCCTATTATTTCTATGGAAGATGCCATGGCCGAAGACGATTGGGAAGGCTGGCAGCAACTTACCGAAAAACTGAGCGACAAGGTGCAACTGGTAGGCGATGACCTGTTTGTTACCAACGTTGACCGCCTTGCCGAAGGTATTGAGAGGGAAATTGCCAACGCCATTCTTATTAAGGTAAACCAAATTGGCACCCTGTCTGAAACGTTTAACTGTGTGCGGCTGGCAACCCGCTATGGCTACAACAGCATTATCAGCCACCGTTCGGGCGAAACCGAAGATACTACCATTGCCGATATTGCCGTAGCCCTCAACACAGGGCAAATTAAAACCGGTTCGGCTTCGCGCTCAGACCGCATTGCCAAGTACAACCAATTGCTGCGTATTGAAGAAGAATTGGGCGGCGGTGCGGTTTACCCCGGTAAATATTACCGGTTTGTGTAAACCCGCATTTATATGTCCCCCCGCAAACAACCTGTTGGCGCAGCAACGGTCAATTCAACTATTATAGTATCATCAACCCTGCACCAACAACCTGCCCCCCCTGCGCCCCCTTCACCTGCGAGGGGCACAGGGGGGAAATACCACGGAAGCAAGGCTACCCACAACAGGCAGAAATCTGCGGTTTTACTTTTCTCTTGTTCCTTGCTCATTGGAAGCATTGACCAAATAGCAAAAAAAACCTTGCGGAACTTTGCGTTCTTTGCTTTAAAATGAAAGGAATTCAGTTAAGAACATTACCAACAAAGGTACAAGCTAAATAAAGTGCCAGATAACTGACCATCTCTGCCTGTGGTCGGGGGATTTGTGGTAGTATATCGGGCAGCGCGGGGTTGTGCAGAGGGGTTAAAACGGCACCTCTTCGTCATCTATACTGCTACTGCTGTTGTAGCCGGTTCTGGAACCTCTGATAATAATATCGCCAATAGGCTCTACTTCGTTGCCTTTAACAGGGTCAATGTCTAAGTTTTCGAACTTCACATGCTGCCCGATGAACTTCAGTTTTACCGTATCAAGCGGGCCGTTCCGGTGTTTGGCAATAATTACCTCTGCAATGCCGCGGGTAGGCTGCTGGTCGGCGTCGTATTCCAGCCCGTAGTATTCGGGGCGGTACAGAAAAAGCACCAAATCGGCATCTTGCTCAATAGCGCCCGATTCGCGCAGGTCTGCCAGTTGCGGGCGTTTATCGCCGCCACGGGTTTCTACTGCCCGGCTTAGTTGCGAGAGGGCAATAACCGGCACATCTAATTCCTTGGCAATGGTTTTAAGTGTGCGCGAGATATTGCTTATTTCCTGCTCGCGGTTAAAGTTCTTTTTATCGGCGCTGGTTCCGCTCATTAATTGCAGGTAGTCAATAATAATAAGTTGTATATCGTGCTGCATTTTAAAGCGGCGGCATTTTGCCCTAAGTTCAAAGAGGTTAATAGCCGGCGTATCGTCAATAATAATAGGCGCTTCCGAAAGCCGGTCAACCCTTGAGGTAAGTTGAACCCATTCATAGGGTTGCAAATCGCCGCGGCGCAGTTTTTCCGATGCCAGGCCGGTTTCGGCCGAAATAAGCCTGTTTACCAATTGCAGTTTCGACATTTCGAGCGAAAAGACAGCCACCGGCCGTTTAAAATCTACTGCTGCATTTCGGGCCACCGATAATACAAAAGCCGTTTTACCCATTGCCGGTCGGGCGGCAATAATAATTAAATCGGATTTTTGCCAGCCCGATGTAAGGCGGTCTAATGCCGGAAAACCCGTAGGAACACCGGTAAGTCCTTCGGTATTATGTTCTTTTAACGCCTCTAAGTTTTTAATAGCCTGCGCAATAAGGGTGTTCATTTTGTCATAGCTCCGGCGCAGGTTTTGCTCGGTAATAGAAAACAAAGATTGTTCGGCAGTGTTGAGCAGGTCAAACACATCGGTTGTTTCTTCATAGGCATTTTGCACTACCTGTGTAGAAGATTTGATGAGTTCGCGCAGGATGAATTTTTCAGAAATAATACGGGCATGGTGTTCAATATTGGCAGCGGTAGCCACTCGGTTGGTGAGTTTTGAAACATAATACGGGCCGCCGGCAGCTTCTAATTTGCCGTTTTTGCGAAGTTGCTCGCAAACGGTAATAATGTCAATAGGTTGAGCTTTGCCAAAAAGGTCGTATATAGCCTGATAAATATGGCGGTGCGCTTCCAAGTAAAAGCTATCGGGTTTCAGTATGTCAATAATTTCGGCCACGGCGTCGCGGTCAAGCATCATACCGCCCAACACCACTTCTTCCAGGTCGAGCGCTTGTGGCGGCACTTTATCAAATACAAAACTCGACAAATCTGTTTGGTTTCGGCCGGTATTGGTTTTGTTTCGCGGCGTTTTGAGGTTTTCATCTTGTTCGGGCATGAATATATTTTTTAGGGCAGCAGGGCCGGGGTTAAAAAATCGGGGTTCGTTGTATTGCCTTTAAAGGCAGAAAGGTAAAGGCGTTATGCTGCATATAGCACATAAACAAAAAACACAGGGTACCTGATGCAGTTGCAACTGCCTGTATTGTAATTAAACGTAAAAAAGGCGTTTTTGGCCTCAGCCTTGCCCTGAAATTTTGTAGAACCGGGGCATAAATGCCAAAACCGGTTTGGCGCTGTAAATATAACCCGGTTACATCGGTTTGGTAGGGCAAATATACCGGTAAAAATGGCAAAAACCCCTATTTTCGGCTAACTATAAATATCCACAAGTGAAAGCCAAAGCAAGTAAGGGTTTGAGGCAAAACAAAGTGTGCCGGAGCTTTTTTTCCACCGCACAAAATAGTTATCCACAGGGTTTTCCACTTTATGACAATTCTCCAATAGCCCTGTTAATAACCTTGTTAATAATTTTGGCGCCTTTGTTAGTAAATTCGGGGATAAAATCTTGCAAGTTTACAGCAATTTATTAACATAGTAACTTGCTCATTATCAGCACTTTATAAACATCATTTACACTTAACTTATAAACAGCGGGTTTACAGCCACTTTAGTTTATACCTTCATGCACCGGATTACCAACCCGTTATCCACAGGTTATCCACACAGTGGTTTGTTATTTATCCACATTTTTTGCACAAATTGCTTGCAAATAAAGGGCTGCCCGGGCATGGGCTATGCAAGTACGCAAACAGGCAAAAAACAGGCAATTCAGTCTGCCTGTCTTCAAATTAAGGGCACAGCCACTCTGTAACAAGCAGCCGGCAAAAGTGTGTTGCGGTACAGCTACATGATACTTTGTGCAAAGGGTTAAACCTTGTTTCGGGCAGAGCAAAAACTGTCCGGCCGTTTGAGAAAAGCAGCACTTACCGGCGTAGTTTCAGGAGTTATAAGCAGGAATCAGGCAATTAAAACAACAACACCCCCGGATATAGCTAATCCGGAGGTGTTGTTATTAATGAAAAAACGGGAATTTCGTTGTTTTGCGCATCACGTCATTACCACCAATAAGGCAATGGGTCGGGTAATTTAGCAAACGGGTTGGTTTCGCCAATTCCTATTGCCAGAATACCTTTTACCACTGTGCCGTCGGCTGTTGGTACAGACAGCGCATAAAAGTGGGCGCTGCCGGGGTCGGTATAGCTTTCGGGAGTTGTGGTTGGGGTAAAGGTAATGGGTGTTGGGGTGTTTCGCATCAGTTCTATCAAATCCCGTATATTAAAATCTTCGGTAATGGTTACATTGTATTTTGCCTGTACTCCCGGAATTTGCAGGGTATTGTTGCCTGTTTGGAGGCTAAGTTTAACCGCTTTGTCGCCCACCTGAAAAAAACCGTGCAGGGCACTTGCTTTTGGGCTGTTAATGCTCATGGGCATTTCTGCCTGTTGTGCGTTATTTTTGGGGCCGTTTATGGTCATGGGCATTTTGGCATCAGAATTACTGCCGTTGTTGCCGGTACGGCCGTTTATGCTCATAGGTTGTGCCTGTATGCCAAGCGAAACAAGTAAAAAGAAAGAGAGCAAGAAAATTTGAATGCTGTATGTTTTCATGGTGTTTATTGTACTTTGTGTTAATGAATTGTTTTTAAGCAAATTGGTTAATTTTGTGTTGCAGTATTAATATCTGGTAGCCCAGTTGCCTATGCTGCCATCGGCATATTTATAAAGCGCGCCGCTGCCGTTGGGCCAGTTGTTCATAATTTTCATGGTAAGGTCGTGTCCAAAGGAGTTGGTAATGGCATTGGTGCTGGCAATATTACCTACAGTAGAAACGGCCATTTGTTGGGCTACCGCGTTACTGTAACCGCTTGCCAGTGCCTGTTGGTACACTGCCTGCCCTTGTGCAATAAGCTGGGCTTCAATTACTTTAGCGTTGGCATTGGCATCGGCAATAATTTGTTCAAACAACTGCATATACTCGGCATAGGTTTCTTCGTAAGAACGGTTTACCATGTCCATTAATTCGTTGTAGTAACGTTGCTCATCAATTTTTTGCTGGTCCATAATTTGCTGAGCATCTTGCATGCTTTGGTTGTAGGTGTTTTCGTAAGTTTGGTTTACGTTGTTCATCAGGTCGTTGTACATTTGTTGGGCTTCGGGTGTTTGCGACCAATCATAATCTTGTGCCTGTACGCTGGCGTTAAAAACTAAAGAACCTAATACAATTACAACTGCTGCTGTTAAAGAAAAGAAACGGGTTTTCATAGTGCAATGTTTTTTTGAAAGTTTTGAAAATGTTTTTTGGTTTGTTTGATGATGCAAAGATACAGCCCCACAATGGCCTGTAACGAACCAAAAAAACGCCGTTTTTCAAGTTTTACTTAACCCTGAAACAAAAGCAAATGGCATATAACTATTTGATTTTCAGCAGGTTAAAACAGAAAACCGGTAAAAATCAGACGCATTTTTTAAACAGTTTTTTTTTGAAAAAAAATGCTTTTTTCCTCAAAATGTGGCAAGAAAAAGCAATTTACTGCTACAACAGCATAATTTCCACCTGCCATAACGGAACTTTTTGCGGTTTTATCTGCTTACTTTTGTGCAGATAAACTGTTATAGTTTGTAACTTTGCTTTAACCAATGCAGGCAACATGTTCAACTCACCCAAATTACCCGACTCTTGACAAACAAACGAAATAAAAAAAGCGGCGGCAACAAACGCCCCTATTCTTTAGAACAACGCATTTTACATATTTTTACCAACAACCCCACCTATGCCTATGGCTACAAAGCCATACACAGCAAGGCAGGACGGCGCTCTTACGATGCCGAAGAAGTGGTGGAAGCGGTAAACAACCTTTGCCAAAAAGGCCATATAACCCGAAACAAAGGCAACCGTTTTCAGCTAACCGCCGGCAAAGAACAAGCGCCGGCCGCTAAAGAAGCCGCCAAATCGGGTAATACCTCCCGGAAACTCATTGAGGGAACCGTTGATATGACCAGTACCGGCAACGCCTACATTGTGTCGGAACATGCTGAACGCGACATTTACGTGCCTGCCAGCAAATTAAAAGGCGCATTTGACGGCGACCGCGTAAAAATACGGGCCGGCATGCGCCGTGGCGGCCGCCGCCCGGAGGGCGAAGTAGTAGAAATTGTAGAACGCAGCAAATCGGTTTTTACCGGCATAGTTAAAATAGCTTCCAAATTTGCGCTTTTTATTCCCGATACCAACCTGCCGCTTAACCTCTACCTGCCCATGTCTAAAATTAACGGGGCAAAAGATGGCAATAAAGTGCTGGTACGCATTGCCGAATGGAGCGAAGATGGTAAAAAACCCATTGCCGAAGTGGTGGAAGTATTAGGTATGCCGGGCGAAAACAACGCCGAAATGCTGTCTATTGTGGCAAACCGCGGCTTCCCGCTCCAATTTCCCGATGAGGTGATGGCACAGGCCGAAAACATACCCGATGCCATTGACCCCGAAGAAATTGCCCGCCGCCGCAATTTTAAAGGCATAACCACCTTTACCATTGACCCCATAGACGCCAAAGATTTTGACGATGCCCTTTCCGTACAACAACTGCCCAACGGCAACTGGGAAATTGGCGTGCATATTGCCGATGTTACCCACTACGTAACCGAAGGTTCGGCCCTTGACAAAGAAGGCTACAAACGCGCAACATCGGTTTATTTGGTTGACCGCGTAATTCCTATGTTTCCCGAAAAACTCTCCAACTTAGTCTGTTCCCTGCGCCCCAACGAAGACAAACTTTGTTTTTCGGCCGTTTTTGAAATAACCAACGAGGCTGAGGTGGTAAAACAATGGTTTGGCAAAACCCTTATTCACTCTATCCGCCGCTTTCACTACGCCGAGGCACAGGAAATTTTAGACACCGGCAAAGGCGATTATGCCGCCGAACTGCAAACCCTTAACAACCTGGCCAAAAAACTGCGCGCCAAACGCATGGAAGCCGGCTCTATTGACTTTGGCAGCGATGAAGTAAAATTTGTGCTCGATGAAACCGGCAAACCCATAGAGGTAAAGGTAAAGGTTATGCACGACAGCAACCGCCTTATTGAAGATTTTATGCTGCTGGCCAACCGCTCGGTGGCTGCTTTTATGAACACACGTCCCGAAAAAGTGCCGTTTGTAAACCGCACCCACAACCTGCCCGATGTAGAAAAACTGGTAGAATTTAAACGCCTGGCCGCCGATTTTGGCTACGAAATGAAAATTGACACGCCCGAACAAATATCGCAATCGCTCAACCAACTGCTGCAACAGGTACAAGGTAAGCCCGAACAGCACCTGCTGGAAACTTTAGCTATTCGCTCTATGGCAAAAGCGGCTTACTCTACCCACAACATAGGGCATTACGGACTGGCATTTCCCCATTACACGCACTTTACCTCGCCCATAAGGCGCTACCCCGATGTAATGGTGCATCGCATTTTACACCAATACCTTACCGATAAAAATATTGTTAACCGCAATATTGAAGACCTGGAAAAAAAATGCGAACATACCTCCATAATGGAGCGAAAAGCTATGGAAGCCGAGCGCGAATCGGTAAAGTACAAACAGGTTGAATACCTGTCGGAACGGCTGGGGCAAGAGTTTGAAGGGGTAATTTCGGGTGTGGCAAATTTCGGGTTTTGGGTAGAACTGTCTGACAATAAATGCGAAGGACTGGTGCGCATCAGCTCTGTTATTGACGATACGTACTTTTTTGATGAAAAACAACATGCCTTTGTAGGCTACAACAAGGGCAAACGCTACCAATTAGGCGCAAAAGTGCGCGTGCGCATAGTAAGCACAGATTTACATGCCCGAACCATTGATTTTGACGTGGTGTAACCCATTGCAACATTTACCCTGTTATAAGCAGGCGGTACAGGTTTTACAAAATTGTTACCATTTTTATAAAACCTGCACCGCCGCCAGCGTGTTACACCATACGCTA
Source organism: Sphingobacteriales bacterium TSM_CSM (assembly GCA_002212725.1). Classification (GTDB taxonomy): domain Bacteria; phylum Bacteroidota; class Bacteroidia; order Chitinophagales; family UBA2359; genus UBA2359. The sequence continues at coordinate 16,148 of MTCR01000150.1, read as the reverse complement.
TGTGGCTGCAGCAAAAACAACAGGCAAAATGCATTTTACCACACAGGCAAACAAGCCCAAATTACCTAAAACCATCAGCTTTCTACCCAATACCTTCTACCATCAAAGCCATGAATTACACCAAATCAGAACAACTGTACAAAGAAGCATTGCAATATTTTCCGGGCGGGGTAAACTCGCCGGTAAGGGCGTTTAAATCGGTGGGCGGCACACCCGTTTTTATGGAGCGCGGCAACGGCTGTCGCATTTGGGATGCCGACGGCAATGAATACATTGATTTTTGCTGCTCGTGGGGGCCGCTCATTTTGGGGCATAACCACCCGCAGGTGCGCAGCAAAATTATAGAAGCGGTAGAAAAAGGCACCTCATTTGGCACGCCGGTACAGTATGAGTTGGAGTTGGCAAGCCTGATTTTGCAAAACCACCGTTTCATAGAAAAGTTGCGCTTTGTAAGTTCGGGCACCGAGGCCGTTATGTCGGCCGTGCGGCTGGCAAGGGGTTATACCGGCAAGAGCAAAGTCATTAAATTTGAAGGCTGCTATCATGGCCATGTTGACCACCTGCTGGTAAAAGCCGGTTCGGGGTTGGTTACTTTTGGCGAGTCATCATCGGCAGGCGTGCCCGATGCCTTTGCCCGCGAAACCATTGTTATACCGCTAAACGACCGTCATGCGCTGGAACAGGCTTTTCTTATGCACCCCAATCAGGTAGCGGCGGCAATTATTGAACCCATACCTGCCAACAACGGGTTGCTGCTGCAAGATGCCGAATTTCTTAAACTGTTGCGCGCCCTTTGCACCCAACACAACGCCCTGCTTATTTTTGATGAAGTAATATCGGGTTTTAGAGTGGGTTTTGAAGGGGCGGCAGGTTACTACAACCTTCAGCCCGATATTATTACCTTTGGAAAAATTATTGGCGGCGGAATGCCCGTGGGCGCATACGGAGCCGGTAAAGAAATTATGCGCTTTATTGCCCCCGACGGGCCGGTTTACCAAGCCGGAACCCTGTCGGGCAACCCCGTGGCCATGGCCGCCGGCGCTGCACAACTGCAACAATGCCTTCAGCCCGGCTTCTATGAAAACCTTCATACCAAAACACAGGCATTTGTGCAACATATTAACCAACATTGCGCCGCCAAGGGCTATGAGGTGCAGTTGTTTGCCATTGGCTCTATTTTCTGGATTGCCTTTACCCGCAAGCCCCATGTATATAGCGCCGACCAGATTGATGCCGCCAAAATGGACTATTTTAAGCAACTTTACAAGCTGCTGTTGCAAAACGGGGTTTATTTCGGGCCATCGGGCTACGAAGTGGGGTTTGTATCGGCTGCACATTCCGAAGCAGACCTGCAAACGGCACAACAAATCATTTGCCGGTGTTTAGATGCCGTTTTGGGGTAAAAAAACCGCACTGCTACACGCCAAACCTGCTATTTGCATATAAATATAGGGCAAAATAAGAAAATAGCCTTCTCTATTATTTGCAATATGGCAAACAAAAACTACCTTTGAACTTAAAAGGTAAAGCCCCTGTTTACCGCGCCCCAAAAAATGTATTGCTTCCCTATATTTTGCCTGCATTTGTATGCCAAAATTCAAGCAGTTTTTTCGCCCGCTGGTTATTTTTTATGTGTTGGTAGTTTATGTGGTTGCCTGTTTTTCATGGTGGACCTGGTTTCATATAAACAACCTGCAAACCATTTTTGATATTACCGTTGAAAAAGAGAAAGTTGTTTATAAAGCCAACAACCTTAACCCCGACGAGGTGTTAAATGCCGCAACGTATAAAAACGCCCACCGCGATTTAGTAGCCAAAAAAGCCATGATTTTGGCCGAAGGGTTTGTTTTTTTGCTCATCATAGGGCTGGCAACTTACCAGCTTCACACGGGCATACAATCAGAAATTATGCTAAACCGGCAGCAGCGTAACTTTCTGCTGTCTATTACACACGAGCTGAAATCGCCCGTAGCGGGCATACGGCTGGGTTTGGAAACCCTGTTAAAACGCGGCAATTTAGACCGCGATATACAAAAAAAACTGCTCAACAACTCGCTTAAAGATGCCGACCGCCTGCAGGCACTGGTAGAAAACATACTCATGGCAGCCAAAATAGAAAACCAATCCATCAGCCTCTCGCCCGATGAGTTTGATTTCTCGCAGTTAGTAGAAGAAACCGTACAAAAAACCAAAGACACTTTTGCCATAGGAAGGCAAATTATAGCCGACATTACCCCCGATATTTACGTAAACGGCGACCGAATGGCTGTTGCCTCCATTGTTATTAACCTCATTGAAAATGCCCTTAAATACTCACCCGCCGATAAACCGGTGCTGGTATCGCTTAAAACCGACAGCAAACAGGCATTTTTCAGGGTAATTGACAATGGTCCGGGTGTTTCGGATAAAGAAAAAGGCAAAATTTTTAAGAAATTTTACCGCATTGGCAACGAAGATACCCGTAAAACCAAAGGCACCGGCCTGGGCTTGTACCTGGTAAAACAACTCACCGAAATTCACAACGGCTCCATAAGAGTAACCGATAACCTGCCTGACGGTTGTATTTTTACCGTAACCCTGCCCTGCGAGGTAATACCCGAAGAACTGCTGATAGAAACGCTGGTAAACCCCGATGCCGGACAAACTGCCTGAAACAATGCCCTGTACCGGCTTCAGGCGGCAAAAAAACCGGTGCATTTTATGCCGGGTGGCAACAACAAGGCAAAGTGGCAGCAGCATGGGGCAGACATTCAAAATATGCCAGGCCCTATACACCTTCAAAAAAATTCTTAGTATCTTGCACCCGCTACCATTTACGCGGCGCTACTTATGAGCAAAAACGTTATTACAGTTGAAGGAGTTTACAAGCAATTCTACAAGGGCAGCTATTACAATACAGGGTTTCAGGAAACAATAGTAAATGGCATTAAAAATCTGTTGGGAAACCATAAAAACAGCACCGGCCTGCCACCTGCCGCAGATGACAATAACTTTTGGGCTTTGCAAAACGTTTCTTTTACCATAGAAGAAGGCGAAAATGTAGGCATTATTGGCAGTAATGGCGCCGGTAAAAGCACCCTTCTTAAAATACTCAGCAGGATAACCCACCCTACAAAGGGTAAAGTAACCATTTACGGACGCATTTCATCGTTGCTTGAAGTCGGCACCGGATTTCACCCCGAATTAACCGGGCGCGAAAACATTTACCTGAATGGCGCATTGTTGGGCATGACCCGCAAAGAAATTAAGCGCAGGTTTGACGAAATAGTAGCCTTTAGTGAGGTAGAAAACTTCATTGATACCCCCATAAAACATTACTCCAGTGGCATGCAGGTGCGGCTGGCCTTTTCGGTATCCTTGCTGTTAGATGCCGAAATTATGATTATTGACGAAGTACTGTCTGTTGGCGATATATCGTTTCAGGAGAAATCGCTTAATGCCATTAAAAGTTATCTCAATAAAGGGCGCACCATATTAATAGTAAGCCACAACATGGAAACCATATCGCAAATATGCAACAGGGTAATGGTTTTAAAAAAAGGACAAATACTAAGTATAGGTGACCCTGGTGAAGAGATATTTAAATATAAAGTTGTTGAATTGGGGCAGCCACAAAATAAATTTTTTGCACAATGGGATAATCTTCAAACTGCCCCCGGTGATGATAGAGTCCGGCTTTTGAACATAGGGGTAAAAGCATCGGGGAAAGACTATCATGACCCGATTTTTATTGAAGACTACATTACCATTACCATTACTTATCAATTAATTGAAAACATCAGCTGTATTGATGTTTTTTTGAGCATTCTGGGCGAAAAGAACCAAATATGCACAGGTGTGGTATCTGACAATAGTGGTTTTCAAGAAAAGGGTATATACTCTGTTTCGTGTACATTAAAGCCTTTTTTTCTTAACAGGGGTTTATTCAGCCTTACTCTTTATTTCTATGAAAATAAAAAATTGCCTTTTTTTTGTAAGATAGAACCTGCACTATTCTTTGAAGTACTGTACTCTGAAGCTAACCCTGATTTTAGAACTCTTTTCAAACGTGGCATGATGCCAATATTACCCCATAGTTTTGATACAAATACAGACTAAGGTAACAGGACAATGAAGTTGATGCATCAAAACATTTCCGGCAATAAGAAAATGTCTTTGCCAATGATGGCAATTTGACACGCTGTTACTTGGTGTGTTAAAAAAAAACAGGCAAATTGACGTCATAAAGGGGTTTTGTTTGTACTTTTGTATAGCCAAAGCAACTAACCCGAAACATGATTTATATTTCACCAATTACCAAAATCTAAGCTATCCCATGCAAATGCCCGAAATCAACCGCACCATCTTGTTTGACCCTAAACTAGAGACAGATTTAAGAAAGAACGGGTATGCAATCACCCCGCTTTTTACAGAACAGGAATTTACTGCCTTTTCTTCTATAGTAGAAAATCTTGAAAGCGAAGCCGACCACGATGATGTACACTTAAATACTCCTTTTTATTTAAGTGCATTTCACAACAACGCTAATTGGAAAAGCCAGATTTACGATCAGGTGTATGCCTTCATGAAAAGCAAACTCGAAAAATTGCTCGTTGATTACGAACCTTTGGTTATCAACATATTTGACAAACCAGCCCGCAGCAATAACCCTGTTGCCATTCATCAAAACCCGTCTTTTGTAGAAGAGCCGCAATACAAGTCAGTATCTGTATGGATTCCGCTTGTTGATGTAAATAAAAACAATGGAACAGTTGGGGTATTACCCGGAAGTCATGATGTGTTTGATACTATGAGGGCAGCCAATATGCCCGATGTGTTTGATAAAGTAGCAAGCGAACTACAGAACCAGTACTTCGAGCCTTTGGTTTTAAAAAAAGGGGAAGCTGCTATTCTTGATGACAGCATGATTCATTGGTCATACCCCAATTTATCAGATGAGCCGCGTATTGCTGTTCAATTAATTATGGTACCTAAAGAAACAGAGCATATCTACTATTACTACAATGAATCGGGTGAAAAACCGAAAATGGATTTGTATAAAGTAGATAAAAACTTCTTTTTCCAGTTTAACTGCAAAGCAGAGCCACAAGGGCTACCCTATATCGGTTCTGTACCTTTTGAGTATCATTCTTTCTCTGAAGCCGAATTGCTTAAAAGAGTAGCACCACAAAATCCGGATATATATTTGAAGCGCAAGAAAAAAGGGCTTTTAGGCTTTTTAGATGCACTCAGGTTTTAAAACACATTAAAACAGCCTGCTGTAGATTTGTTACTAAGTTTACAAACCGGCTGCCCATTTTCAGGCAGCCGGTTTGTTCATTAAATAGAAATTATGCTACAAAAATTCCTGAACCTATTTGCTAAATCAAAAAACAGTATCGGGGATGTTGCCCAATACTACGACCAGTGGACTGACCGCTACCTGGAAGTAGGTGAAAACCTGATTGAAGCCTATAGGACTAAAAACATCAATGAACTTTTAAACTATTATATCCAAAGCATGGGGCTAAAAGATGGCATGCATTTATTAGATGCAGGCTGTGGTGTGTGTGGCCCAGCTATTCATTTTGCCAAGCATTTAGCTGTTGAGATAGATGCTCTTACCATCTCACAAGTGCAAATAGAAATTGCACAAAAATTAGTTGCCGAAAACAAATTAACCAATCAAATAAAACTCAAAAGAGGAGACTATCATAATTTATCTGAACTTTACCCCGCCAATTCATTTGATGGTGTTTTCTTTTTAGAAGCCTTGGGGCACGCCCAATATCCTTCCAAAGTAATACTAAATACGCTTCCGGTGCTAAAAGAGGGAGGATTTCTTTATATAAAAGATTTTTTTTTACGGGAAACTGATGATAAACAAGGTAAAAGAAATATCAAAAAAGTGAAAAAAAATATTGACAAGTCATATGCCTACAATACCCTCGACTTACACGAAATTCTTACTGCTGCCCGCAAAGCAGGTTATAAGATAGGTTATATCAAGTCGCCCGAATTTTCTGATGATATTGAAATCAGAGTTGAATTTGAAAAGCGCAATAACATAGATATTTTTAAGGGGGTACCTCCATTTATACCAAACGATTGGCTGGAGATTAAGTTATTAAAAGACAGCAGCTATAACCACAATTTTCACCCACTGTTGCACTTAAAACAAACTACATGTTGTTTTTTCTGCAATTAACCTGCAAAACCCAATGCCCTTTTAAAGCGTTTGAGTAACCCGGGTTTTCCAAAATACAAATCTTCCAACTGTGCGGTAGTGTAAGAAGGTACCTTGTAGTTTTTTATTTCTTTGATTTTCCGGTATTGACTTGGGCGCTGACCAATATTAAAATGGGTATAGAAACGGTCATCAATCTCAAATAACTCAATTAAATCGTTATCATTGCAGTAATAATGTAAAGGCACAGCTTCCGCAGGTATCATGTTCATGCCTGCCACTACTCTTGCCGTAGTTGTGTTGTTTGGAGGCGAAGCGTGAACCAACTTATGGCTATGAAAAAGTACTTCACCAACTTTAACTTCAAGCTGTGTCAGATACTTTTCTTTTATCACATCTCTTATGCCATCTAATGGCGAGGGAAATCTTGGGCTACCCCGAAGTACATTAAACAATTTATGACTGCCTTTCATAGCCATGAAAGGGCCATTTTGAGCATCTACTTCCATTATAGGAAACCAACAGTTTATAGATGTAAATTGAGTTTCATCAACTATAGTCCAATCCTGATGAACCGGTAAACTACTTGCTTCACCCGGCAATTTCACCAAAAAACTGCCCCCTAAAGGGCGGTAATTGTCCAGGTATTTATTAGGCAAGGAAGCACATATTTTTTTTACCTCTGTATCAACATGGGTTTTATAATCTGTATCGGAGCTGTATAGACTGGCATAAAAGCCATTACTAATGCCAGAAGTTACATTGTTATACAACTCCCACAACGCGCTAATATGTTCTTTTTCAAGCAAAGGTAGAATAAGATAGCCATTTTGGTCAAACTCAGCCTGATGTTGAGGGTTTTTAAAAATATTTCGCATTTGCCATTAATTTTTAGCATATTGCTTAGTTAATAATTTTTTTAGCCTTTGTAATAAGCCTATTTGCTTGTCTGGGTAATAAGTTTCCAAATCCTTAACAGTTAATTCTTTGGGCAAGTAGTTTTCAATTACTTCAGCAACGGGGTAGCCAACCGGTCGCTTTCCCCTCAATATAGTTAAAAAAAAGTCATTATCAACAGTAAATTTTTCAACTTTGGCGGTTTGCGGGTCTCTATAATAATGGATTGGCTGAGCTTCTTGCGGTATCATGGTAAAGCAAGCTACAACCCTTTCTTCATTTGAATGATTGGGCGGTGAGTAATGTATAAGGCTGTTGTCATGAATTAAGGCTTCACCTGCTTTAATTTCTACCTGCGTTAGGTATTTTTCTCGTATAACCTTATCAATTCTACCAAAAGGTGCAGGTATTGGCCCACTGCCACGAAGGCACTTAAAATACCGGTTACTTTTAGGTAAAATCATAAAGGGTCCGTTTTGCGGTGTTATATCTACCAATGGAAACCAGACATTAACACTAACATATCGGTGCTCGTCGCAAAAAATCCAATCTTGGTGCAAGGGTAAGTTATCAATACCATCGGGAAGTTTTATCATGAAATTGGATAAAATAATCTTATAGTCCTGAAGATATTGTGTGGTCAAATGACCAAAACAATTATTTAACAATGAGGCAACCTGTCTTCTATAGTCTATGTTTTCGCTCTGCAAACTCAACCAAAACCCGGTGCACGATCCCCTGTTAAGAGAATGGTATATCTTTAACCCCTCTTCAATTTTTTCGCGGGTTATAAAAGGTACTACCACATACCCGTTTTCTTCGAATTTGCTTTGGAGGGTTGGGTCCTTAAATACAACCCGTTTTTGTACGTTGTCCATAACCATATTGCTTTCTAAGGGAACTGATCAACTTTGATTAACTGAAGTAAAAATACGCTTTATTTTACCCCAAACACTATCTGACTTAGAGGATATTGTACCGAATGGTGTTGTTGCCATTTCTTTTGCTACTGCAACTGGCTTGTGTTCTAAAAGTGGCTCTATATCACTATCTGTAAATTCGGGGTTGATGTAGCTTACATTTTCCAGAAATTTAGCATTTTCGGGCAATTTGTTCATGCCATAGGTGTAATGCAAAAAGAAATCGTCTTCAATCTGGTATTTTTCAATTTTATTAGTTTCGGGGTTTTGAAAGAAATGTACCAATTGCACATCTTGGGGTACTGTCAATGTTGCTACTGCTATTCGCGTTTGATTAGTTGTATTTGGGGGTGAGGCATGAATCATTCTATGGTCGTAAATCAATACTTCGCCCGGTTTCATAGGCAAATAAGTAAGCGTCTCAAAATTCATATTGGTTACTTTATTAAACGCCGAGGGTATCAATGTGCCCCTGTTTACAATTGGGAGTGTGTGGCACTTGCGCAACAGGTAAATTGCACCATTGTCTTTGCTTACTTCTACCAGAGGAAACCATATATTTAATGAAACGTATTTTGTTTCATCTACTACAGACCAGTCCTGGTGCGGAGGCATGTAACTGCTTTCACCGTTTTTTTTGGTAACGTAACTGGCCGCAACTATTTTGTAGTTAATCAGCAATGTATCAACTGCTTTCTGAGCAACGCCTGTGATTAAGTCATGCGTCATCTTTTTATAGGCTATGTTGTCGGAAAACATATTGGCAAAAAACCCCTCATCATTGATGTCCGGAAGATTTTGATAACCCAAAAGAAGCGCATCTATGTCTGCTTGGCTGAAGAAGGGCAAAACAACGTAGCCGTTCGTTTCAAATTGTTCTTGCAAAACAGGGTCTTTAAAAATCGGGTTCATAGCGTTGGTTATTTATTGAGCAATTGTGCTGCACTGTAAAAATTATGGTTGTATTCTGGAGGCTACCGCAAATTTACACTCTTTTTGCAAATTACCCAAATTGCATCACATTGTTCTAACGCAAACAAGGTGACAACATTAGTTCTTTTACATATTATTCACATTGTAAATAGTAGCGCAAATAATGCTTGTAAACAGGCATAGCTTTTAATAACTTCGCTTTATACTTAAATTCTGCAATATAGCTATCGGGTAAAGCAATTTGTTCCTTCCTGTTTGGATAGCACCTTATAAGTAAGTTAATTAAAGAACTGTTTGAATTATTGGCAATTTCAGCTATATACAATTGGTATAATCGTTGCGCAACTGCAGGTGGCAGCCATTTTGCCAAAGTCACACAATAATTTGCAATTTTTACCCTCCAATAAATATGCTCGCTATTATATGAAGGGTGTACTTTTTGAGGCTTAAATTCAAAATGCTCAATTTGAAGTCTTTCTTCAATCTCTCTAATAAAAGCGATGCTATTTTCTTCAAGCAATTCGTAGGGCAATACAATTACATTTTCCTTTCCAAACTTATCTTGATATAAACCAATGAGATAATCATAATCCCAAAAATCAAGTATAAGTGATTTAACCCCTTGTATAAAGACATCGAAATGCAGATTACCCCCAATCCTTACATATTGTGAATACCCCGATTTAATAATTGTCTCAAAACCGCGTGTAATAATTAATATAACAGAGTTAGGCATTAAAGCATAAAGCCAGTTGCAAACCCTTTGCTGATGTTCTTTTATGCTGTAGGCAATTAATTCTGCGCCAATGCTACCAATAGGCCCTTTCCAAAAGCTAAGGTCTTCATGACTTGTTACAAAATAAACGGGTTTATGCCCATCGGGTAATTCATAAAGATATTGGTAAATTTCTTTAATGTCAGTAAACCCTCCTATTCCGAATTGACGGTAAACCAATTGCGGATGTTCTTGAAACCATTTATGTAAAAAGGTGGTGCCGGCTTTACCGTATCCTAAATGAATAAGCGACTTGTACATAGCAGTTAGGCATTGGAAAGCAGTGTCCTGAAAAACTGCCAAATACTCTTAGTTTTGGAATTGTTTTGATGGGCGGCAACAAATTGGGGCGAAACAGTTTGCAATTTGCTATAAAATTCTTCTTTGTTCAAAGGGTGAAAATCTGATTTAATGGTTTCAATTTTCTTCAATGTTACCGGACGTTTTCCCGAATAAAATTCGGTCACGCCGTTGTAAAAAAAATTGCGGTCAATTTGATAAACTTCAATTTCAGACGGATTTTCAGTGTAGTTCTTGTAATAATGTATTAAGGTGGCTTTCCTCGGATAAATGCCAGCTACAGCCGCAACGCGCACTTCATTTGAGTAATTGGGTTTTGAACCATGAAACAAATTATGTGCATACAATACACACTCACCAGCCTTTAGGGGAACCATGGTTAAAAATGGCTCCAATTGTTCATCAAATTCCAAATATATAGAAGGTATGGTAATAGACCTGTAAGTATTAAATATCCGATGACTGCCTTTAATTACCTGTAAAGCACCATTGTGCGCATCTACATTTACAAGCGGGCACCAAATACTTACCGAAGTGAAGTGATTTTCATCAACAGTACACCAATCCTGATGTATTTTTGAGTCGCTATCTAAACCCGTTCCTTTTACCAAAAAAGTTCCCATCCCTAATTCGCAATCCTCAAACAGTTCTTCCACATGTTTTCCAAAAATCTTTCCTATGGTTTGATCTACCAACATATTATTTGCCCTGTTAGGGTCATGTATATTGGAGTAAATGCCCTTTAAATGTTGCGGACGTATTTTATCAAACAAGTTCTTCAGTTCTGAAACTTCATCTTCATTTATCAATGGTAAAATTACAAAACCGTTTTCATCAAACTGCGACTGAAGCACAGGGTCTTTAAACATTCTGGCTACCATGTTGGGGTGTTTACAACGAGTTAATAAAACCAGGGTAAAGATAGTGCATTTAACCTTATTAAAGGCTATCTGCAAAGTAAACTCTAAAAACTTTGTGTTGATGCCTGCAAACATGATAGGTAATTCAAAGGGGTGAGTTTGATAGTCGCTCACAAAAACATTTAAAACAATTACCACATTAGGATATCAAACACCTTTCACCTAACCCCTTATCCGGAAGGCAGAACGCATTACGGCAACTCAACCAGTAACCCGGTTGAGTTGCCGTACAGATGAATGGGAAGCATATAATAAGAGACTAACTGACTCTTGCTTTCCAAAAGCGTGTAGTATGCTCATGAACCTTGATTGTTCTGTTAAGTTAAACAGAGTGCTGCTTCAATTTAATGTAAAAATACGGGTATTTGCATAGCATTACAACTGTTAGAAGCAAAATAATAACCACATCTTACCGACCGTCCTTCTGAAAATCGGCATTAAGAAAATTGGAACACAAGGTGTTTGGCATGCACCCCTGAAATCGGGACAGGCCTGATTTTTGGCACTTTTGGGTCAAGCCACAAGTGTCAATCGGTAACGTTGAAATACTGTTTGAGTGCTAATCTACATCAAACTAAGCCTCCCTTCAAAGGGAGAAAGTTAAAACACTTAATCTATAAGGGTTTTCAGTTTAAAAAGCAACATTTTTTACAAGAACAATTCAGCTATTTGTTTGCAAATTTCCTCCAAATCCCAGCGGCGCGTTATTGACGTATTGTGTCTCTATTGGCATTTCCCCAAACATCAACTTATCACCTCAGTTGGAAACCCATAAAATCACCGGCAAAAAAAAATTGCCCGAAAAATTGCCGCCGCCTCTTGTTTTTACCAGTTTCTCATCGCAATATTGTACTAAATTGCGTTTAGCCCTTCTAAAGCACCCGCTTGGGTAGCAGCAAACTGCTTTAACTGCCAACAATTCGCAACCTTAATGTATGGGCATTAAAAATTTTACACCTAAGTTAAATATGATTAAAAAAGCGGTTCCCTTTTTAATAGTTGCCTTGTACATAGTTCTCAGCAAAACAGTGGGCGACCATTTCCCCTTTGCCAGGTATGATATGTTCAGTACCATTCCAAACGAAGTGTACACTTTTTACATTACCGATGAGAACAACATACCTTTAGACAGCCTCTTCTTCGGGTTGCGGGGGCTGCTCTCTAACCAATATGGCAGAACGCTTCACAAACACCAATTTGTATATGGCAAAGAAACCAACGCGCAATTGGCAATTGTTGGGCAAGATATGCTCAACGCATTTACCGGCAACATTAAACCCGAACTGCTTACCATGAAAGCTCTTCGAATTTACCGCGTGCATTTTTTCATGCAAAACAACAAGGCTCTGAAAAATGAAGAACTCATCTTTGAAAGAACTATGGACTAATTATTTTTCAAACAACTACGCTTACAGAGAATGGTTTTTTCAAAAACTGGGTTTCGCAATCCTTATTTTTGCTCTTACATACGTAATTGTTTTTAACTACGAAGTTGTACCGTTGCCCGAAAGCATCTGTCTTTTAATAGATTGCACACTGCTGCTCAAGTACCCGAATTTGGTTTTGCTGGCAGTATGCGGCTTACTGGCACTGTATGTTTCTGAAAAATGGATGCCTGTAACCTTGTCGGCTTTATCGGTTCTTATTTTTCTTTTGTGTGTTATACCGGATTCTAACGGACACTTGCTATGGGTTGAGGTGTTGTTTACCATTCCAATAGCGCAGTTACTTGCTTATTTGCTTTACCCCAAAAACGCTGAGGGGCTGGCAAAAAGCAGGGTACAGTTTAGTGTGGCAGCTATAGCAGCAGTATATGTTTTATCGGGCACCACCAAATTGCAGGACAGTCATTTTACCTGGGTAGCCCAAACCCAAAACCTGCCGGTTCATGTATTAAAAGCATCCTTTAATATGGCTCATTCACACCTGAAGGGTTTTTCACTTTCCGACACCCAATGGGCACAAACCGTTGCCAACTGGATGCTTGCCCATCCAAATCTGCTTATGTTTTTAACTGCTTTTGCCTTATGTATTGAGTTGTTTGCATTTTTGGCAGTTATCGGCAAACGTTTTGCCTTGGGCTACGGATTTTTATTATTGCTGCTGCATGCCGGCGTTCGCTTAGCAATGTCTATTGTTTTGCCGTTTATTGTGGTTGCCATGCTGGTGTACTATATAAACATTTTTTACTTTATGTGGCTTGTTTTATATAGTTTCACTGTCGGCTTAAAAAAAATGGCGCCGGGTTAACAGGGTGTACTTATTTAGGTCGCACCTTTGATGGTAATGTTTTCAACTAAATTGCTTTCATTACCGCAAAGTTCCGCAAGGTTTTTTTTACTCTTTATGGTCAATGCTTCAAATGAGCAAAGAACAAAAAAAATGCCGGGATTTACAGATAGCACCTAAATAGTTGAATAGTTGCCACCGGGTTAATACCTAAGCGCAATGCCACCGCCGGGTGCCGTTTTAGCAATTTATTCCTTAACTTATTCTCCCCGCAGCAATAGCACCTTAAGGTTGATTAACACTTAACCGTGTCTTTATTATGAATTAACACTGAGACAACCATACAAAAACCAACCGGTTTAGCCCGCTGCCGATATTTTTTTCAACAAAAAACGAACCGGAGTAAAAATTGTGGTAAAGGTTTACTAATTTTGCGCTCCAAATAAGCACCGATGAGTTCGCAAATAATGCTTTTTGGCGGCAGAACGTCAAAAACGTTGGCTGAAGAGATAGCAAGGCACTACGATTTACCGTTAATTAACGTTCAAATTCAGCAATTCAGTGATGGAGAACTGCAGCCGGTAATTCAGGATTCGGTACGCGGGGAGTATGTTTTTTTCATACAATCAACCAACCCGCCATCGGATAATTTAATGGAGTTACTCTTGCTTATTGATGCAGCAAGGCGAGCTTCGGCAGAATATGTAACGGCGGTAATTCCTTATTTCGGGTATGCCCGCCAAGACAGGAAAGACAAGCCCCGGGTGCCTATAGCAGCCAAGTTGCTTGCCAACATATTAACCACCGCAGGAGCTAACAGGGTAATGACCATGGACCTCCATGCGCCGCAAATACAGGGGTTCTTTGACATACCGGTTGACCATTTGGATAGTTCAGCCGTTTTTGTGCCTTATATTAAGGAGTTGGGCAACACAGCAGATTTGTTGTTTGCCTCACCCGATGTTGGGGGTACCAAACGCGCCCGTTTTTATGCCAAGCATTTTAGAACCGACATGGTAATTTGCGACAAATACCGCGAAAAAGCCAATGAAATTGCAAGTATGACGGTTATAGGCAACGTGGAAGGGCGGGACGTGGTATTGGTTGACGATATTGTAGATACAGCAGGTACTTTGTGTAATGCGGCCGAAGCACTGCTCGAAAAAGGCGCCAAAAGCGTAAGAGCTATTTGTACCCACCCCGTTTTATCGGGCGCCGCCTATGATAGAATTGAAAAATCGGTGCTTACCGAGTTGGTAGTATGCAATACCCTGCCTCTTAAACAGGCATCTAAAAAAATAAGGGTTTTGTCTGTTGCGCCCTTATTTGCAACAGCCATTAAACGCATCTTTGAACACCGTTCCATCAGTTCGTTGTTCAGCTAACCAAAATAAACCGGCAAACCGGATTGCAACAGCAGGACAATAACCACAACCTGAAACAAAACGATATTAAAAATTAACAAAAAGAGTTTATATAGCATGAAAACGCTGACCATTAAAGGAGAGTTGAGATCTGCTACCGGAAGCAGAAGCGCAAAAGATTTGCGCAGCAAAAATTTTGTTCCCTGCGTAATGTACGGAGGTGAGCAAAACATACATTTTGGCGCCCATGAACGCGACTTTGCCCCCATCTTGCACAGCCCTGACCTCATTGTTGCCGAAATTGAAATTGACGGTAAAACCTACCGTACCATATTGAAAGACGCGCAGTTTGACCCCATTAAAGATAAGGTGATTCATATTGATTTTCAGGAACTGGCACAGGGTCATAAAGTGGTAACCGAACTTCCGATACGCCTTACCGGTATGGCTGCGGGTGTAAAAGCCGGCGGACGCTTGCTGCAAAAAGTGCGCAAGGTGAAAGTGAAAGCGCTGCCCGAAAATCTGGTATCGGAAATTGTAGTAGGTGTAGAAGCATTGGAAGTGGGCAAATCTATAAGAATAAGGGATATTGACCTGCCGGGTGTTGAATTTCTCAGTTCTCCCGCATTGCCAATTGCCACTGTAGAGGTAACCCGTGCCATTCGTTCTGCACAGGCTGCTGCTGCCGCAGGTAAAAAATAGTACTGCTAACTACCGTTGTTGCAATTTGTTGTGTACTGTTTTATTCCTGCTACAACAGGAACTTCGGCATGCAAAAACAGGTACAAACCTGCATTAAGCATAAAATTGTAATTTCCCCCCTTTTTGCTGCCCTCCTCTTCTCTTACCGATTGCCTCAGCCGCAAACCCATAAAAGAAGAGAGGGGCAGCATTTGTTATGGTTGTTTAAAACAAATAACAGGCAAAAACAGGTTAAGTGCCTTTGGCTAATGCAGCAAGTTGTTACTTTGTAATTGTACCTTATATTGAACTTACAACATGCCAACTGCATACCCTCTTTGCTTTCTGCATCATTTTCTGAGCAATAAAAATACCCCAACCACCTTGAATTTTCTAATTGCCGGACTGGGTAATGTTGGTGTGCAATATGACCACACGCGCCACAACATAGGATTTGATGTGCTGGATTTTCTTGCCAAACAGCATAATGCCGCTTTTACCTCTGACCGGTTGGCAGCCAAAGCCCAAATACGCATTAAAGGACGTACCCTGCACCTTATAAAACCCGGCACATATATGAACCTTAGCGGAAAAGCCGTTCGCTATTGGATGCAGGCTACCAAAACCACCGAACAGCAATTACTGGTTGTTTTAGACGATTTGGCCCTGCCGTTTGGCAAACTCCGCCTGCGGGGCAAAGGCAGCGACGGCGGCCACAACGGGCTAAAAAGCATTGACGAACTTTTGGGCAATAATAACTACGCACGCCTGCGTTTCGGAATTGGCAGCAATTATGCAAAAGGCAAACAGGCCGATTTTGTTTTAAGCCCTTGGAGTGACGAGGAAAAAATTGCCCTGCCCCAATATCTTGAAAAAGCGGCCGATACCATTGTTTGCTTTGCACTGGAAGGGTTGGAGCGCGCCATGAACAAGTTTAACTAAGTTTACCGCATTTGCTCAAAC
>MTCR01000147.1 GCA_002212725.1 Sphingobacteriales bacterium TSM_CSM | reverse complement strand
GGTAGCAAAATCGAGGCGCACTACATTGCTGTTGCTGTTAAAAAACAGGTTTCGCTGCAATTGCGCCTGGGCCGAGTTTGACAACCCCAAGCCGGTAAATAACCCGATGAGCAGGCATAAGAACAATTTGCCGTGTAAGAGTTTAGGTAAAAGTTTATGAAACATGTTGCCGAATTTTAAAATTTTGCAAAACTTGTTATTATAACGTAAGAAAAAGGCAAAGCGTTGGTGCCATGTATGTTATCTGTGCTTTTATGACAGAGAACTTGTGCCACAGGCAAACTATATTTTATGTAAATGTACTTGTTTAAAACTTACAAAAACTGCATTTTTGTTTAAATTTACATTATTTTGCTGCACAGAGCATGTATGTTGCTCCAAATTTTGTAAAAAGAGCGCATTAACGGGTAAAATTAAAGGCAAAACCCAATTTAGTGCAATTTTGTTTTTAATTTTAAATTCAAATGTCGTTTATTAGACCAACTTAAGAAAAAAGCAAGGCAAATGCAAAAACCTCATGTTGTTGTTTTAACAGGCGCCGGCATAAGTGCCGAAAGTGGTTTGGCTACCTTCAGGGGTATGGGCGGCATGTGGGAAGAGTACCGTATTGAAGATGTAGCAAGCATTACCGCCTGGCGCCGTAACCCGGCGCTGGTACTTGAGTTTTACAACCAAAGGCGCAAAGCTGCCGCGCAGGCACAACCCAATGAAGGGCACAAAGCGCTGGCAAAATTGGAAAAAAAGTACCGTGTAACCATTGTTACCCAAAATGTAGATGACCTGCATGAGCGGGCCGGTTCTTCCAACATTATTCACGTACACGGAAAATTGAGCGAAGTACGCAGCGAAAAATATCCGGATTTGGTTTTTGATATTGGCGGTGAAGCCATACAACTTGGCGACCTTTGCCCGCGTGGAAGTCAATTGCGCCCCAATATTGTGTGGTTTGGCGAAGCAGTTCCCATGATTGAAATAGCCAATCAAATAGCTTCCACTGCCGATATTTTTATTATTATAGGCACGTCATTGGTGGTATATCCGGCAGCGGGGTTAATTAACTATGTTCCGAAACAAGCCGAAAAATACCTTATAGACCCGCATATTCCCGATTTGCCTTATGGCATGCAAATTTCCATTATAGCTGAGCCGGCTACGGTGGGAGCGCCGCAACTGGTAAACACCCTGCTTGAACGCCTGTAAAAACAACAACCGGTGCAGCGGGTGGTTATGCTTGCACCGGTTGTTGTTGATGAACGATGAGCAGGCGGGTTAGTTGCAACCCAAATCTGTTTTTGACATGGGGTCATTATTGGGAAAACAATTGCCCGATGGCAATGCGTCCGGCACATAACGCCCCAGTTCGGGGTCGTTGAGGGCGTTTTCCAGAAAATCAACGATATAGTCAATTTCGGTGTCGGAAAGGTAGAGTTTCTTAAATTGCTGTGCCAGTTGGTAGGCGGGCACATCGGGGTTTTGCGGCACTGCATTGTTTTTGTATTCCACCACCTGCCTTATGTTGGTAAAAGAAGCTCCGTGGCCGTAAAATGGTGAGTTTTTGAGGTTGTAGAGTTGCGGCACTTTAAATTTGTACATATCTTCGGCACGGTTGGTAAATCCGCCACGGCCCTTGTTTTCGGGTTTGGTATCCGACACATTGAACACGTTTCCGTAGTTGCCATCGTTCAGGTCATTCATGCCAAGGGCATAAAAGTCCATAGCATTAAGCGCCGGCCCATTATGGCAACTGTAACACTCAGCCTTTGAAAAAAACAAAATAGCGCCGCGTTTCTGGCTTTCGGTAAGTGCGTTTAAATCTCCGCGCAGCCATTTTTGAAACGGCGCTTTGTTTGCCAGCAGTGTGCGTTCATAGGCAGCAACAGACAGCCCTGCGTTAATTTTATTAATGCGTTGATTTTGAGGTTCATCGGGAAAAGCATCTTCAAACAGTTGAAGGTATTCCTGTATAGATGACAATACGTCGTTGGTAACCAACAGGCGGTGTACATCTTGCCCGGCAATGGCCTGGGTTTCGGTGCCTTCAAAACCCAGAAAGTTTTTTTCTTTTGGGGTGCCGGCTGTCCAGGAACTTTCGGTGCCCACGTTTACCCCTGTTGCGCCAAACTGCCCGTTCCAGAGTATGTTGGTTTGATAGGCAATGTTTAGCGCCGAAGGGCTTCTGATAGGCTGCACATCTAAATCGGCATCGGAATAGCTGTTATCCCGATGTCGTCCTTCTCCGTTTATGCCAAACCCAATGCCGCCTTCACCAAGGCCCTGTGGCAGGCAAGCCTGAAAACCGGCCTTTACATGATGGCAACTGGCGCAGGAATATGTACCTTTACTTTCGGTTTTTTTGGGGTTTTGCCCGATAAACGTTTCGTGAAACAGCATTTTTCCTAATTGAACTTTTGCTGCGCTGATGGGGTTGTGGGGGTCTTGCGGTATGGAGGTAAAATCGGTACTTTCAGGTAAAATAAAATGGTTTTTTCCAACACCGCCCGATGCACCGGTTAGCACTTCATTCAATCTCTGGTCAAGATAGTAACCGTCTTCTGTCCAACTTTCATCGGGGTTACAGGCGGTAAAAAACAAGGTAACAACAAGTAACAGCACAAGCATTCCAACTGCCGGGCTGCCGGGTTTGCAAGGTAATAACATGATTGTTCATTTTAAAGAGTGTATAAATGGTTAGTAAAGGTTGAAGTTGAACGAAGGTAAATTCATTACTAAGTTAGCAACAATTATTGTACCATACTGCTCTACCGAACAATAAAATACATATGCACATTTAACAGCTTGCTTTTACACTCTGTATTGCCTTAAAATAAAGCAGTTTATACAAAAGTATGGTAAATAAGCATGCCTACCATGCGCTTATGCAAAAGAGCGCATGTGTATTGCGGCAGGCACGCAATAACTTTAAAAAAATAGTGCGGGGTTGTTTAAAAACGCCATTAAGTATAAAACAAACTGTTTACCACAAATCAAACAGGTTTTTTACCCCCGGTGTGCGCACGGCTATAAACCCTTCGGCATAGGTAAAGGGTGTTTGGCGGGCCATTTCCAGTGCGCGGGCATGTATGCGTTCCAGGAAAGTTTTGTCTGAAATATAGGTGGGCGCCTCGCCCGTTTGCTGCTGATATTTCGGGTTGTAAAACTGCGAAGCATATGCGTGTATGGAAGCAATTTTTTGTTCAATAAAAGCGCCAATATCCACAACAAAATCGGGTTTTTGAGGTGTATCCTGAATGTAATGATAAACGGCAAGCGGTCGCCAAGGGCTTTGCGCCTGTCCTTCTTCGGTATTGCGGGTAATGATTTTAGCCAGGCCCGAAAGGAAACAGGCTTCGGCTACCAGTTGTGCGGCTCTGCCGTGGTCGGGGTGGCGGTCGGTAAGGGCGGGTGCCAGCACTATATTGGGGCGGTAGGTGCGTAAGGTGGCTACAATGGCCAGTTTATGGGTTATGTCGTTGGTAAAATACCCATCGGCAAAGTGCAGGTTTTCTCTTACGCTTACCCCCAAAATGCGGGCGGCTTCTGCGGCTTCTTCCTGCCTTAGTTGCGGATTGCCGCGGGTTCCCAATTCGCCGGCGGTAAGGTCTATAATTCCCACTTGCTTACCTGCCGCCGTATGTGCTGCCACAGTACCGCCACAGGAAAGTTCCACATCATCGGGGTGGGCGCCAAAGGCTAAAATATCGAGTTTCATAAACTGTGTTTTGTTTAAAAAAGTGGTTGGTTTTTACCCTCTTATGCAGCGTTGCCCAAAGGTAGCATTTGCTTTGCTCATGCCATTCATAACTGCTCTTTTTTGTAGCAGTTGTGAGTAAATTAAAAAATAAAAAGCCGGAAAAAGAGTATCCTGTTTATAAAAAAGCAAAATTCTGGCCGAAATACTTACTTTTGTTTTTTAAGTAACTTATAAACTGCCAGCCTTATGAAAAAACAGAAATTACTGCTTATTTTACTTATAAACGCAGCGGCTACACTCTTGTGTTATAGCGGCATGGCGCAGCCTTATTACTACTCACCCCATATTCAGTCTTTTATTAGTACGTATGGATGTGCCAACTGCCACGGTAACAGTGGCAGCAGCGGGTATAGCCAAACCACCTATGCCGGCGTTTTAAACGGAGGTACACAATGCCCCTCTGCTGTACGCCCTTACGATGAAACGGGCAGCCCCTATGTAATAAAAACAGATTGCAGCATACCCTTAACCTGCGGCAGCAGCCGTATGCCTTTGGGAAACCCCTGTTCGGTAAGTGCGGCCGATATTGCCATGGTAAGAGCCTGGATACGCGGCGGCGCCTTGGGCGATAACACCTATTGCCAGTCTTTTACCGGTTCCCCGTTAACCATAGGCTTTACCGGATTTGGCGGCGGCGGGTTTACAGCCTCTCCTTCGGGCACACAACTATCTTCAAAAGTATGGAACTTTGGCGGTTTTAGCGATTTTTACAAACCCGGACAGTCTAACACCGGCAACGACTTTGCACGGGGCACTGCCGTGCCGGGTATTACTACCGGCGGCATTTACGGCTGCACCTATACCACCGGTAACCAGGCATTGTGGATACAGCCGGCAAGTAATGATTTCAGCGCACCCAACGGCGGCTCGGTTAACCTGCAATTGTGCAACAACAGCGGCAGCAGCATTACCTCACTTGTTATAAGTTACGATATACTGACTTACAACGATCAGGGAAGGTCAACCAGTTTCAACTTTTTTTATTCTACCGATGGAAGTACCTACAATCAGGTTAGCGCATTAGATTATGCCACGCCGGCCGCCGCCGATGCCCTGCCCGCCATAGTTACCACGCCCCGAAACACCACACTTACCGGTTTAAACATACCCAACGGTGCGCTGTTTTTTTTGCGCTGGTTTGGCAATGACGTAAGCGGTGCGGGCAGCCGCGATGAAATTGGGTTAGATAATATTTCGGTGTCATTGCCGGGCACTTGCAGCATTACCGGTGTATCTGCCTCCACTGCAGTATGCAATGGTACAGGCGCCACTTTTAATGTTAGTTTTACCCCCAACAGCGGCAGCGGCGTATATAACGTAATTAACACCGCCAACAATGCCGTGCTGGCATCGGGCAGTTCTTCGCCCATACAGGTAACCATTGCCAACAGCACCGGCGGCAACATTAATATTAATGTTGTTGATGCTGCAAACGCTTCCTGTGCGGGTACACCCGTTCAGGTAACTTTGCCCGATTGCACACCGGTTTGCAGCATTACCGGCGTTTTGGCCGGCACAGCCACCTGTAGCGGCACCGGCGCGGTATTCAGTGTATCGTTTACGGCAACCAATGGCAGCGGCTTGTATAACGTAATCAACACAGCAACCAGCGCGGTGCTGGCATCGGGCAGCGCATCGCCCATACAGGTAACCATTGCCAACAGCACCGGCGGAAGTATCAGTATTAATGTAAGAGATGCAAGCAATGCCTCCTGTGCGGGCACACCTGTTTCGGTAACCTTGCCCGATTGCACACCGGTTTGCAGCATTACCGGCGTTTTGGCCGGCACTGCCACCTGTAGCGCCACCAATGCTGTGTTTAACGTATCGTTTACCGCAACCAACGGCAGCGGCTTGTATAACGTAATTAACACCGCCAACAATGCCGTGCTGGCATCGGGCAGTTCTTCGCCTATACAGGTAACTATTACCAACAGCACCGGCGGAAACATCAATATTAACGTTGTTGATGTTGCTAACCCCTCCTGTTCGGGCACGCCGGTTTTGGTAAGTTTACCCAACTGCCCGCCGCCGGTATTTTGCGGAAACGGCACTTGCGACGGAACCGAAACCTATTGTACCTGCTCGGCAGATTGTGCCTGCATTGTAGCAGCAGCGTTTGTTAATTTCGATTTGGGCGGCAATCCTGTAAGCAGCGCACAACCCATAGCCTTTTGCCTGCAAGATATTACCGGCGAAACCAACCCGGCCAACCCCAACTACCTGTTTGTGCCGCTTTGGATAAATGGCGCCAGTTGTGTAACCTATAACCTGAGCGCCGATGAAGGTGCCTTGTTCCTTGAAAGCGGCAACAGCCTGCAAAGTACTGCTACCGTAGCCAATGCCACTGTAGTATGGCTTCGGATGAGCCAAAGCGAAATTGATGTTTCGGGCGGAACCACCACCGTCAATTTTTCGGGTTCGGGCGGTAATTGTACCGATTCTCAAACCATAACCTGGGCAGGCGGCGTGGTTAATTACGGCGGAAATGTGGCAAATACCTGCAAGGCACCTTTAAACATACGCTTGTTTTTGGGCGGAGCTTATAATTTTACCGCCAACAATGGCACCATGCGCACCGATATTAACAGCCTTATACCCGCAAACTCACCCTATACGGCAGCACCCTGGAATGCACCGGCGGCCTCGGCGGCACAAATACCTGCTTTTGTGGTTGACTGGGTGCTGATTGAACTGCGCAATACTGCCAATAATACACTGGTAGAAAGCCGGGCAGCATTGCTGGCTTCCGATGGTTTTGTTTATAACACGCAACTGCAACAGGGGCTTACCTTTAATGCGCAGGGAACCTTTAACATAGTGGCGCGCCACCGAAACCACGTGGCTGTTATGAGCGCCGCCGCTATTAACCCCAATGGCGGCATTGTTAACTTTACCATACCTGCCAACGTAACCAACAGCAACTCACAACTGATTGATTTAGGCGGAACAGGTTTGTTCGGGTTAATTCCCGGCGACCTGAACGCCAACGGCGTAATTTCCTATGCCGATGGAAATGTGTACCTGAACGCAGGAACCGGTTCCAATACCTACTCGGCAGCCGATTGTAATATGGACGGCAGCGTAAATGGTACCGATTTTACCTTTATGCGCCCCTACATACAGCAATTTGGCATAACCCCAATAAGGTACTAAACGGCAAAAGTGCTTTTTCTACTACAGCAAAACAGCCGGACAAGCTGCACTGCTCTAAGCAACATAACAACAGAGGCTAAAAGGGGTAATTGTGTTCTACCACCTGCACTTCCTGACAAAAGCGGCAAATGCTGGAAGCCACGCCGGTATTTCTTCGGGTTCTGCCGGCTATGGCTTTAAATACGGGTCCGCTTTGCTGTTCATCGCATTGCAGGCACGGGTTAAGTGAGCCATCGGGTAAATTGTAGGCGGTGTTGGCGGCATCCAAACAAGGTTGCAGGCATTTTGCCTGGGTATTTCGGGCATTGTAAGCCCAAATTTGAGCGCAAGGTTTGGTAAAGCCCAATGCCTCTATGCATACCACCAGGCTATCGAACGGTTTGCTGAAATTGGCTAAGGCGCATTGCCTGACGGGTGTGCCTACATCCAGTTCTTTTGCATACACGGCAAAATCTGAGAGGGTAGAGCAAAGCCCGCAGGCATCAAAATGGGTAACAATGGCGCCGGCATCTTCTGCGGCACCGGCATCGGGAAAGTTTTGCAACCGATACAGTTTGTTGGCCAGGTCTTCTATAACCACGGCACAAACGGCAGAGTCTTTATCGGGCAGCGGCTCGTTGTAAGGGTTAGTGGCAAGTTCTTCAAAAGGCTGTGTTAGCTGCCACAGGTTGAGGGTGTTCAGTTGCTCCTCTGTAAATGTGCGGGAGGTAAAGTTTTTGCAGGCACAAGAGGGTTTGCATCGGGTGCTGTCTAATCCGGTAGCGGCAATAGGTTGTCCAAACATGGTTCCATCGCACGGAATTTCGGTTGGGTCGTGTTGGCAGCCGGTGGTTATAATGATAAAAACCGAAAGCAGCAGCGCCGGCAGCGTTGGTACTATTGAACTGTTTTTACTCATGGTTTGGAGTTTTTACCCGAAATGGGGTTAAGTAAACAGTTCAAATATAGGAATTTTGGCATTGCAAGCGGTTTGGCACAATTAAAAAATGTGCAAACTGGTTATAAAATGGCGCCGCGCCCCGATTTACAGCCGTTTGGCAGGTTGAAGTTTTGCCTTATTGATTACCACTCAGCAGATTCGTCAATTCTGAAAACTTCGGTCATTTCGGTAAGCAGGGGTTGCAGGTATTCTGTATGGTAACCTCGCCGTCCGCCATAAACGGGTTGTATGGCTGTTGCATCGGGTAAAAATAGCGATGTTTGTTTCAGAATGGTTTCAATAGCTTGCAACCATTGAGTTTTAAGGGCGTTTTCGCCAATAAAAATGCCTTCTGCTATAAGCGTCTGTTCATGTTCCGAGGGTTCAAAAATTCCCAAAGCATAGGGGAACAGGGTGTTGAGCGAGGTTTGCAGGCGCGCTTTAGCTTCTTCGGTGGCGTTGCCCAATTGCCGAACCCATGTATTGGCGTGCAGGATATGGTATTTAAGTTCGCCCATAATTTTGGCGGCAACCTGTGCCAGCGGGGTAAAAGATGACTGTGTTACTGCCTTATAACGCAGAATTTCGGCATGGTCAAACAAAAAGTGGCGGATGAGGCTGAAATCGTAACCGCTGTTTGGCAGTTCTGTCAGGTGGCAGCAGGTAAAGGCGGTTTCGGCACGGGTAAACCCGATGATATCGGGGTTGGGTTGGCCGAGGTGTTCGTGCAGGAGGGTGTACATGGCCAGGGCGTGTCCAATTTGGTCTTGCGCTATGGAGGAGAACGAAATATCTTCTTCCAGCGTGGGCGCCAGGCCGGTCCATTCGGCGTTGCGGTGCCCCATAATAAGGGCATCGTCGCCCATTTTATACAGCAGTTCTTTTAGTGCGTTGGTGTTCATGAATTGGGGCGTTTTGCAGTGGGGTTAATCCTGTTGTTCATCGGACAGGGGTTGTTTGTGGCTTTTTTTGTATCGGGTTATTTTATCACTAACTTTAAAGCCGCCGGTGTTGCGGTATTTTTTTTCGTTGTTTTCGGCAAACATATCGGCATCTTCGGTATCGATGGCAAAAATATTGCTGGTTTTAACCACCCAAATATTATGGCACTGTCCTCTTCGGGCAAATTGTTCTTTGGCAAAAATGAGTGCCATATCGTGGTCGGCGGCGTGCAATGAGCCGGCGTGCGTATGGTGTCCGCCGCGTTTTGCCTGTACAAATACTTCGTAGGTTTCCCAATGCTGGTGGAGTTGAGTGTTTTCTGCCTGCTCGGTTTTATGCAGGTCGAGGCGGTTAATGCGCGGGTCTAATGATGACATGAGATAAGGTTAAATTTAGTGAGAAATGGTGCATGATAAACACAGGCGGAGTGTGGCAGATGAAATTTAGTCAGTTTTTTTATTCAGTTGTTTTTTCAACGCTTCCAGCTCATTTTTGAGAGCGGTTATTTGTTGTTCGGCGCGCAGTTTCTCCTGCCGTTCCTGCTCTATTTGTTGTTCGGCGCGCAGTTTCTCCTGCCGTTCCTGTTCTATTTGTTGTTCGGCGCGCAGTTTCTCCTGCCGTTCCTGTTCTATTTGTTGTTCGGCGCGCAGTTTCTCCTGCCGTTCCTGTTCTATTTGTTGCTCCAGACGTATTTTTCTTTGTTCAGCAAGTTTCGCTTGTTTTCGGGCAAGTTTAATTTCTTTCAGCGCTTCTTCATATTCGCGCTCCATCAATTCAAGTTCATTGAGCAAGGTGTCTTCCATATCCATTTTAGTTTTGATTTCGGGTTGAGAAATTGCCTGTTGCAACCGTCTTATAACAGGCCGATATTTGGGCGGGAAATCCTCTTCCTTTACATTAAGCAGGTGGTAATCTGCATTGGTAGCACGGCTTTGGTCAAACACACTTAACAATATTTCCAGTTCATTCCTGCGTTTTTGAGTAAGCTGGGGTATTTGAATAATATAACTGTCGTGGGTGAGCCCTTCAATAAAAGGTTCTTTGGCTTGGTAAACCTCGCCGGTAATGGGATTTTTACATTGGCGGGTAACTGCAACCAATCCGCCGTGAATAAACTGTAAGTTATACCCTATGAAATAAATGCTTATGATAGGAATGCCGCTTTTGCGCTTCCGATGCCCCATTACAACCTCCTGGGCGTTATTTACATCGGCATACTGTTTTCCCAGATATTTGCGAAACCGCATAATATCAGACGGGAATCGGGTTTTTTGAATTTCAATAATAACCAACTTCTCTCCTTCACCGGTTTTAATATTGGCAGCAAAATCGATTCGATAGATGGTGAGCGAAAGCGGTATGGATATGCCTGCTTTTTGCAGTTTTTTATTTTTCCGGAAGCCGGTTTCGCCCAAAAATTCTTGGGGTCGCAAATTAAGATGAGTAATTTCCTGCCCAATAATAGAGGATATTAAGAGTTTGGCAATCTTATTGTCTTCCATAAGATACTTAAAAACTACATCGTATATGGGGTTGGCTATGAGCATGATATGAATATTTTCCATTTGCCGCACAGGTTGGCCTTGCCGGCAGCAGAACTGTTTAAGCAAGCGGCACTTTGTACATTTCGTTTGGCTTAAAGAGCGCCTGCCTTACCCAGCGGCCGCTTTCTTCTACCCATCGGCGCACATCCAGACGTTCTTTATTGCAGGGGCCATTGCCGTTAATTACGCGGAAAAATTCGTCCCAATCGGGTTCGGTATATTCCCAGCGTCCGGTTTCGGGGTTTTTTCGCAGGTTGGGGTCGGGCAGGGTAATATCCAGTTCCAATATTTTAGGCACGTATTGTTCCAGAAAATCGTTGCGCATATTATCGTTGGTATCCATTTTTACCTGCCACCTGATGAGTTTCTCGGTGTGTACCGATATTTTATCTGACGGTCCGAAGAAGTGCATAATAGGCGGCCACCATCGGTTTACCGCATCTTGCAGCATAGCGCGTTGTGTGGCGGTGCCGGTGGCTAAGTAAACAAAGGCTTCGTAGCCCTGTTTAAGGTGAAACGATTCCTCGGCACAAATGCGTTTAAGGGCGCGTCCGTAAGGAGCATAAGAGCCTTTGGAGTTGGCAAGCTGGTTAATAATGGCGCCTGCATCAATCAAAAAACCAATAACGGCCACATCGGCCCATGTTTTGGCGGGGTAGTTAAACACGTTGGAGTATTTTGATTTTCCGCTCAGCAGGTCGTTGAGCATTTGTTCGCGCGGTTTACCCAGCGTTTCGGCGGCGGCGTAGAGTAGTTGCCCGTGTCCTATTTCGTCTTGCACTTTGGCAATAAGCGCCATTTTGCGTTTAAAGCCGGGGGCGCGGGTAATCCAGGTGCCTTCGGGCAGGGCGCCAATTATTTCGGAGTGGGCGTGCTGCTCTATCATGCGTATAAGCTGCCGGCGGTATTCGTAGGGCATCCAGTCAGACGGTTCAATTTTGTCGCCGTGGTCAATTTTTGCTTCAAACTCGGCCAATTTTTCGGGGTCTTCGGCAACGGGCGGCTGGTTTTTGTTTTCGGGGTCGTAAATATATCCTCCTCCGTACATGGTAATGGTGTTTTGAGTTAAAAATTATGTGTTACTGTAGTTGTTTTATTTGCTGTTTTATAAATTGCAAAAGGTCTTTACCTATTGTTTGGGTTAATCTGTCTATTTCTTCCTCGCTTACATTTTGTTTGTAGTATTGGGTAATTTTTGGTTGGAGCGCTCCAATTTTTACACTTCCCAATTGGGGACTAAAGCCATAAAAAATTTCGTACATAAACAAATCGAGACGGATATAAAATTGCAAATTGACATCAAATGGCTTAGGCGTTTTTCTGTTAAATCCTTCATAATATATTCCGAAACTCAAAATATTCTCTGAAATAGTGGTTGCAAGTTTATATTGCAGCCAATTTTCGTAAACATGTCTAACATACTGTTCGTCAAAATTTACTGTGCGGAAAGTATCTGTTCCGTTTTCACTAACAGCCATTTTCGTACCGTCATCTTTGCTTGGAAAGTACTGATAATAGGGTTCTTTGCTTCCATTTTCTTCAAACTTCCACCAAAAATCGGTAAATTTGTTATCTGCATTATCAACCCCATAACATTGAACGTAGGTAAAAAGGTCGGCAACATCATTTAACCGCGTAAAAATACTATTCAATAAATGAGAAAATGTTTCTTTATACAGGGATTCTTGTATTTCAAGGCTTCTGGATTGCTCCAACTTTTCTAACCCTATTATTTCTTTTTTAAACAGGGCTAATTCTTTTTCAAAATCATCGGGTTCTTCAATGCTTTCGCCTTTTGCTGCCCTTAGGTACAGTTGGAGAGAGTGCAGCAACAAATTTGCCAGATATTCTACAAATGGAGATAAGTCACCTGCATCAGCCCGACTTAGTACTGCATAGTATTGGTTTCGGCTATTTTTATCTTGACGTATTACAACAGGCGGATAGCCATATTGAAGCAAAATAAGGTTCATAAGCAGGCGTGCCATCCGCCCGTTGCCATCATCAAACGGATGGATGGCGGTAAATTCGTGGTGAAATTTTGCTGCAATGACCAAAGGATGTAGTTCTCCTTTATCGGTAGCGGCTCTGTACCAATCCAAAAGGTGCTGCATTCGGGGAGCTACTTCTTCGGGCGTTGCATAGTAGTGAATTTGCCCGGCAGTAGTGAGTACATGGTTGGGTTCGGTTTTATAAGTTCCTGGTTTAATGGTTTTCCGGATTTTTTTCCCGTCAGGAGTCTGTGCATCTACTTTGTAGAGTTCTGCCAAGATTAACCGATGCAGGTTTCTGATGTCGGTTTCAGTTAGAGTTGATTGGTTTTTTACCAATTCAAGCAAAAAATCTATGGCTTCATTATGACCTTTAATGTCTAAATGATCTTTTAGCGGTTTCCCTTTTGCAGTAAGACCGTGCATTAAGAAAGTAACGGTTTCGCCATAGGTTAGGGTATTACCTTCTATGGCATTGGAATGGTAATTCCATTCTAAACGCAATTTTTGCATCACCCGGCCTTCCACTTCTTCGGGCAGCGGACGCAATGCATCTATTTCGGCTTTTAACTGCGAAACAGTTTCTATAAGGGCAATTATTTCATCGTTTAATTTCATTTTTCTCACTTATTCAACCCATCCAATATTAAATAACTGAATTGGGCAGCCAATGCCTGTGGGCTTAGTTCTCCGTCGGACTTGTACCAGTCGTAAATCCAGTTAAGCGCCGAAAGAATTGACAGGCAATATACTTTGGCATCTACAGGTTTAAAAATTCCTTCTGCTATACCTCTTTCAATAATTTGTTGGAACTGAAGCCGGTAATATTTGCGCTTTGCCTTAAACTCCGACAGGTACGGCTCGGTAAGAAACCGCCATTCATGTAAAAAAACAGCCGAAGCATCTAAATTGTTGGTAACCACCCGTATATGTTCTTTTATGGCAAGGCTCAACTGTGCATCGGGCGATATGGGTGCTGTTTTGGCCGCATGAATGCCGGCAAAAAAATCATCGGCACAATCGAAACATATTTCCTTGAGCAATTCTTCTTTTGATTTTATGTGGTTGTACAAACTGGCCGCTTCTATGCCTACGGCAGTAGCCAAATCGCGCATAGATGTGGCAGCGTACCCTCGTTCCCTGAACATGGTTTGGGCTATTTCTCGTATTTGCTCTTTGCGGTTCAAGCAGTAATTTTTCACAAAACTAACGATTGTTAGCCAAAATAGTTTGTTTATACGTCACAAATTTGCAGTTCACCCCAAAATTGTAGAAACTCAGGCTTTATTTGGGGTTAATTCATTACATAAACATTTGCGTTCTTTGCGGCAAAAATTTAACCGCAAGGTTCGCAAAGCATTTCGCAAAGGGCGCTATGAGGGAAAAGTAAAAACTGTACTTACACGATTTATCAGCCCAAAAGGAATAAAGGGCGTTTTGCCCAAAACCATGCTGCCTGCTTTTACTCAGGAACCCAAGTCCTCCCAATTGCCGGCGCTATACATATTATTTTTTGAGCAAGGTGCAAAAACGTTGCAACTCTGCGGGGTTTACCTTAATTTTTACCCCAAATTTACACAACACAATCCATTACCTATGAAAAAACCTGCCGCTCCCCGTACCCCGCTCCTGCGCACCCTGCAAAAGGCATTTAAAATTGCCTTCCGTGCCAACAAAACGCACGAAAAAGACCTTGTTTCAATATTGCAAATGGAAAGCGAAAAAGCCGTTTCGCGCCGCCGGTTTTTAAGTACCACCGCCAAAGTTGCCCTTATAGCAGGCGTTGCCGGCATGGGCGCCATACAAACCGGCTGCAAAAAAGAAGAAACAGCCGCCAAAATTGCCATAGTTGGCGCCGGCATGGCCGGTCTGCACGCCGCCTACCGCCTTAAACAGGCCGGCCATATTGCCCAAATTTACGAAGCATCGGAAAGAACAGGCGGCAGAATGTACACCGCCGCCAATATTATGGGCACCGGTATTACCACCGAACTGGGCGGCGAATTTATTGACAGCATTCATGATGATATGCTGCAATTGGTAAACACCTTCGGGTTGCAACTGCTCGATACACAAACCGATACCGGTGTTATTAAAGATGCCTTCTTCTTTAACGGGTTGCACTACACACTGGAACAGGTTATTGCCGAGTTTCAGCCCATAGCCGCCCAAATGCAGGCCGACATTGACGCCATTTACAACGATTTTGATGCCGCAGCCGCCACACTCGACCTGCTCAGCCTTGACCAATACCTCGATGACATTGGCGCAACAGGCTGGCTCAAATCACTCCTCTCCGAAGCCTATGTTACCGAGTACGGGCTGGATGCCGGTGAGCAATCTTGTATTAACATGCTCTACCTCATCTCGGCCGATACCTCGGGCGGCACTTTCAATATTTTTGGCGAAAGCGACGAACGCTATAAAATTGCGGGCGGAAACCAAACCCTTGTTGACCGCCTTGCCAATGAGGTAAGCAACGCCATTTCGGTAGGGCATAAATTAGAGGCAGTTTATAAATCGGGCAACAGCTACAAACTGTCGTTCCAAACCGGTGGCACGTCGGTAAAAGAAGTAACGGCAGATTTTGTGTTACTTACCCTGCCCTTTACCGTTTTGCGCGAGGTATATTTGGATGCCGGCCTTAACCTGCCACCCGAAAAAGTATCTGCCATTAACGAACTGGGCTACGGAACCAACGCCAAACTCATGCTGGGCTTTACCGGCCGCCCATGGCGAAACAACGGCTACAGCGGCTACCTCTTTACCGATAACGGACTGCAAACCGGCTGGGATAACAGCCAACTGCAAGCCTCACCCGATGGCGGCTATACCGTTTACTCCGGCGGAACCACTGGTGTGCAGGTTGGCAACGGTACGCCCCAAAGCCAATCGGGCATTTATTTGCCTAAACTGGAGCAGGTGTTTCCCGGCGCACTCAATTTGCACAACGGCAAGGCAGAGCGTTTCCATTGGCCAACCCACCCCTATACCAAAGGCAGCTACGCCTGCTACAAAACCGGGCAGTGGCTTACCATTGCCGGAAACGAATTTCCGGCCGTGGACAACCTGTTTTTTGCCGGCGAACATTGCAGCGAAGACTACCAGGGATACATGAACGGCTCGGCCGAAACAGGGCGCATTGCTGCCGATGAAATTATGGCTAAGTTGGGTTAAGATGCCATTATAGCCCGAATGCCAAAAAAACATCGGGATAACTTATCCGAAAAGTCTTAAATTTGCGTTTTTGTATCAATCCCCGCATCTTCAATTCAAGACTTTTCTACCTTAATCATAACCCAATGTACCGATTAGCCACCCTTGTATTTTTGCTTTTTTGCGCCCTTAATTTTAACACTTTTGCCCAACCATACAACAACGAGTGGATAAACAACGGGCAAACCTACGTTAAAATAACCGTACCCGCCAATGGTTTATACCAAATTCCGCAAAGCGCCCTGCTTGCTGCCGGGCTACCCAATATTGGCAGTGGTTTCCAACTGTTTCGCAACGGGCAACAGGTGCCGCTTTATATCACTTCGGAAGGGGTAATGACCGGGGGTGATTATATAGAATTTATTGGAACACCCAACACCGGTAATGCCGATACGCCGTTGTTTAACAATCCCGATGACCAGCTTAACCCCGCCCGAAGCCTGTTTACCGATACCGCCGCCTATTTTCTTACCTGGAACAACCTGTCGGCCAACCTGCGCTACCAAAATACTCCCAACAACCTGACCGCCGCCCCGCCCGCCGAAACCTTTTTCTGGCAAACCTCCCTTTGGACGGTTAACAACCAGTTTAACCCGGGACTGCCCTTTGACTACCAAGGCAATACACCCCTGCGTTTTGCCGGTTTCGACCCCTGCGAAGGGTTTACAGGAACCAATATTGCCACCGGTGCCACCCAAACCTATAACCTGCTGGCGCCTGATTTGTACGAGCCGGCTACCGTTAATGCACAGGTAAGCCTTAAAGTGGTTGGCCGCTCAGACGACCCGCTGCAACCAAACGACCACACCGTTACGGCTTCGGTTAACGGAACCCCCTATGCCACCACTACCTACAACGGCTTTAACTGCGCCACGCTTAATTTTGAAGCGCCGTTGCCCGCCCTTTTTGGTGGCGGCGCAACACTAAGCGTAACTTCAGGCGGCACGCCGCCAGCAACAGATGTGAATGCTGTTGCCTGGTACCGGTTGCAATATCCGCACAGTTTTAGCTTTGGAGGGGCCTCTTTCTTTAGCTTTACCCTGCAAGATAACACCGAAAAATACCTCGAAATCAGCAACTTTAATGGCGGCGATACCCCGGTTTTGTACGACCAAACCAACAACCTGCGCCTGCAAGCCGTGCAGGAAGGCGGGCTGCTGAAATTTAAACTGCCCCAAGGAAGTACAACAGCAACGCCGCGCAACCTTTGTCTGGTAAATACCAACCCCAATGCAATTGCATTGGTAAATACCCTGCAACCCTTTAGTTTTAACAACTTTAACAGCCCGCTTAACCAGGGCAACTTTGTTATTATTGCCCACCCGGCGCTTGCCGCCGGCGCCACCAATGCCGTAGAAGCCTATGCCAACTACCGCCGTTCTGCCCAAGGCGGCAGCTACACCGTACAGGTGGCGTATATTGACGAACTGTATAACCAGTTTGCCTTTGGCATAGCCAAACACCCGCTGTCCATTCGCAATTTTATCAATTACGCCCTCGACAACTGGGTAACGCCGCCACAGTACGTATTGCTGCTGGGAAAAGGCATTACCTACAACCAAACCACCTTTAACGCCAACGCTTTTAACGCCAATCTGGTGCCTACTTTTGGGGTTCCGGCTTCCGATGCCCTGCTGGCAACCCGAAGCAATACCGACACTGCGCCACAGGTAGCCATAGGGCGCATACCCGCCGCCACCCCCGCCGATGTGCAGGCGTACCTCAATAAACTAATGCAATATGAAACCACACAAACCGATTTTTTGTGCAGCGATGATAATTTCTGGCGCAAAGATATTTTGCACCTGGCACAAGGCGATACGGGCGAGGTGGACCTGAACAGCAGCTACCTGTATGCCTACCAACAACTGCTGGAAAACAACAACGGCTATGGCGGCAGGATAAAAGGCAGTTTTGCCAACAATAAATTCGGGTCGCTCAACTTTCCCGAAATTGAACAACTTATAAACAATGGCGTGGGTTTGGTGCAGTTTACCGGCAATGCCAATAACAACGGCTATTGGCTTACCGATATTAACCCCCCGCAATTCTACCAAAATGAAGGCCGCTACCCCGTTATGCTGGCAAGCGCAGGTAAAAGCGGCAGCATGTATGATTACAGCCCCACCGGCGCCGGCAATATGATGGCAGATTTTGTGCTGGCAAGCCAAAGCGGCGCAGTTGCCTTTATGGGCAACACCGATGCCGTAATACCCAATAAAGCCGATACCTGCACAACGGGCATTTTGGCGCAGCTAAACACCATTAATTACGGGCAGTCGCTTGCAAGCAGCATAACAAACGCCGCCCAAACCCTGCTGCCCGCCACCGGCACAAATAGCCAATTGCACTATACCTTGCAAACCATTGCCCTTGCTGCCGACCCCGCGCTTAGCCCCGTGCCGCGCCAACAGCCCGAACTGAGCCTGCCCATAAGCGGCATGAGTTTTTATAACCCGGCTACAGGTTTCCCTATTCTTAGCAACCCGCTTTTCATTAACTCGCAAATGCCGGAGTTTGAAGCACGGTTTGTAATTAAAAATATGGGCAGAGCTTTGCCCGATTCTGTTGATTTAACCGTGCAGCGCATTTTACCCACCGGCGATTACCTGCCCGTTATTACCCAGCGCCGCCCCATTACCGTTTATGCCGATACCCTGTCTTTGCTTATACCCAATAACCTGCCTCAGTATTCGGGGTTTAACTCGTTTGTGTTTACCATTGACGGCAGTTTTGAAACCGAAGAAGACTGCGAGTTTAACAACACCGCCATTGTGCTGGCAGACATGAACCCATACTGCGAAATAGACTTAGGCCCCGATGAACTGTATGTGTTGCCCGATGCGTTTCCGCTCACCCTGTCGGCCGAGGGCGATTGGATTACCTACCAGTGGTCAACCGGGCAAACAACACCCCAAATAACAGTAACCGATTTTGGAACCTACACCCTTACCGTTACCAACTCGTTTGGTTGCGTGGCCGCAGATGCCGTGCAAGTAAGTTTTAACAACAGCATTTACAATGCAAACAACAATACCCTGCAAATAACCGCCCGGCCCAACCCCGCTACCGACCAGATTTTGGTAAGCGGTGTTCAAAACTGCCTGCTGCAACTGTTTAGCGTTAATGGGCAACCGGTATTTACCCAACATGCAACCACCAATACCGCACAGTTGTCTTTACAAACACTGCCGCCGGGTGTTTACCTGCTTAAAGCCGTAAGCGCCGCCGGTGCGGGGGTTATAAAGGTGGTAAAACGGTAACTTATGTGTGGTATTGCAGGCATTGTGGCATTTTCTGAACCGGCTTTGCCTTACCTGGCCTGCATAGAGGCGGCAACCCAAACCCTGCGCCGCCGCGGCCCCGATAACCAATCGGTTTACCGGCACAACCGGGTGGCATTGGGGCACGCCCGCCTTTCGGTTATTGATACCAGCATTAATGCCAACCAACCCCTGTTCGACCCATTGGGGCAATATGCCATTATCTTTAACGGCGAAATTTTTAACTACCGGCTGCTGAAAGAAGAACTGGCCGCAGAAGGGGTTGTTTTTGCTACCCAAAGCGATACCGAAGTATTGCTTCGGGGCTACATGCACTGGGGCGTTTCGGTACTAACCCGGCTGAACGGTTTTTTTGCCTTTGCCATTTACCACCTTCCAACCCAAACCCTGTTTTTGGCCCGCGACCGATTTGGGGTAAAACCGCTGTTGTACTATGCCGATGCCACACGGCTGGTTTTTGCATCGGAAATGAAAGCCCTGCTGGCCTGCCAAATTCCGAAATTGCTCGACCATACTTCCTTGTATGCCTATTTGCAGCTAAACTACGTGCCGCCGCCCTATACCATGCTGCAACAGGTACAACACCTGCCGCCGGGCTGCTGCCTTACGGTAAATGTGGCTACAGGCGCTCTGAATCAGGCGCAATACTACCAAATACCCTGTTTGCCCGAACAGGAACAAACGCCCGTTTCTTACGAAGCAGCACAAAAACAGTTGCGGCAACTGCTTGATGATGCGGTTCGGTTGCGCCTTACTGCCG
The DNA here is from genome assembly GCA_002212725.1 of Sphingobacteriales bacterium TSM_CSM. GTDB lineage: Bacteria > Bacteroidota > Bacteroidia > Chitinophagales > UBA2359 > UBA2359. The sequence goes on along the minus strand of MTCR01000147.1, from coordinate 16,934 downwards.
ATGTGCCATTGGGCGCATTTCTCAGTGGCGGCATTGATTCATCGGTAATTGTGGCGCTGGCTTCGGGGCATACAAGGCATCTCAACACCTTTTCCATAGGGTTTAAAGACGAGCCTTTGTTTAACGAAACCGCCTATGCCCGCCTGGTTGCCGAAAAATACCAAACCAACCATACCGAATTTTTGCTGCAAACCGATGATTTGCGGCAACACCTGACCGATATACTGGATTACTTAGACGAGCCTTTTGCCGATACATCGGCACTGGCAGTGTATATTTTAAGCCAATACACCCGAAAAAAGGTTACCGTAGCCTTATCGGGCGATGGCGCCGATGAAGTATTTGCCGGCTACCGCAAACATGCCGCCGAACTGAAAGCCCGAAACCTGATAAAAGCAGGTAAATTGCTACAGCCGGCGCTGCCTTTGCTACAGAAACTGCCGCAATCGAGAAATACAAAATGGGGTAATTTTTTCAGGCAGGTAAACCGCTTTGCAGAAGGGGTAAACCTGCCACCCCACGAACGCTACTGGCGCTGGGCAAGCATATTGCCGCAGCAAAAAGCTGCCCGCCTCATGCTGTACCCACCCGATGACCATGCCTTTTTACAGCGCCGGCAACAATGGCTGCAACCCTTAATAACCCATACCGGCAGTTTTAACCACCTGTTGTTGGCCGATATGCAACTGGTGCTGCCCGGCGATATGCTGCGCAAAGTGGACAGCATGAGCATGGCCAACAGTCTGGAAGTTCGAAACCCGTTTTTAGATTACCGTGTGGTGAATTTTGCCTTTAGCCTGCCCACCGCGTTTAAAATTGACCGCAGTATGAAAAAACGCATTGTACAAGATGCTTTCAGACAATTGCTGCCCGCACAACTGTATAACAGACCTAAACAAGGATTTGAAGTGCCGGTACTGCAATGGCTTAAAACAGACCTGAAACCTATGCTGAACAACCTGCTGCAGCCCGGTTTCTTGCAGGAACAGGGTATTTTTTACCCGCCGGCCATTCATAACTTGCTGCAGCAACTTTACTCAGCCAATCCGGCCGACTCTGCCGCATCGGCTTGGGCTTTGCTGGCGTTTCAACACTGGTGGAAACGGTATTTTGTGTAGTGTTATAGCTACAAGTGTATTTTAAAATGTACGGCGCTAAAAAAAACACCCTTAACTTGCATGTGCTTGTGCATGAATGAATTTGTCTGAAAACAGCAGCCGCCCTGTTAAAAACAACCTAATTGTCTGAAAAACAGCATTTTTTCCAAATACTTAAAACGAATAACAAAAAAACCTTTGCATAATTGTAAACTAATTGTAAAACCTAATGCAACAAGGCATTCTGGTATAGTTCTTGTTAAAAAAAAGATGTCTAAACCAGTTGCTATGAAACACGTAATTACCGCACTACTGCTTTTTGCTGCTTGCCCGTTGTTTGCGCAGGTAACTTCTGCACCAAACAATCCCGACCAATCAATAGCCATGTATGTTTCCGGTAATGGAAGAAACGCCGAAACCATGTGGATAGGAGCAAACACCGGCACAGGTAATTTATCTGATTTGAATTACCGTGTTTTATTAGGCGTTTTTACTCACCGCATACCCATAGAGTCGGATTATTGGGCAGCTGTAAGAAGCGATTTGTCGGTTACGGCAACCGCCAACGGCTATGCATACACAATTGGTTATTATAAAAACTATGCAGACGCCCTTAATATGTGCAAAAATCTTATGCGAAAAGGGTATCAGCAGGCAACGGTAGCCACTTTTACCTCCGATAAAGTGGTGGACGTAATTCAGCCATAAACAGCGCCGAACAAAACAGCATTTTTTAAGTGGTTTCCGGTAGCTTTTGTAGTTGTATATTTTCAGAAATTCTTGCGCTCTGACCTTGCAAACCATTCGCCAATACACATAGCCCGAATTACAGGTAATACATGGCAGTTACCTTTTACCTGCTTTCGGTTTTTGGGGAATTTTTTTGTACTTATTTAGGTCATACCTTTGTTGGTAATGTTCTTCACTGAATTCCTTTCATTTTACCGCAAAGAACGCAAAGTTCCGCAATGTTTTTTTTGCTCTTTGGTCAATGCTTCAAATGAGCAAGGAGCAAGAGAAAATACCGGGATTTACAGACAGCACCTAAATAGGTACATTTTTTTCAACAATTATTCTCTGTCTTCAATTTCATCGGGTTCTTCAAAGCGCGATTGCTGTAAAAAGAAACCAATGCCGGCTTCAAAACGGGTATAGCCTTTTGCTGCACTGTTTTTGGGCAGGTGGTAAGAAAAGGTAAATTGCGAGGTTTTTTTAAGCCGTACACCGGCCAGAAATGACATAAAAAACGGGTCGTCGTTTACCTTGTAAGAGGTGCCGGCAAATGCAATATCTTTGTAGCTGAACAATACAGAGGCATCGAAAAAGACGCCGCCGCCGGTATTGCCAAAATTATTGTTTCGCGCAAGCGCATTTAGCATTACCGCCGGACGAATGATGAGCCGGTTTTGCAACAAGGCCCACTTGTAGCCGGCGGTTATATAAGAGTTGCGGAAAAAAGTGCTTTCGGTTCCGGGTTCAAAAAATTTAAACTTTGGCTCGTTAAAATATTTTACCGATACTCCCACGTAAAAATCGAGAATATTGGCAGATATACCAATGTCAAATGCCGGTTTAAAGGTGCGCTCGTTAAGAGCTACAGTTGGTTGCGGAGCAGGTACCTGCACGCTAAAAACCTCATCGGATTTAAAATGGAGCAAAGAGGCGCCCAATCCCAGTTTAAGCACCGAAATTTCGCCCACTTCAAACATGTAGCTGTAAAGCAGGCCCATATTGAGCAGCCGTTTATTGGTGGGGTACAGTTGGGTGCCGCCGTAAAAATTGTCGTCAAATTTATGGTATTGCAGGGCAAACCCAAAGCCACTTTTGAGCGATGGAGCAAACCCTTGTGCCAAGGCCTGTATGGTATATGGATTTACCTCCTGGGGCGATTGCTGCATTCTGCCCGTTATGCTTACCGAAGGTTGGGTCTCATCGCCGGTAAAAGCGGGGTTATACATGGGCAGCGAAAAATAATAATCGTTGGCGTAAATAACGCGGTTAAAAAAATTGGTTAATTGTTGTGCCTTTAGCGGCATACAGGCAAAACACAGGAGCAGCAGGGGTAAAACAGCGCTGAATTTTGCTTTTTGGCAATGGTGGTGCATGAACTGTTTATTTATTTTCCAGAATTTGCAAGATGGCATTTTTAAGTTCATTCTTAAAAAGAGGCAGTCCTTGTACTTTGTTGAACTGATGTGCCGGAATGAGATATTTTTCTCTGATAACTTTTACCAGTTGCCCGGCGTTAATTTCGGGTATAAGCACTTTTTTGTAGCTGCGCAAAATACTTTCAAGATTTTGGGGCAGGGGGCGCAGGTAGCGCAGGTGGGCATGTGCCACGGCATAGCCATCGGCATTTAGCTCCATTACAGCCGATTTAATGGCGCCATAGGTAGAACCCCAACCCAAAACCAGCAGGTCGCCTTCAGTGGGACCGGTTTCTATGGTTTGCAGGGGTAAAAATCGGGCAATTTGTTCTACTTTAGCTTCGCGCACTTTTACCATATACTCGTGGTTGGCCGGGCTGTACGATACATTACCGGTTCCTTCTTCTTTTTCAAGTCCGCCAATACGGTGTTGCAACCCTTTGGTGCCGGGTATCGCCCAGGGGCGCACTAAGTTTTCATTGCGCTCATAGGGCATAAAAAGTTCTCCGTCTTGCGGCGCTTGCTTAAAGGTTACTTTAATGGGTTCAATATCAGCTGCTTTCGGAAATCGCCAGGGTTCGGCGCCGTTGGCAATATAGCCATCGCTTAGCAGGATTACGGGCGTCATGTGTTCAATGGCAATTTTGCAGGCTTCAATGGCAGTATAAAAACAATCGGCCGGCGATTGAGCGGCCAGTACCGGCATGGGGCATTCGCCGTTTCGCCCGTAGAGGGCCTGCAGCAGGTCTGCCTGTTCAGTTTTGGTAGGCAAGCCGGTAGAGGGTCCGCCGCGCTGAATGTTGCAGATAACCAAAGGCAGTTCGAGCATAACGGCCAGCCCCATGGCTTCTGCTTTAAGGGCCATGCCCGGTCCGGAGGTTCCGGTAATAGCCAGATTGCCGCCATAGGCAGCGCCAATGGCAGAACAAATGGCGGCTATTTCGTCTTCTGCCTGAAAAGTAGTAGCGCCGTAATGTTTGTACTGCGCCAGTCCATGCAAAATATCCGATGCCGGTGTAATGGGATAAGAGCCGTAGAAAAGAGGCAGCCCTGCTTTTTGGGCGGCGGTAATAAGCCCTATAACAAGGGCCTGATTGCCCATAATGCTGCGGTAGCGGCCGGGTGCCATGGGTGCGGGTTTTACCTCGTAACGTGCATTAAACGTTTCGGTGGTTTCGCCAAAGTTGTAGCCGGCTTTAAGAGCGCGGAGGTTAGCCTCCAGAATATCGGGTTGTTTTTTAAACTTGCTTTGCAGAAATGCGGTGGTGCTATCCATGGTTCGGTTATACATCCAGTAAAGGAAACCAAGCACAAACATATTTTTAGAGCGGTCTTTTTCTTTGGTACCCATTTGCAGGTCTTTGAGGCAATCGCGGGTTAGTTTGGTAATATCCATTTTAATTACCTCGTATCCGTTGAGTGAGCCGTCTTCCAGCGGGTTGGTATTGCATTTGGCCAGTCGCAGGTTTTTGGGGTCAAAGCCGGCAATATCGGCAATAACAGTACCACCTTTTTTTAGGGTGGTAAGGTTTACCCTTAATGCGGCGGCGTTCATGGCCACCAACACGTCGCAGGTATCGCCGGGGGTAAAAATAAGGCGGCTGCCAAAATGCAACTGATAGCCCGATACGCCGGGCAGCGTACCCTGCGGCGCACGAATTTCGGCCGGAAAATCGGGAAAAGTGGCCAGGTCGCTGCCGGTAAGGGCAGTGTTGTTGGTAAATTCTGTGCCGGTGAGCTGCATGCCATCGCCCGAATCGCCGGCAAATTTAATGGTAACCTCTTCAACTAACGTTTTAGTAACACTCATGGAGGTAAATGGTTAAGTATAAATAAATGTAAAACACAGCGCCTGCAAAGTTAGCAATTTTGTACTTATTTAGGTGGTACCTTTGCTGGTAATGTTCTTAACTAAATTCCTTTCATTTTACCGCAAAGAACGCAAAGTTCCGTAAAGTTTTTTGCTCTTTATGGTCAATGCTTCAAACGAGCAGGGAACAAGAGAAAATGCCGGGATTTACAGATAGCACCTAAATAGTTACGCAATTTTATTGTTTTGGTACTTATACCGGTGTTATTATTGCGGCCGGGTTTAACGCAACGCGCGGCAGAACACCGCCCCGAAAGCTTGCATATTTACGCAATTTTGCACATCCCGCAGCATACCCCAACAAAAGGACAAGCAGTGTAGTTACCCTTGCCAAAGGGTGGCAAACCGTTAATATTTGGACAAACTTTGGTCACAAAAAAGTAAAACTTGCATAAATTTGTACAAATGTCAATGTAAGAAGATAATATTGCCTACTTTTACAAAGCCAGCGGTTGAGGTAAAAAGCAAATTTGCATTAAAAATAAAAGCAATAAACAGGTTTTATTCTTCTCGTTCAGCAGAAGAACAGCATGAAATATCCTTGTCTATGTTACTAAATCTGAGATTATTTGGAAGAAGCATTATTGTATTACTGCTCCTGTTGATTTTACCCGATGCAAAAGCACAAAACCCCGGAGACAAAATGCCCGATATCGGCTTTATTAATCCGGCAGGCGAACGGTTGTTTTTATCGGGCATGCAAAACAAGTATGTATTCATTAATTTTGGGGCTACGTGGTGTCCCTCGTTCAGCGTAATGGAGCCCGGCCTCATTAAGTTAGAAAAACAATATTCGGGCAGAACTTTTACCAATGCCGACGGGTTCGAGGTGATTAACATTTCTTTAGATACAAGCACAGTAGCCTGGAAACAGGGATTGGAAAAATACGGCGGGGGCGTAAAGAACGAGATTATAGCCACCGAAGGTTTTGACTCGCCGGTAGCAAAGGCGTATGACGTTACCATACTTACCACTTCTTTTTTTATAGGGCCGGGCAACCGGTTGATTGGTAAAAACATGAAGTTTTCTGAAATTGAGCAACTGCTCAACAGCGGCAATATGGTAGAAGAGGTGTTTTACCGCGTTTTTCTTATGGTACTAAACCCTTACGGCGAAACGCTTCATAGTTTTGCACATGTATCGCATTTGGGCAAGTTGTACAGAGAAAGCAACCAAAACAACACTGTTGCTTATTACTTAGGCGATTATTACTCTTACTCCGAAGCACAGGTGGCCATGTTGGCGGCCAAAGACCTGGGCTACCAGGATGCCACTGTAGTAACCATTATAAACAACCTTATTCAGCCGGCTGTACCTGCAGGGGCGGGTCCTGCCAAGAGTACGCCAAAACAACAGGGCAATGAAGTAGGTATAGGCCGCAATGCGCTTCCTCCTTTTACTCCGCCGCCGGTTGCCCCCACTTACCTGTCTGCTAATAACAGCACTGCAACAACGCAGCCACCCGCTTCACCTGCACAGTGGCCAAATTCAGATAACTTGGTACGTTACCTGTTGCCGCCCGAAATTTCACAAAAAACGCTTGCCCCCTCTCCTGCCCCAACCGGTTTAAGCGCCAAGGAATTAAATGAAATTACCGCGCAATTGCAGCAAATACGCCAAAGACAGGAAGCGCTGAAGGCAGAATTGCAGCAATTAGACAAGCAGGAAAAAGAATTGAGCGCACGCCTGCAAAAAGCAAAAGCTTATTAACCTGCTATGCCGGCCAACCAAGCCGAAAGACCGCTAAAAAGCGGTTGCTCAACAAAAAAACAGTGCAACGGCAAAACCGGTAGCGGAGCTGAGTTTACTTTCCGGTAAGGCGAGGTAAAAGGTCTATCCACACGTTTTCTATGTATTGGGTATCGTTACTGTTGGCTTGCATAATTTCGGCAATCAGGGTTTTTGAGCCGTTATTGTGTAACTGGTAAACCGATGCCACATTGGTGCAGTATTGCCCTGCTTCGGCAAGTTGTTTAAGTTCTTTGTCTTGCACCAAAAACAATTTTGAAAACCAGCAGTATCCGCTGCAGCCACACTCTGATTTGGAGTACAGTATATCGGGTTTAATAAAGCGCGGATTAGGAATGCTTAGCAATGGTTTGTACTCTGTAAGAAGCGGCATTGCCGGTTGAGGGTTATACTGAAACATGTGGTAATACAACCTTACCGGCCGGTTATTGTGGTACCATTCGGGTTCGTTGGTGGCAACCAGCACATCGGGGCTGCCGTCGTGGTTAAAATCGGTAATATCTATGCCTACTGTACGGTAGTACGCGCTCAGGTTTTCGGCTTTAAAAACCTGTTGCAGCACATTTCCCTTTACTTCATACACATACAGGTTGAGGTAATAATCGCTGTTGCCTTTCAGGTGAGCATCGGAAAAATAAGCCACCAGGGCATGTTTTACCGTATTGCCGAAAAGGTTGCCAATTTCTATGTGGGCATAGGGTTGCTTATCTATATAAAAAGAATCGGCAGCATGTTCCTGCAACCGTTTCAGGGTTACTGTTTTAACAGACTGAAGCGTGGCGGCTTTATCTGCCATTAACAGGCTTACAATATAGGGCACATCATCTCTTACGCAGGCAAGCTGCTGCGGGCCGTCTAAATAGAGCAGCGGTTGGTCGGCGGGTTGAGCTGCTAAGGGGGCAAACAGCAACAGTAGCAGCACGGCAAGGGTAAAATTGGGTTTCATTTTTATTACCTACATCTATTTTTTATAAAATAATTCGCAAAGTTACAGTGATATAAACACATAATAAATCAAATGGTTAAAAAAAAACTGCAGAATTGCAGCAGCACACCCAATTACGGGCACTTGCTGTGCAATACGGCATTTGGGCACCCAAACCAAACTACATGGGTAATTTAATGGCATAACTTTTATCGGTGCGGCCTTTCAGGCTGTTGGTGCGCAGCCAGGGGTTCAGGTTTTTAACGGTTTTATAATTGGTATTATAGCTTCGGGCAAAAGCGGCAATATCGCCAATACTGCTAATCATTACCGAGTTGGTGGCCTGTGCCGGGTAAAAATCTTCGGTAGTAAAGTGGTAGCCGTAGTCTTCGGGGTGGGTTAACACATGTTTGTACGCCAAAATTCTGAAAATATACCGCGAGGTTTCGCTATTGAGATAGAGGTCGTAATAATTATTTGATTGCTGTTCACCGGCATGTTCATTCATGCCCGATACGCCACGGTTGTAAGAGGCGGCGGCCATGGTCCAGGTGCCAAAACGCTGGTAGGCATTGCGCAGGTAAGTACAGGCTGCCAGGGTAGATTTTTCGAGGTGCAGGCGTTCATCAACATCGGTGCTTATTTCAAGCCCGTATTGTGTGGCGGTTCCTTCCATAAATTGCCAAACGCCTTTGGCTCCTTTGGAGGAGGTTACGTTTTCCAGCCCGCTTTCGGCTATGGCTAAGTATTTAAAATCATCGGGCACACCGTTGCGGCTCAAAATATCTTCAATCAGGGGCAGGTAGCGGTAAGCCAGTTTCATTACCCTTATAGTGCTGGAGTGTTGATGTGTAACATTGGTTATCTCGCGGTCCAGGCGTTCGCGCACTTCGCGGTCGTACAAAGGCACCTCTTCGTTGGCAAAGGCAATACTTGGGGGCATGGGCACCTGGCTTACATACTGTTGCACTTTATCGCCCGGTGGGGTGTTTACTTCAAATCCGCTGCTGAAAAGCATGAACAATACCAACAAACTGCACATGAGGTTAAGGGCGGTTAATAACTGGCGCATAGCTGAAAAAAGGGGGTTAACAGGTTACAATTCTTGTTTTGCAAAGTAACGAATTATTTTGATTTTTTAGTTGATTTGTTTCCGAAAAAATTACCTGTCGCTTTTTTTGTACCTTTGCAACCATTATTAAAAGCATTTAAACGAAATAAACTGTATGAAATTCGGAACCAAGGCTATTCACGCCGGCATATTGCCCGATGTTTCCAGCGGCGCTATTATGACCCCCATTTTTCAAACCTCTACCTATGTGCAAGAGGCGCCCGGCATACACAAAGGGTATGAATACGGCCGCACCCAAAACCCCACCCGAACCGTTTTACAGCAGAACCTGGCGGCACTGGAAAACGCCCGTTTTGGGGTGTGCTTTGCCAGCGGTCTGGCTGCCACCGATGCCGTTATGCGCCAACTTGTACCCGGCGATGAGGTAATTGCCGGAAACGACCTGTACGGAGGCACTTACAGGCTGTTTGTACGGGTTTTTCAAAAGTACGGCATACGGTTTCATTTTGCAGATATGGGCAATCCGGAAACAATTTTACCCCTTATTAACAACAAAACCCGCATGGTGTGGCTTGAAACACCCACCAACCCCATGCTGGGCATTATAGACATAGCCGCCGTTGCCCAAATTTGCAGGGCAAACGGCATTATGTTGTGTGTGGACAACACCTTTGCCTCGCCCTACCTGCAAAACCCCATAGACCTGGGCGCCGATGCAGTGGTACACTCGGTAACCAAATACCTGGGCGGCCACTCCGATGTAATTATGGGTGCCGTGCTTACCAATAACGAGGCATTTTACCAACACCTTACTTTTCATCAAAACGCGGTAGGCGCCGTGCCGGCTCCCATGGATTGCTTCCTGGTGTTGCGCGGGGTTAAAACCCTGCACCTGCGCATGGAGCAACATTGCAAAAATGCGGCGGTTATTGCCGGCTTTTTACAGCAACATCCGGCGGTAGCCAGGGTAAATTACCCGGGTTTTACCACCCACCCCAACCACGAGGTAGCAAAAAAACAAATGCGCGGTTTTGGCGGCATGGTATCTTTTTCACTTAAAAAAGATACCATGGAGGCTGCCGTTGCAGTGTTGTCTAATACGCACCTTTTTTCTCTGGCAGAGTCATTGGGCGGGGTAGAGTCGCTCATAGGGCATCCGGCTACCATGACACACGCCTCCATTCCGCTGGAAGAACGCAAAAAAACCGGCGTACTCGATTCGCTCCTGCGCCTGAGCGTGGGCATTGAAGATGCCGAAGACCTGGTGGCAGATTTGCAACAGGCCTTAGACCGCGCAAAATAACGGTCTGTCTGCTCACACGCATCGGGCTGTAAAAGCATTTTTTTGAAAAACCAATATTTGCACCTGTAACCAACCTGTGCAAAGAACTTGCTTTTGTTTGCCCCTTAACCCCGAATTTCGTGCAACGGCAAGGAAATTTCGGGTTAATGTTGTATTTTATATAACCGTATGCAGCTACATCCCCCGGATGTCCATGCTTTCCTAAAAGTAAGTATCGCACTTAAAGGTTAAATACATGGCCAAGGGCAGTATTACATTTATTTTTGCACTGCACAACCTCCCACACACATTACATCCCCCAAAACCCGCAAGGCAGGCAGGGCAATGGGCAAAAATACAACAGCCTGCCGGCTAACATTAATTTATTAAAATAATATGAGTGCAGTACAAGAAGTTCAAAGTTACGTACATTTTCATGGCGCGCCGTTTAAAGGCAAAATTTTAATGGTGGCAAGCAGCCCTTCGGTATCGGGGCAAACAGGCTGGCCTATTGGTTTTTGGGCGGCCGAGTTAACCCACCCTTTGCGCGTGTTTCAGGAAGCAGGTTACGAGGTAGAATTGGTTTCTACCGAAGGCGGCAAGTTAGAAATGGACGGCTACTCAAACCCAACCGATGCCAGTGGCTATTCTGCTCACGACGTTATTTCATTGGGTTATATGCAGCAGGAGTGGTTTAACAACATGCTGGCACACACCCGCAAACTTACAGAGGTAAACCCGCAGGAATATGCGGCAATTTTTTTGGTGGGCGGACAGGGGCCTATGTACACCTTCAGGGGTAACAAAGACCTTGAAAAACTGTTTGCCTCGTTTTATGAAGCCGGTAAGCCAAGCGCCGCCGTTTGCCACTCTACCACACTGCTGCTGGAAGCAAAAACATCAAACGGAGAATTGCTGGTAAAAGGCAAAACCTGGACCGGCTTTGCCGATGCCGAAGAAGATTTTGCCGACCAGGCCGTTGGCATGAAAATTCAGCCCTACCGTATTGAAAGCGAAGCCCGTAAAATTTCGGGAACTACTTTTAAAGTGGCTGCACCTTTTTCATCATACGCCATTCAAGATGGTAACCTTATTACCGGGCAACAACAAAACAGCGGCGCCGCTGCCGCCGAACTGGTGGTAAAACAACTATCAAAATAACCCAACATTATGAATGCTGTAAATTGGTTTGAAATTCCTGCCCTCGATTTGGAACGGGCTTTTGCATTCTATTCTGCTGTTTTGCATGGCAATGTGCGAAAAGGCACTTTTGGCAACGGCGAGTTAATTTTATTTAACGTGCCGTTTAACACAGGCGAAGCCGTTGGCGGCTCTGTTGTGGTACGCCCCGATTTAAAACCCACTACCGATGGCGGCATTATATACCTCAACGCGTTTGGCAAATTGGCCGATGCGGTGGGTGAAGTTGAAAACGCAGGCGGTAAAGTGCTTGCCCCCGAAATTAACCTCGGAAAATTTGGCTTTGCAGCCATTGTTATCGATTCCGAAGGCAACAAAATTGGGTTACTCTCGCAACAGGCGTAATCCCTTCTTTTAAAAATGCAACTTTACGGGCATACTTACCCCATGCCCGTAAAGTTTAATTTCCTGTTTAATTACCATGAAGCTGCACTTTTGGTTTCCGGTTGTTTTTTTTATAGTATGCATCACCCACAGCGCCGGCAGCAGGGTTATGGCACAAATTCCGGTTGAAATATTTGGCGGACATAAAAAGGCCACCTTAGATATTATGTTTTTCAAATTTTTTAAAACGCCCGATGCACAAAACTCAAAATGGTTGTTTTTTAACCGGAACCGCAGCGCCATAGATTACCAGATGAACACCCAAACCGGTCAATACCTGCCGCAGTTTGGTTTTACCGAGGCCGTTTCTTACAACCTGCCCGCCCTTAAAGGATTGGCGCCGGTTGCCGTAGCCAGCATTTTAAACCGGGGTGTATATCCAAAAGCAGGGGTTCAGTTTGCCAAAATAGGTAAAAACTATACCATTTTTTCATGGACTGTAGCCGAACTGCTTAAAAACCCCAATGTTGATTTTTTCTTTCTGGCGCGTTTTACCCCATCCTTATCGCAAAAACTGAACCTTTTTTCGCAAATTGAGTTGGTAAATGCATTCCCCTCAGTAAACCAAAATCCGTTTTCTTTTACCCAACGTTACCGGCTGGGGCTAAAGGTTAAAGCATGGCAGTTGGGTGCAGGTGCAGATTTTTCGCAAAACGGAAGAAAAAATTGGGTAAAAACCAATAATTTGGGCGGCTTTTTGCGGTACGAATTTTAACACATATCAAAACATTGCAACTACATGAAATTAGTTATTATTATTGGCGCAGGGCCGGGCATCAGCAACGGTGTGGCACAAAAATTTGGCGCCGAAGGCTACGAAATTGGCCTTATAGCAAGAAATGAAGCAAAACTGCAGCAACAGGCAGAACAACTTGCCCGGCAAGGTATTCATGCCCGCTATGCAACGGGCAACGTTGCCGATGCCAACTCGCTCAAAAATGCGCTCTTAACCATTAACCCCCATTTTGAACAAGCCGGCCTTATTTTGTTTAATGCCTCGGCAGTAAGTGTTAAAGACCTGCTGGAGCAAGACTGGCAAACCATAAAACAAAATTTCGATGTTTCGGTGGGCGGGGCTTTCCATCTTATTCAACTGGTATTGCCCGGCATGCTGCAACAAAACAGGGGTAAACTGTTTTTTACCGGCGGCGGATTTGCCTTTAGCGGCGACCCGCAATGGACTTCGCTCAGCATTGGTAAGGCGGGTATGAGAAACCTGGTGCAGGCAGCGCAAAAAAAAGTTGCCAACACCAACATACATATTGCCCAACTTACCGTTTGCGGTTATGTACAACCCACAGACCCCAAATACAACCCCGCCGCTATTGCCAACGAGTACTGGAAACTGTTTAACCAACAACCCGGACAGTTTGAAGAAGAAATTGTTTATTAACCCCGCACAGCTCCAACAAACACAAAGGGCGTAAAACCCGGTAAAAACAATGAAAACCATAGTAATTACAGGCGCCACCGCAGGTATTGGCAAAGAAGCAGCCAAAGCCCTTGCACAACAAGGGTTTACCGTAATTTCCAACGCCCGCAACCTCAGCAAGGCAGCACAGGTAAGGCAGCAACTGGTGCAGGAAACAGGTAACCAAAACGTGTATTTCTTTGAAGGCGATTTCAGCAACCTGCAAAGTGTACAACAGTTTGCACAATCTGTTGCCCAGCGCTTCCCTGCCATAGATGTGCTTATAAACAATGCCGGCACCTGGGAAATGGAGCGGAAAAACAGCCATCAGGGTATAGAAATGAACTTTGCCGTTAACCATCTTGCCCCCATGCTGCTAACCCTGCTTTTGCTGCCTGTGCTTAAAAAAACCCGAAATGCCCGCATTGTAAACACCGCATCGGGAGCACACCGCCGAAACATCCTGAATTTAGACGATATTGAATTTAAAAATCAATCCTACAACGGCGTGGCAACTTACTCGCAATCAAAATTGTGCAATATCCTGTTCAGCCTGCAACTGCAGGATGAACTGAAAGGCACGGGCATTACCGTTAACACCATTCACCCGGGCATAGTACACACCGATTTATTTAAGAACATGGAAGCCCGGGATTGGAACAACACGCCCAACGCCGCCCACGGCGCCCGAAGCGCCCTGTATGCAGCCCTTAGCCCCGATATGGAAGACATTTCGGGCAAATATATTTACCTCGAACAGGAAGACCCCAACCTGTCGCCTATGGCAACCAACAAACAATATGCACAGCAATTGTGGAACTTAAGTCTCCAATATCTTAAAAACTATTGCTGAACCCTTTCTACATAACCACCAAACCACCGCACAACAACATGAAACTGGCATTTATAGGTATAGGAAATGTGGGTTTTGCCGTTGCCAACAACCTGCAAAAAAAACAACACAAAATTATAATAGCACACAACAACAGCAACTCAAACAGTGTGGCAAAAGCTTTGGCTGCCAATCCCAACTTTACCGTATTGCCGGTGCAGGAAGCCGTAAACACAGCCGATATGGTATTTTTGGCAACACCCTTTAATGTCATAACCAATGCCTTACAAAACATACATTTTAACGGCAAAACGCTGGTAGATTGCACCAACCCCGTAGGGCCGGGCATTACACACGGCTTAAAAAGCGAGCGCTCCGGGTCTGAAGTAGTGCAGGAACTTGCACCCGATGCCAATGTGGTAAAAGCCTATACCATATACGGCTACGAAAATTTTGCCGACAGCGCTTTTCCTGCCTATAACGTAAAACCGGTAATGCTCATTTGCGGCAACAATACGGAGGCAAAACAGCAGGTAGCCCAAATAAACACCGATATGGGTTTTGATACCCTCGATACCGGCGCACTCAACCAGGCACTCCATCTGGAACACATGACCCTGCTTTGGGTAAAAATGGCGCGCACAGGCCGGCACCACCCCCGCTTTGTATGGGCTTATCTTGAAAAATAACAACAATTTACAAACACCAACAATTTGCCAAGTGTGGCCGAAAGCCGCAAATTGATGCAATAAACCTACAAAACCCAACACGCCCCCATTAACCCCGAAGCAAACCATTAACCCCGGCCGTTCCGGCAGGCTGCTCAAAAAACTGTTTAACCAAAATAGCTTAACCCCAACATGATACTGCGCAAAGTTTTTAACCCGGTAAGAGTAGTACAATACCTGCGTATTGAACTGCTGATAAGCACCTTTTTATCGGTTGCAGTGTACTTTCTCTACCATAACCGACACCTCGAAACAGTAAGCCTGCCTTTTTCTATTGCCGCTATTTTGGGCAGCGCCCTGGCAATTTTTCTGGCATTTCGCAACAACAACTCCTACAACCGGTGGTGGGAAGCCCGCACCTTGTGGGGCGGCATCATTAACAACAGCCGCATTTTTGCGCGCCAAATTATTGCCAATGCCAATAACGCCGCCGCAACCGGAAAAGCAACCCCGCAACAGGTAAACAACTACAAAACAGAAATAGTGTACCGGCAAATTGCCTTTGCTCATGCCCTGCGCCTGCATTTGCGCAAACAAAACAACTATGCCGAGTTTGAACACCTGCTTAACCCAACCGAATACGCCCAACTAATTACCAAAAACAACCTGCCCAATATGCTGCTGCACCACCAAGGCCTGCGAATTAAAGAGGGTATGCAAACCGAACTGTTGGGCGCTTTTGACAATATCAGCCTCGAACCCACCCTGGCAGGATTTAACAATTTTCAGGGTGCCTGCGAAAGAATAAAAAACACGCCCCTGCTGCGGCAATACCACTTCTTTACCAAACTGTTTTTGTTGGCTTTTATGTTTATTTTGCCGTTTTCGCTTATTGCAGATTTTAGCAAAATGGGCGCCCCCTGGTTAATGATTCCCGTAAGTATCTTAATTTCCTTTGTATTTGCCGTAATGGGTAAAGTGGGCGAGGTAAACGAAGACCCCTTTGAAAACCTGCTTACCGATGTGCCTATGACTGCCCTGTGCAACACCATTGAACGCGACTTAAAGGAAATGCTGGGCGAAACAAATTTACCACCCAAAGCAGAACCGAAAAACGGCTTCCTGTTTTAACCGCCTCCGCCACAACCGTTGCTCCGGGCCAAATACACCCTATATATTCAACCGAATACATCTGCAAAAACCTATATTAACATGACACTAAAAGACATATTTAAACACAACGAGCAGTGGGTAGCACAAAAACTAAACACAGACCCGCAATATTTTGAAAAACTGGCAAAAGGACAGCACCCGCAAATTTTGTATATAGGCTGCTCAGATAGCCGCGTTACCGCCGAAGACCTCATGGGCGCTCAACCCGGCGAAATTTTTATTCACCGAAACGTAGCCAACCTTGTAGTTAGTACCGATAACAACCTGAATGCTGTGGTACAGTACGCCGTTGAACACCTGAAAGTAAAACATATTGTAATTTGCGGACATTACGAATGTGGCGGCGTAAAGGCAGCCCTGAACCCCTCAGACATGGGGCAGCTAAACAGTTGGCTGCAAACCCTGCGCGATGTGTACCGCCTGCACCGAACCGAATTAGACGCTATTTCCAATGACCATAAACGATTTGACCGCCTTGTAGAATTAAACGTGCTGGAGCAATGTATTAATGTTATAAAAATAGACCATGTTCAAAGGGCGTGGTACCAAACCGGATTTCCCAAAATACATGGATGGGTGTTTGATGTGCGCACCGGTAAACTCATAGACCTGGGGTTAAACATGGAAAAAGAATTTGGCGAAATACGAACTATTTACGACCTTAAACCGCTTAACAAAGAAAAATAACCGGACCTCCCTCCCCATGCTGCTTGCACAAGGCTGTGCCCCGTGAATTATGTAAACCGCAAGGTTTGTGCCCTGCTTTGTATAGTATTTTGCAAGCATAAAAAAGAGTTTACACCACCCGGTTCTGCGCTAAATAGTGCGTTCGTTTTTTAAACACACCTGCCGCTCTACCGGTGTATAAGCAGTTTTTGACGTTGTATGGCGCCGTTTTTGTACTGTGCCTCTGCTATATACAAACCGGCGGGCAATTGAGCAATGCCAATTTGCGAACCGGTAACAGGGCTACACCCCAACACCGGCACACCCGATATGGCATACAATTTAAAGGCAGCTATTTGTTGCCAGTTTGCAAGAAAGAGCGTGTTTTGGGCGGGGTTGGGGTAAACCACCACCTCCCCTGGCCTCCCGAGTACTCGGGAAGGGGAATTTTCTGCCG
>MTCR01000044.1 GCA_002212725.1 Sphingobacteriales bacterium TSM_CSM | reverse complement strand
TATTGGAGTAAAATAAAAACATATTCGCTTGTCTGTTAATAGCGAGAATTGCTGAATAACTCTAATTAAAGTAAACCCTTGTCTAATATGAAACAATTGCTACTCACTTTGTTGTTGGTGGCAGGGCTTGTGTGCTCTCAACAAATTGCATCGGCCGCCAACAACTCTCACAACGTGTTGGTTAACTTTTATTCGGAACAACTCAACGTAGAATATGACCCCGATATTCATGTTGAACCCGTAAAAGAGTTGAGCGAAAATAGTATTTACCGGTTCTACTCAAATTTATCGGAAACCAACTATCATATTGTTTTGGGCAATCTGTTTTTTTATAAACAAGCAATGCTGCTTAACGATTGGTTGTACTACCTGCTTATTTGCCAAACATCCAATGCGCTTTTTCCAAACGAAAGCGAAACCTACCGCACTCTGTTTAATTGGTTTATTCTCAGCAAATCGGGTTACCGTGTACAACTAAATTATACACCCCAGGAAGTAACCATCTCTGCATACTCCAACGATGAAGTATTTGAGTTGCCGGTTTCGCCCGAACGCAACGGCTGGTTTGTAGATATTTCAACCGCGCTTAAAAAACAAACCGATAATAAGTACATAAGCCGCAGCAGCCAAATTATTTTCAACAATCTTTCATCGGGAATTCCTTTTTCATTTAAAATGAATCAATTGCCCAAATTCGATTCCCCCGACATTGTGACCAAACATTTGTCTTTTATACACGACAATCAACAATACGAGTTTGATGTAGATATTAATAAGAGCTTCTTATATACAAGGTGGCGCTACCCGCAAATGTCAATGCAAAACCTGTCTGCTATTCCGTTGTCCGAAGAAGCTTATGCCTCTCTTATTCCTGCCTTTAAGCAATTGCTGCGCAATAAAACCAACTACGAAGCCCTGCGCCTCATTTTAAGTTTTACCCGTCAGGCATTTACTTATAAATCTGACCAGGAAGCATACAAACTTCCAAACCTGGCATTCTGCCCCGAAGAAACGCTGTTCTATACCAACTCTGATTGCGAAGACCGGGCTATTTTGTTTAAATACCTGATACAACAATTGTTGCCCTACGATGTAGTGCTGGTAAATTTTAACAATGAGCATGCAAGTTGTGCTGTGGCTCTGCCGCAAACTATGGGTAAACCTATAATGTACAACAACAAAGAATATACTATTTGCGAGCCTACCGGCCCGGCCAACCATCTTAAACCGGGCGATTATCCTGTTGGTTATGAAAATGCCACCTACACCATTATTGATAAATAACTGCAAATAAGCACACATAGTAATAAGGTAAAAAGTTTTGTGCCTGTTTTTAACACTTTTTTGCCGTATTTCATTAAACATAAAAACAAACAAAAACATGACAGCACAAGAACTTTTAGACAACTATGCCAATGGCGAACGGGATTTTAGCGGTGCCAATGTTGGCGGTGCTAAACGTTAATTTCAGATGGCAAAAAATACGCAGTACACCTGCTTCGGTTTGTATGCTTGTGTTGGTCTGTAACCGTTTGTAAATTGCTGTCATTGCCGCCCCGGCTAACCTTACAAGCCCCCCCCACTTGGGGTGCGGGCGCAGGTAAGTTAGCAGTCAATGTCCGACTCAATGCTGCCGGCAGGTTGTATATACAGGGTATTCGCATTTTATCTGCAAGTAAACGCAGTACCTTGCCGGTCTTTATAAGCGTAAAATGCCGCACACATGGTGCGGTATTTTTGTTAAGGCATGTGCGTCCTATGCTTAAGCTCCAACTTTAGCGCGTATGCAAACTGCCGTTTGTGCAAAATGATGTTAATGGATATTTCGGCTGATGGTTGATATAGAACTGACAAGGTAAAAGTTGCACAGCGCTTCCTAACGGGGTTTTGTTATAAAAAGAAAAGGGCGCAGTAGTAAAACTGCACCCCTTTTGTAAACAGACCGGATAAGCCGGGTTTATTTGGGCAGACGGATTTCGTGTGTTTCGCCGTCGGGTGTGGTAAGTATGGCAAATCGGTTGCAATCGCCATCACCAAAATCAAGCGTAGAAACTTCACCATCGCGGGTAATTTCTTTCACGCCGCTAACAATCCAACGGCAGTTGTGGCGTTTAATCAGCGGCTCAATAATTACACAACTGTAGGCAACACCGTTTTTGTTTATGCCGTTGCTGTTGCCGGTAACAGACAACACGTTATCCCAACGGCCGGGAGTGTCGGCGCCTTCAATAAGGGTAACGGTGTGGGTAGCTTCGCGGGTGGCGGTAGTGCCATCGGGCATGGTCATAGCGCCGCCGGTAAGGGTATGGGTAAAAGAGGGGTTGCCGTTTTCATCGGGCCCGTTGTTTACCACCGTATAAGTTCCTTCAATCTGAATGCCGTTCACAAAATAATCAACAAAGGTTTTGGTACGGGTAGCGCCAACGTTGTGCATAGAGTCGGTAACGGTAATAATAATTTGCCCCGAGCGCACGCGTCCGCCTTCGCTTACACATTCTGTACCAAAATCAATGGTAATGGTGTTGGGAAAAGTTCCGGCCGGTGCAGATGAGGTAACCGTAGGGCATTCATCGGAGGTTTTACCGCTGCCAAGGTACGTTTCGGCATACATGTCAGAAATGTCATCGGCATCGGTAAACAGGTCTTCGCCGCTGCCTTCGTTATCGGCGGTAATAATTGCCTGTTCGTTAAGGTTGGCGTCCTCTTTCTGGCAGGCGGTAAAACCAAGCGCCAACAATAATAAGGTAAAAGCAAAAAATGCTGAAAGCTGATTTTTCATGGTAAACATAAAAATTAAAATTTTGGAGTTAACAGAATTTGTTACTGATTGATTATGAGTAAAAAAAGTTTTCTTGCGCAATGAACTTACGGCGGTTAGACACCGGCAAAGTTACCCTTATTCCCGCTTTGCACATTTTTTTTCACTTTTCTTAACCAAGTGAATTATTTACTGCTTCCTGTGTTCAACATTTTTACCTCCGTTGCAGATTGTTATCTTTGCAGCGCAATTGCAAAAACGCTTTTTTTATAGAACAGTAAAACATAAAAGCAATGAAATACGATGTAACAATAATTGGTTCGGGTCCGGGTGGTTATGTGGCAGCCATACGCTGTGCCCAATTGGGCATGAAAACCGCCCTTATTGAACGCTACCCCACTTTGGGCGGCACCTGCCTCAATGTAGGCTGCATTCCGTCTAAGGCTTTGTTAGACAGCACCGAGCATTACCATAACGCCCTTCATAATTTTAAAGCGCATGGCATTAATATGGAAGGTGCCCTGCAGGTAGATTTTACCCAAATGCTCAAACGCAAAGACCAGGTAGTAAAGCAAACCTGCGACGGGGTTAGCTTTCTGATGAAAAAAAACAAGGTTGATGTGTTTACCGGACATGGCTCATTTGTGAACAAAAACACCATTCAAATTGCAAAACCCGATGGCAGCACACAAACCATAGAAACCGATAAAACCATTGTTGCCACAGGTTCAAAACCCGCAACGCTGCCGTTTATTACCATAGACAAGCAGCGCGTAATAACCTCTACCGAAGCCCTGAAACTGCCCGAAATACCCCAAAGCATGATTGTAATTGGCGGCGGGGTAATTGGCTGCGAGTTGGGTTCGGTATATGCCCGCCTGGGCGCCAAGGTTACGGTGGTAGAGTATTTAGACCGCCTTATTGCCGGCATGGACGGCGACCTGGGGCACGAACTGGAAAAAGTGCTTAAAAAAACAAACAACATACAGTTTTACCTCAATACCGGGGTTACCGCCGTTGCCAATGAAGGAACGCAGGTAAAAGTAACAGCACATAACCACAAAACCAACACCGATGTTACCCTTGAGGCGCAATATTGCCTGGTGGCCATTGGCCGCCGCCCTTATACCGACAATCTGGGGCTTGAAAACGCAGGTATTGCCACCAACAAACGCGGGCAAATTGTGGTAAACAAACACCTCGAAACCGGGGTGCCCGGCATTTATGCCATTGGCGATGTAATTGAAGGTGCCATGCTGGCGCATAAAGCCGAAGAAGAAGGCATTTTTGTGGCCGAAACCATTGCAGGACAAAAACCGCATATCAACTACCTGCTTATTCCGGGTGTGGTTTATACCTGGCCCGAAGTTGCCGGTGTGGGCTATACCGAAGAACAGTTGAAAGAGCAGGGCAGAGCCTATAAAACCGGAAAATTTCCGTTTAAGGCCAGCGGACGCGCACGCGCCAGCATGGATACCGATGGCTTTATAAAAGTACTGGCCGATACTGCCACCGACGAAATTCTGGGCGTACACATGATTGGACCCCGAATTGCCGATTTAATTGCCGAAGCCGTAGTAGCCATGGAGTACCGCGCTTCAGCAGAAGACATTGGCCGTATAAGCCATGCCCACCCAACCTTTACCGAATCTTTTAAAGAGGCTTGCCTTGCCGCAACAGCAAACAGAGCGCTGCACATTTAACAACAACGCAACGGCAACCCTTCGGGCAGGAAAGAGGAGGCGGTAAATTAAACTTGCAAACGTGGTAAAATAATAAATGTTTACAAGAATTTGGCCATTTCAAAAGTTTATCGTAATATTGCAATGAAATAATAAACAAAACAATGGGCGCAACAAAAACAGACCATTTTACAGACGAGCAAAATGCCATTGCCACAGTTGCCAAAGCATTGGGGCATCCTGCACGCGTGGCAATAATTGAGTATTTAACAAAGGTAAACGCCTGCATTTGCGGCGACATTGTAAACGAGTTGCCGCTTGCCCAACCTACAGTTTCGCAACACCTTAAAGAGCTTAAAAACGCAAAACTCATTAAGGGAAATATTGAGGGCAATGCCATTTGCTACTGTATTGAGGAAAAAACCGTTGAAACAATTCATAAATATTTTACCGGTATTTTGGCTAAACTTGCCGATGAAAAAAACAACTGTTGCTAACTTTAAACAAAAGCAAACATGCAAAATTCAGAGCAAATAAAGGAAATGGTAAGGCAGAAATACGGTCAAATTGCTTTGCAAGACAAAGAAAACAATCAATCTTCTTGCTGTGGTGCAGGCGGTTGTTCAACCGAAGTGTATAACATTATGAGCGATGATTACAGCCAATTGGAAGGCTACAACCCCGATGCAGATTTGGGTTTGGGATGTGGGTTGCCTACACAGTTTGCAAAAATAAAACAAGGCAATACCGTAATTGATTTGGGCAGCGGCGCCGGTAATGATTGTTTTATAGCAAGACACGAAACAGGCGAAGACGGCAGGGTTATAGGCATTGACTTTACCCGTGCAATGATTGAAAAGGCAAGGGCAAATGCTCAAAAGCTGGGATTATCCAATGTTGAGTTCAGACAGGGCGATATTGAAAACATGCCGGTTTCTGCAAATATAGCCGATGTTATTGTAAGCAACTGCGTGTTAAACCTTGTGCCCGACAAAAACAAAGTTTTCAAAGAAATGTTCCGGGTGTTGAAGGCGGGCGGGCATTTCTGTATTTCTGATGTGGTATTGGTGGGTAATCTGCCCGATGCGGTGCGCAAAGATGCCGAAATGTATGCCGGCTGCGTGGGTGGGGCAATTCAAAAAGATACATATCTGGAACTCATCAAAGCAAATGGTTTTTTGAACATTACCCTGCAGAAAGAAAAACCCATTCTTATTCCTGATGATATTTTGCGCAACTATTTAACCGAAGAGGAACTGAAATCTTTTAAAGCAGGCAACATCGGAATATTCAGCATTACGGTTTACGCCGAAAAACCAACATCTTGTTGCGGAGCAGATTGCTGCAATTAAGCAGATTTCGTATAAAGCGGCAAACTACTCCGATGTGGTGAAATATAAGCAAAAGTGCCCATTTTCAGGTATTTACCTCCAAATTTTGCATTTTTAACCCTGTTTAAAGGTAACTTAACATCATGGATAAAAAGAAAATTTTAGTGCTTTGCACCGGAAACAGTTGCCGAAGTCAAATGGCAGAGGGTTATCTGCGTTATTTTGCCGGCAATAAAGCAGTTATTTACAGCGCCGGTGTTGAAACGCACGGGGTTAACCCCAATGCTGTAAAAACTATGCTTGAAGACGGAATTGATATTTCCGCTCAAACATCAAACAACATTGAGGAGTACAGAAACATTGATTTTGACTTTGTAATTACCGTGTGCGACAATGCCAAGGAACGTTGCCCGTATTTTCCGGCAAAGGCAAAAAAGTTACACTACAATTTTCCCGACCCTGCAAAAGCAACCGGAACAGAGGAGGAAATTAATGAGCAGTTCAGGCGGGTAAGGCAACAAATTAAGAACTACTGCCTGCAATTTGTGGCCGACAATTTGTAACCTTCCATAAAAAGCATGCCCAAACGGGTGCGCTTACAACAAATACAACAGTGGCTGAATATCGGTTTGCAGTGGCTGACCGGGGTAATACACCCGCTCAAGGTATAAACCCGATGGTGGTGCCGTATATTGGGCCGGCTCGCGCGAGGGTTGGATAAATAGGTGTTCTACCTCTTTTTCCGATAGCCTGCCACGCCCGACCTCTACCAAAACACCTACCATACGGCGAACCATTTTCCACAAAAAATGCGAGCCGGTAATGTGTATAAACAAAGAATGGCGGTATTCATGCAACCTTACCCAATGCACTTCAACCATGGTAGAAGGTTGTTCGGGGCTGGGGTCGGTAAAGGAGCGGAAATCTTTAAACCCCTCCATAATTTGGGCGGCATTATCCATAGCTTCAGTATTCAGCCGGTCTTTTACCCACCATACCAGTTTCTTGCCAAATGCGGTGCGCCGGTTGGCAATATGGTACAGGTAACTTCGGGCAATGGCATCGTGGCGGGCATGAAACTTCGGGGGGGCTTTTTCGGCTTGTAAAACAACAATATCTGCCGGCAGCAGGTCGTTCAGCCCAAAACGGATTTGTTGCGGGTTTAGCGTGGTATTTACTTCAAGATGTGCTACTTGTTGCAGGGCATGTACGCCCGCATCGGTGCGGCCGGCGCCGTAAACGGTTAATTGATTGGTGTTAAACAATTGCCTGCCGGCATGTATCATTTCGCCCTGTATGCTTCTTGAGCCATCGGATTGAGTTTGCCAGCCGGCGTACCGGGTTCCTTCGTATTCAAGCGTTAGTTTATATAGGGGCATAAAATTGTACTTTTAGCTTTCAAATGGCTTATACTGCAAAAGTACAAAAAAGACAACAGGAGCCACCTAACTTTTGGCGGGGCAGAGTTTATTTGCCTGTTTTTGTTACCTTATGCCGGACCATTGCCGGTGGCAATTGGGCCGCCTGCCGGATTTTTAGTTTAAGCGTATCTGCAGGTTCCGCACCACCCCAAAACATAAGGTAAGGGTTCATTGGGTTGGCAAAAGTGCTGTCTATGAGCATTTGCACAAGGTAAATTTGGTAAAACATACATAATGGCAATGGAAAAACCTTGGCTATGGAAGCAATCCTGCCCCAATTTGCTTTGGTAAAGGTGCAAAGCATAGCCAGTGTTTTTTTTCAAAACACTTTGTTTTGCAAAGTAAAAAGGCAAGCATACGTATATGACAAAAAAAACGGCTAAAGGGTAAAAAGGTTATCTTCCTGCAATTGAATGGCTCCTTCAAACATAAAGTCGAGCAGCGTGCGTAAAGCGCTCCGTTCAGAGGTATGCCAGAGCTTGGCATATTGAGCGCATGAAATAGTTTTGTTTTGTTTAAGATATTGTTGCAGTTCTTTTTTTCTATGCTGGTAGTGGTTGCTGCGTTTTAAACCGTTAAGGTCGCCGTTCAGCAGTGTATTGGTTATAAGCGGCGGGGCAATTACGCATTTATCGGCAATGCGCACAAAAATTTGTTTATCGCCGTTTTTGTCTATGGCATAATGTGGTTTTTGGTTACTTTCGGCCACCTGAGCAATAAGCAGCGTTTTACTGTTTATTTCAAACTCTTCAAATTCAAGTGGTATAGGCGGGGAGCAAAATTTTGAGGCGGCTTTTTCCAATTCATACATTTCTCCGCCGGCATCAACGCCAATTATATGTCCTTTATCGCCCACGCCCACCAAAAAAGTGCCACCCCTGCTGTTGGCAAATGCCACAATAGCACGTGCAATTTTGGGGGCCGAGGTAATATTTTGCTTAAAGTCGAGCAATGGCCCTTCGCCTTCCAACAGCCATTGGTTAATTTTGGTACGTGTAATCATATTAATTTGGCGCACTATTAGCGGTGAAGGGCACAAAAATGCCCATTTTTTTTAAAACGGCAATTGGGTAAGCAATAATTGTACAAGGCCTATGAGAAACCCAAGTACACCGCCTACCAGTTCAATAAACCTGAATTCTTTAGACAAAATGGCAAAAAGAATATGCTCCAGTTTTTCGTTCGAAAAGTCACATACTTTTTTATATACAATTTGTTCTATGTCTAAGTTTTTTTCTGCTTTGTCAATATAGCTTTCAATTAACCGCGGCAGCAATTCTTCAATTTCGGCCATGGCAACCGATTTAAACTGTTGTTTCAGGTTTTCGGTTAAAAACAACGACATCATAGGATACAACGCAGGCAGTTTTATCCACAAAAACTCGTCTAATTTGCGGTTTACCACTTCCTCCACCTCGGTTAAGGTGTTGGGGTGGTTAAGGCGGCTTTTTATCTCGGCAAAAGAAATAAGTTCTTTCGATACAATTTGCCCCAGTTTTTCGGCCAGCAACAACTTGCGTTTCGGAAAAACCCCCTGAAATTCAAAAAACAAAAAGGTTACTTTTTCTTGCGGGTGAAACAACATTTTTACCGCAATCCAGTTGGTTAACCAGCCAATAAAGGCCGCAATAAACGGAAGTGTATAAACCATGCCCGAATTTGTTTTGTGGCTTTTAAAATGCCGCTAATTTATTACCAAAGGCAATAACAGGGCAAGCCCATTCTTTGTTCTTTTGGCAGAAAGCAGCGCAAAAGTCGGTTTTTACATAAAGTTTTGTTACTTTTACCTGTTTTTTAGCGCCCCCCTTTTTTTGAGCTGTTTCAACCCTTGCCAATGTATAAAATATTCATCAACGGAACCCCCCTGTTTCTGCTCAACAACCCAATTCCCTCTTTACCTCAACGCAAAGATATATTGCAGGTTACCTATAAAAACACAGCAGAACTGAAAGACATTATCAGTTTTGTGGAACAGAATGCCGCATCACTTACCGAAGTGTATTTATGGGGCGACAGTCTTACTCAGGTTCAGACCGATTTTGCCCGAAATTACGAACTTATTGATGCAGCCGGAGGCGTAGTATATAACCCAAATGGCGAAATACTCCTTATCTACCGGAAAGGCCGCTGGGATTTGCCCAAAGGTAAGGTGGAAATTCGCGAACCACTTGAAACGGCAGCTTTGCGCGAAGTAGCCGAAGAAACAGGGTTAACGGAGGTAGTGGTGCAACGTCCTATAGTAATTGCCGACAACCACGCCAACATTACCTTTCATACCTACCACGACCCCAAAAAAATGCGCATACTCAAAACCACCTACTGGTATGAAATGCATTGTACCAACAATTGCCGAAACATAACTCCACAGCAGGAAGAGGGTATTACCGCATTAGAGTGGGTTGCCCCACAACAACTCCAAAGCGGATACCTGCAAAACACTTACCCATCTATACGCGATGTGCTTGCCTCGGCAACTGCCAACCACTAAACCGCTTACTTGCCTGTTATAAACAAAAAAGCATTAAAAAAAACATGAAAATAAAACCGGCAATTGTTTTTGCTATGCTGGTAATGGCCATAGTGCTTACCGGTAAACTTTTGGCACCCGAAAGACAGTTAACAAACACCAAAAGGGCCAACAATTCAGAACTTAGGGAAGCCGAAAACAAAGTTTTTCCCGATGAACAATTCTTCTTTGCCCGGACTTACCCCGATTTTACCCTGAACCTCCAAACCTACACCAAAACCATTGAAAAGGCCTGCCAACAAGAAAACCTGACCGCCAAAGACAACAATGGTTTGAATACCCCATGGACTTTGCAAGGACCCGGCAATATTGGCGGACGCATTAACACCATTGCCGTAAACCCCGATAACCCCGATGTAATTTATGCCGGTTGTGCAAAAGGCGGCGTTTTTAAAACCTCCGACGGAGGCGAAAACTGGATACCCGTTTTTGACGACCAACCTTTTCTGCCCATTGGCCACATTGCACTTGACCCCACCAATCCCGATGTGGTGTATGTAGGTACCGGCGATGAAAATATTTCTATTTCATTTGCCACCGGAAACGGCTTGTACAAAAGTACCGATGCCGGACTGACCTGGACCAACATAGGCCTGGCCGAAGGGCGCATTATCTCTTCTATTTGCATTAACCCCCAAAACCCCGATGAAATTTATGTGGGTTGTATGGGCAACCCAATGGAGCGCGACCAAAACCGCGGCTTGTATAAAACCACCAACGGCGGCGCATCTTGGGAAAAAATACTGTATATTGATGACGATGCCGGCATTATTGATATGGTAATGAACCCCCAAAACCCCAATGTATTGTATGCCGCCTCCTGGAACCGCATAAGAAATAACCAGGAAAGCATTGTTACCGGCGAAGATGCCAAAATTTGGAAAACCACCAACGGCGGAAACTCATGGGAGGTAATGACCAACGGACTGCCCACCGGCGAACTCAACCGCATAGGGTTGGATATTTACCCAACCAACCCCGAAGTTGTAGTTGCTTCAGTAGTGGATGTAAACAGCCAACTGCTCAATATTTACCGTACCGACAACGCCGGCGAATTGTGGTACCCCATTGCCACCCCCGATTTAATTGCTGCCGACCCATTGGGCAGCTTTGGCTGGTACTTTGGCAAGGTAAACATAAACCCCTGGAACGACCAGGAAATTTACCTGCTGGGCGTTGATTTGTGGAGAACAACCAATAATGGCACAGAATGGCTGCCCGCAACCCCGGAGTGGTGGTTGTACGATGTTCATGCCGATAAACACTGCCTTTGGTTTGTTGACCCCAATACCCTGTTGCTTGCCACCGATGGCGGAATGTATAAAACCACCGATGGAGCCGATACCTGGACAGACCTCGAAAATATTCCCAATACCCAGTTTTACCGCATTGCCTTTAACCCGCATTTGCCCGGCTATTATACCGGCGGCGCACAAGACAACGGAACTACTTCGGGCAATTACACCGCCGTGAACGATTGGATACGAATCTATGGCGCAGACGGATTTCAGCCCGTTTACCACCCAACCGACCCCAACATTTTTTATGTGGAAACCCAGTTTGGCAACATTGCCGCAACTACCGACGGCGGTATTAATTTCCAGGGGGCCGATGACGGCGTTGACCCTGCCGACAGAACCAACTGGGACTCGCCCTACATCATGAGCGCCTTTAACCCCGATGTGCTTTACCGAGGAACTTACCGCATTTATAAAAATTCATCGGGACCTTTTGCCCTGTGGGAACCTGTAAGCCCCGACCTTACCGACGGCGTAATTTTTGGCGATAGATTTCACACCATCAGCTGCCTGGCAGAATCTCCTCTTAACCCCAACTTTTTGTATGCCGGCACCTCCGACGGCAATGTGTGGCGAAGCACAGATGCCGGCCTCAACTGGCAAAATATTAACAGCAACCTGCCCGACCGCTATGTTACTGCCCTGCAAGGTTCGCCCGGTAATGAACAAACGGTGTTTGTCACCATTTCGGGTTATAAAGGCAATGGCGATTTGCCACACGTTTTCCGTTCCGATAATAACGGCAACACCTGGCAAAGTATAAGCGGAAACCTGCCGCAGGTAGGGGTAAACGATATTTTAATTTTACCCGATGTGCCCGCCGACTCGGGGTTGGTGGTTGCCACAGATATTGGTGTGTATGTTACACTTAACAACGGGCTGCAATGGCAGCGCGCAGGCACCAATATGCCCTTTGTAACCGTTTATGATATTGCCCTTGACCCGGTTAACCGCCTTATTATTGCCGGCACCTTTGCCCGTTCCATGATGACCTTTCCCGTCGATTCACTCTTTGCACAACCCCCAAACCCGCCTGTTGGGATAGCCCAGACAGCGTTGTCCGAATCGGCCGCCTTGCAGGTTTACCCTAATCCGGTGGCGGCGGGTAAACCGGTATTTGTAACATTACCCACCGGGCTGCCGGCTAATACGGGCAGTTTGTTGCGCGTTATTAATACAAAAGGACAGGTGCTATGGCAACAATCGCTTAACGATGCCGGCAACACTCCGGTAAACGTACCAACTATGCAATTGCAGGCAGGATTATACCTTTTGCAGTTAACAGACGGTAAAACCGCTTACCATGCAAAACTGGTAGTGCAGCGCTAATGTATTGAAATTTTATACACCGGAGGGGCGGCAGATTTTAGCCCAGGTAGGATTTGAGCAGGTTGCTGCGCGAGGTTTTGCGCAGGCGCCTGATAGCCCGCTCTTTAATTTGCCGAACCCTTTCGCGGGTAAGATTTTCCTGGTCGGCTATATCATCGAGCGACATAGGCGCTTTATCGCCTAAACCAAAAAAACATTTAATAACATCGGCCTCGCGTTTAGAGAGTACAGACAAGGCATCTAATAACTCGTCATGCAGTGAGGCGAAGTTGAGTTGGGTATCGGGTTCATCGCCCTCATCGGCCAGCGTTTCGGAGTAAGAGGCAGAATCGGAATTTTCTTCATCTAAAGGCACATCAATTGACTTGATTTTGCTGTTCAGCTTCAGCAGTTCACTCACATCCTTTTCGTCCATTTGGGTAAGTTGTGCCAGCTCTTCGGCAGAGGGTTCGCGTTGGTTTTCCTGCAAAAAATGGTTCAGCACTTTGTGAAGTTTCTGGTAGGCCTCCTGTTTGTTGAGCGGCAGCCGTATCATGCGCGATTGTTCTACCAATGATTGCATGATAGATTGTCTTATCCACCAGACGGCATACGAAATAAATTTAAATCCTTTGGTTTCGTCGTATCGGCGGGCGGCTTTAATAAGGCCCAGGTTGCCTTCATTAATCAGGTCGCTCAGAGAAATGCCTTGGTTTTGGTATTGTTTGGCAACCGAAACCACAAACCGCAGGTTGGCTTTAGTAAGTTGTTCAAGGGCTTTTTCGTCGCCTTGTTTAATGCGGCGGGCAAGTTCCACCTCTTCTTCCGGTGTTAATAAATCTACCTTGGAAATATCTGCAAGATATTTTTCAAGTGAAAGGCTGTCGCGACTGGTAATGGAAGTGGTAATTTTAATTTGCCTCATAGCGGTTACGAGTTTACCGGTAAAACGGAAATTTGGGTATTAAAGTTTCTTTAGTTTCGGGGTTTGCAATAAAGTTAGGGTTAAAAGCGGTATGTTGTATGCCTTGGTGCATTTTTATTTTATTTTAACCTGTTTACAGTTTAAAAGGTTAAGCGGGTTAATGCCCAGGTTTTCAATATTGGGGTGGGTAAAGCGCAGTACTTCGTCGTAAAACAGGGGTATTACGGGGGCTTCTTCCATAAGAATTTGGTCTGATTGTTGGTAAATAAGGTGGCGTTCTTGGGGGTTGCTTTGGGCAAGTGCGGCTTGGTAGCGTTGGTTATATTGCGGGTTGTTAAACCGGGTATAGTTGGGTGGGGCGGGGTTGTTGCCGTACAATACGGCCAGAAAGCTTTCGGCATCGGCATAATCGGCAA
This sequence comes from Sphingobacteriales bacterium TSM_CSM, assembly GCA_002212725.1. Lineage (GTDB taxonomy): Bacteria > Bacteroidota > Bacteroidia > Chitinophagales > UBA2359 > UBA2359. Next base: position 23,410 of record MTCR01000044.1, on the reverse strand, counting down.
TCCATGAGGCACGGAAAAAGGCGGCATCTCCCTTGGCGGTTTTTTCGCGCAGCAAAGACGGCGGATTCAATTCAAGCGTAACGGCAATACCCACTTCCGAAAGTTGTTTTTGTATGGCGGTGCATAAATCCTGGTAGGCGGGTGTAATTTCAAGTGTAATGGGCGGCAATCCTTTACCGCCTTCAAAGCCGGCTTCTTTTAGCAACCGGCGGGCTTTTTCGGGCTGATAAGTAAAACCCGGTGTTTGGGGATTGAAAGCGGGCATTCCTTTAGGTATAAAACCTTGAGATGCAGGCGTGCCAATGTTGTTGCGCAGGTAACGAATAAGCTGGGGGCGGTCAATGCCATAACCTATAGCCTGGCGCACTTTTTTGTTTTGCAGGGCCGGGTTGCCGCTGGTTCCCAGCAAAAAGCCCAGATATTCGGTAATGAGTTGGGGCGAGCGCAGCAGCAGCACCTTGCCGTTAAGGGCGGGCTGCAACTGTCCGTCGGGGGTAAGCACATCATCTTTGTAAGTGGCATCAATACCCGATATAAAATCGAGGTTGCCGTTCAGAAATTGCAAAAAAGCGGTGCGTTTGTTTTCGGTAAAGGTTATTTTAATGCCGTCAATATAGGGCAGGGGAGTGTTTTGCGCATCGGTTTCAAAATAGTGGCGGTTGGCGGTAAGAATCAGGGCTTCATTTTCGCGCCAGGTTTTAAACCGGAAGGGGCCGGTTCCAACAGGGTGGTTTCTGAATTCTTTGCCATAATGCTGCACAATTTTTTGCGGTACCACATAACAATACTGCATGGAAAGTATATTGAGCATTGGGTGAAAGGGTTGTTTCAACCGCAGTTGAAAAACGGTATCATTCAGGGCGGTAAAAGGTTGCTTTTCCTCCACCTTACCATTAAACAGCCAGGCGCCGGGCGAGGCCACCTCTTTATCAATCAGCCTTCCGAGGCTGTAGGCAACATCGGCAGCGGTGAGTTTTGGGCCTTTTCCACCCTCAAAAATTTCATGGTCATGAAAATAAACATCATTGCGCAGGGTAAATGTGTAGGTAAGTCCGTCGGGGCTAATGTTCCAGTTTTTTGCAAGGCAGGGCATAATTTGCAGGCTGTCGTTCAATTGCACCAGCCCGTTATACAACTGGTTTACCGCCCAAGTATTGGCCTGGTCTTTGGCAAAGGCAGGGTCTAAAGAGGTTATGCCGCCCGGTTGGTTATAGCGCAAAACAGCACCTTCTTTTTTACCGGAAGGGTTTTTACAGGAAAAACACAGCAACAGCCACAACAATGCAACATAAAACCAAGAAGCGGGTATAAAAAGGCAGTTCAACATATTTGGTAAAGCTATTGGCAAATTAATGGGGTATTTTTTCCAAATTACCGTATATTTGCTAATTAGAAAATGAGAAAAGTAAAACTATTAAACCTTGCAGGGTGTTTCTTGTCAAAAAGGGGTTAATTTAGATAGAATCTGTAAAACTACCGAAAAAACATCTTCCATTATGAAAAAAGCAGTTGCCCTACTGATTTGTTTGCTTGCCCTGTTACGGCCGTTGGCTTCCACTGCACAAAACGATGCACTGGACCCGGAGGCTAAAACCATTTTAGATAAAGTTGCCAGGCAATACAAATCATTTAAATCGGTAAAAGCCGAATTTTCGCTTCGCATTACCAACTCCGATGCCAAGGTAAACGAAGCACAAAGCGGAAAATTATACCTCAGTAACGATAAATACAAGGTAGAAACCGCCGATTTTGAACGTTATTGCGATGGCGCATCAATATGGACTTTCTTTAAGCAGGAGCGCGAAGTGCAGATTAACGAAGTTGACCCTAAATCGGGCGAAATTTCTCCCGCCCAGTTGTTTAGTATTAACTCCAGAGATTACAAATATACCATGCGAAACGGCTCTGTTGACGCTAAAGGCAATACCGAAATTGACCTGACCCCGCTTAACCGAAATATTGACTTCTATAAAATACGACTTACCGTTAACACCAAAACCAATCTTATTAAAAAAGCAGTGGTTTTTGTAAAAAATGGTACCCGCTACACCTATGAAATACTAAACCAAACAGGGGCACAACCCTTAGACAGCAAATTTTTTATCTTTGATAGCGCCAAACATCCCGGCGTAGAAGTGGTTGACCTTCGCTGACAATAAAATTTTTCTTCCAAAGCCGGTAATTGTACACAACAAATGCCGGCTTTCTTGTTTTATTGTGGTAAAAAGAAGAAATTTACCGTGTACTAACATCGTGTTTACTATATTAAAAATATGAGCAAACAACTTTTTACCATAGAGGGCATTTCGCAACCCCTGCAACTCATACGAAGCAAAAAAGCACGCTATATGCGCATCAGCATTAATGCCTCTGCCGAGGTAAAAGTAACCATACCCTGGCTTACCCCGGCAGAGGCTGTTTACAGCTTGGTACACGCCAAAAAGGACTGGATTTTGCAAACCCTTGCAAAAATAGCCCAAAACAGGGAAACAACTGCCTTGCCCCAACTCTTTACGGAACAAACCGTATTTAACACCCGCTCTCACCGTCTGCAAATTAATGCCCATCATACCTCGCAGGCAACCATAAAAATTGGCAACGGCCTTATTTTGGTAAATTACCCGCATACCATTCCCATAAGCAACCCCAAATTGCAGGATTTTATAAAAAAAGGCATTACCGAAGCCCTGCGCATAGAGGCCAAACATTACCTGCCAAAACGCCTCAGCGAACTGGCCATGCAACACCACTTTTTGTATAACGACGTTTTTATTAAAAACCTGAAAAGCAAATGGGGCAGTTGCTCGCACCAAAACAATATAAACCTTAACCTGCACCTCATGCGGCTGCCCGATAAACTCATAGATTACGTACTGGTACACGAACTGACGCATACCGTGGTCAAAAACCATAGCGCCGATTTCTGGAACCTCCTTCAGGCTAAAATGCCCGATGCCAAAGCGCGGCATCTTGAAATGAAAAAATACAATGCCAACCTGTAAGAAAGCGCGCCCCGTGCAACACCATTTACCGCAAAAAAACAGGATGACTTTTTAAACAAATTGCTTGTGTATTATGAGTACCAAAAAAAAGTATATTAACCGCGAAATAAGTTGGCTTGGGTTTAACGACCGCGTATTGCAGGAGGCCGAAGATGAATCTTTACCCCTGTTAGAACGGATTAAGTTTTTAGGAATATTTTCCAACAACTTAGACGAGTTTTTCAGGGTGCGGGTGGCTACTCTTAAAAGAATAACCAATGTAAATAAAGAAGCCAAAATGAACATGGGGTTTAGCCCCAAAAAAACCCTGGAACAAATTCAGGAAATTGTGCTCAAACAACAAAATAAGTTTGAACGCATTTACAACGAAATTAAACGCAATCTGGCGCAAAAGAAGATTTTTATCATAAACGAAAAAAAACTCACCCGAAAACACGGGCTGGAGGTTAAAAACTACTTTCACGAAAAAGTGCGCCCCGCCCTTGTGCCGCTTATGTTAGATGAGGATACCGAATTTCCGCACCTGAAAGACGGCTCTGTTTACCTGGCCGTAAGCCTGCGCAAACTCGACGGAACAAAGCGGCAGCGCTTTTCGCTCATAGAAATACCTACCCACAAACTCTCCCGGTTTTATGTAATGGAACAGGCAAAAGGTAAAACCTACATCATTCTGCTCGATGATGTTATCCGCTACTGCCTCGAAGACATTTTTGCCATTTTCGGGTACGACGAGTATCACGCCTATACCATTAAAATAACCAAAGATGCCGAAATTGATATAGATACCGACGTATCAAAAAGCTTCCTCGAACTCATTGACAGCAGCATAAAACGCCGCTCCTTCGGGCAACCGGTAAGGTTTATTTATGAAGAAAAAATGCCCGAAGAACACCCCGAAATGTTTACCAGCATTACCGCAAGGCTTAATATAGATGCTGATGACAACATGCTGCCTGCCGGGCGTTACCACAACTTTAAGGACTTTATGAAGTTTCCGCGCCTTGGCATATCCGATATTAACAGCATAGAACATCCCCCACTGCCGCACCCGGCAACCAACCCAAAACACAGCCTGTTTTCCCTCCTCGACCGGCAGGATATCATGCTGCATTTTCCTTACCATTCTTACCATACCGTTATTGATTTCCTGCGGGAAGCCGCTATTGACCCGAGGGTAAAATACATTAAAATTACCCTCTACCGCCTTGCCCGAAACTCAAATGTGGTAGAAGCGCTTATTAACGCCCGTAAAAATGGAAAGGAAGTTACCGCAGTGCTTGAACTGCAGGCGCGCTTTGATGAAGAAGCCAACATCCGGTGGGCAAAGCAAATGCAGGAAAACGGCATTATTGTACTGCACGGGTTGCAGGAACTGAAAATACACGCCAAACTATGCCTCGTAGGCAGGCAACTGCCCGACGGCAGCCGAAAGGAGTATGCCTACATCTCTACCGGAAATTTTAACGAAGATACCGCCCGCGTATATGCCGACGATAGCCTATTTACCGCCCACAACGGCATTATTTCCGATATTAAACAGGTTTTTGATGTAATAGAGCTGAAAACCTATGTGCGACAGTTTCAGCACCTGCTTGTTTCGCCCTATTTTATGCAAAACCAGCTTTGTGCACTTATTAACCATGAAATTGACAATGCCCGCCAAAACCTGCCCGCCTACATCTTTGCCAAACTCAACAGCCTTAACGACCGCGCCATGATTGACAAACTCTACGAAGCGGCCGAAGCCGGGGTAAAAATTAAACTTATTGTGCGGGGCATTTGCTGCCTTAACCCCTTTTTAGAACAACTGCACCACAACATTGAAGCCATCAGCATTGTAGATAAATTCCTTGAACACTCAAGGGTACTCATTTTTGCCAACGGCGGCAACGAAAAATACTATATTGCCTCAGCCGATTGGATGGAACGCAACCTGCGACACCGTATTGAGGTAGCCTGCCCTATTTACGACCCGAAAATTCAGCAGGAACTGCGCAAAATTATTGATATTCAATTGACCGATAACCAAAAGGCACGTTATCTCAATCACCCCGATGGTAATGTATTTGTAAGAACCAGGCAACAACCCGTAAACGCCCAAAATGCCATATACCGGTATTTTAAACAAGCTATCCCGCATTAATTGCATTAAATTCTCTTGTTTTTATTACATTACAGCAACAAAACAAACCCCGAAATTGCATGAAAACGCCGGCCGATGTGTTGTTGCACAATGCCTGTATTTTTACCGTTAATGCCGGTTTTACCACAGCACAGGCGCTGGCCATAGCCGGCGGCCGCATTTTGGAAACCGGCAGCAATAAACACATACTTGGTTCTTACCATGCCCCCAAAGTTATCAACCTGAACGGCGCATTTGCCTATCCGGGGTTTTACGATGCGCATTGCCACCTGTTGCGCTATGCCCGGCAATTGGGCGAAGTGCATTTGTTTGGCGCCGCTTCGTTCAATGAGGTACTGCAAAGAACAGTGCAGTACCGGCAAAACAACCCAAAGGTAAAGGCAATTATTGGCCGGGGCTGGAACCAAAACCTTTGGCAACCGGCACAAATGCCCAACCGCACCGCTCTCGATGCCCTTTTTCCGGATGTGCCCGTATTGCTTACCCGTGTTGACCTTCATGCCGCCGTTGCCAACCGCGCTGCACTTGACCTTGCCGGCATTGACGCAAACACCCAAATTGACGGCGGCATTGTGGAAGTGGTAAACGGGCAAACATCGGGTTTGGTTATTGACAATGCCCTGTATCGGGTAGAAACCGCCCTGCCTGCCCCATCAGAACAGGAGTTCTCTAATTTGCTCATTCAGGCGCAAAACCATTGCTTTCAATACGGCTTAACCTCCGTTGCCGATGCCCTGGTAACTCCGCCCGATGTTAAACTGTTCGAAGAACTGTATCGCAACAACCTGCTGAAACTGAGGATTTATGCCATGATGCTGGCCACCGAAGAAAATATGCAGTATTGTTTTGAACGGGGCATGAGCATATCGGAGGGATTAACCCTTAGAACCTTTAAATTCTTTGCCGATGGCGCACTCGGTTCGCGCGGCGCATGGCTCCAGACCCCTTACTCCGATGCGCCGGACACCTGCGGCTTGCAGTTGCTGCACAACCCCGGATTTATTAACCAACTGTTGCGTATAAAACATCACGGTTTTCAGGTGGCAACCCACGCCATTGGCGATGCCGCAAACCACTTTGTTGTAAACAGTTATGCCAACGTACTGCCACCCGGCAACAACCTGCGCTGGCGGCTGGAACATGCCCAAATTATTGAACCGCAAGATATTAACCTCATCAGGCAATACCAGATTATACCCTCCGTTCAGCCAACTCACGCCACATCAGACATGTATTGGGTAAAGGAGCGAATTGGAAAAAGAGTGCAAAATGCCTACACCTGCCGGCGGCTGTTACAGGCATTGGGCTTGCTGGCCGCCGGCAGCGATTTTCCGGTTGAACATATTAACCCGCTTTTGGGCTTTTATGCCGCCACCGCCCGTAAAGATGTGCAAGGCTACCCGCCCGGTGGTTTTTTTGCCCAACAAGCCCTTACCCGAGTCCAAGCCCTTAAAGCCATGACCATTTGGGCCGCTTATGCCGCCTTTGAAGAACATGAGCGCGGCAGTTTGCAAGCCGGTAAACTGGCAGATATTGCCATATTGGATACCAACCTGATGACCGCACCCCTTGAACAAATACCACAGGCAAAAGTGTTACTTACCCTGTTGGACGGTAAAACCGTTTATGAACAGTAAGCGGTAAACCATTTACCCATGCCCCAATTAATAACCATTATTACTTGTTTACCCTTTATGGCTGATATTTTAAACGCCTTTACCGATGATGACCTGCTGGCCGAAGAAGAAGACGACCTGCTTCAGGAAGATGAGGAAAAACACTACGAACATTTCCGCCTTACCATAGACCGAGGGCAGGCACCCTTGCGTATTGACAAATTTTTGTCGCTGCGTATGGAAAAAGCCAGCCGCAGCCGCATACAAAATGCAGCGCGCGCCAATGCCATTTTGGTAAACGGCAAGCCGGTTAAACCCAATTACAAGGTAAAGCCCGCCGATGAAATTGTATTGGTGCTGCCCAAACCGGTGCAGCGCTACATGCTTAAACCCGAACCTGTACCACTCGACCTGGTTTATGAAGATGATGACCTGATGGTGATAAACAAACCCGCCGGACTGGTGGTGCACCCGGGCTGCGGCAACTATACCGGCACACTGGTACACGGGCTGCTGTACCATTTTGAACAACTGCCACAAAGCCAAAACCCACACGGACTGGAAAACGAAGAAAACGCCCTGCGCCCCGGTTTGGTGCATCGGATTGATAAAAACACATCGGGGTTAATGGTTATTGCCAAAACCGATTTTGCCCTTACCCACTTAGCCCGTCAGTTTTTCGACCATACGGTTATCCGCCGGTATATTGCGCTGGTTTGGGGCGATTTACCCGATGATACCGGCACCATTACCGGACATATTGGGCGCGACCGCCGTTTCAGGCAAATCATGTCGGTTTACCCCGATGGCGAAGCGGGTAAACATGCCGTAACGCATTACCGCGTATTGGAACGCCTTGGCTATGTTACACTGGTAGAATGCCGGTTGGAAACAGGGCGCACGCACCAGATAAGGGTGCATTTCAGCCATATAGGGCACCCGCTGTTTAACGACCCCGAATATGGCGGAAACCGAATTGTAAAAGGAACCGTTTACACCAAATACCGGCAGTTTATTGACAACTGTTTTGCTTTATTGCCACGGCAGGCGCTGCACGCACAAATATTGGGTTTTACCCACCCCGAAACCGCAAAACCCCTGCTTTTTGAAGCGCCGCTGCCCAATGATATGCAGCAGGTATTAGACAAATGGCGCAGGTACATGAACGCCGTGCCACTGCCCGAAGATGAGTAAAGGATGTTTTTAAACCCCGATAACCACCGGTTTAGCAATGCCGCTGCTGCTGTTGCTGCGGCCATTATCGAAATTTTACAAACCATCGGGTTTATCCTTTGCCGGAGTTTGTTGACACAGGCAACTTTTTGATTTACCCTTCCATTTTAAGCAGCAAAGCATCGGCTTCCACAAACGATTTTTCCTGAACAAATACTTCGGCTACAGTGCCGTTTTCGGTGGCTTCTATGGCATTTTCCATTTTCATGCTGCTTAAAACCAGCAGGGTGTCGCCGGTTTTTACCGCATCTCCCGGTTTTACCAGCACCATTACCACCTCGCCGGGCATGGGTGCGGCGTATGCACCTTTAATAGTTTCCTTTTCTTTTTCGGGAAATGGCGATACTTTTTGCAGGGCAATGCTGCCCCAATCGGGCCACTGCAGGTGTAAAACGGCGGGGGTGTCGGCCACCGAAAAACAGAAACGGTGGCGGTTAATGGTACAAACCAGTGCATGGGGTTCGGCACTGTTCAAGGTAGCATCAAAATAATTGCCGGCAATATACACATCTAATGCAGTATTGCTTTTTGCGTGGTAAGCACACTCTATTTCTGTACTTCCCCACCTGAAAACCGCTGTTTGGTTTTGGTAAAAGTTGTTGCGCCACCCCGAAGGCAGTTGGCTTAACAAGGTGCGTTTGCGGTTGCGCTGTTGCCACTCCCAAAGCAGGGCGGCAACGGCAAAATGCTGCACGGCGTATTCGGTAAGATGTTGGGCATTGTAGGTAAAATGGTTGCCAATAAAATGGGTATCGAAGCGGCCTTCAATAAAATGGCTGTTACCTAAAATCTGAATCAGGAAATCTTTGTTGGTGGTAAGCCCCAGAACGGCCAGCTCCTGCAAAGCGCGGCGCATTTGGCGTATGCAGTCGAACCGGTTTGGCGCATAGGCTATTACCTTGGCAATCATGGGGTCGTAGTAAATATCAATTACCGAGCCGCTTTCCACGCCGGTATCGTAGCGCATGCCGCCCGTTTTGCCGGGTTGCCACAGGTGTATGGTTCCGGTGGTGGGTAAAAAGTTATTGGCACTGTCTTCGGCATACAGGCGGCATTCTATGGCATGGCCTTTTTGTTGCAGGTCTTTTTGCCGCACCGGCAAAGGCAGCCCCTGTGCCACTTCTATTTGCAGTTGCACCAAATCAAGTCCGGTAACCATTTCGGTAACGGGGTGTTCTACCTGCAGGCGGGTATTTACCTCCAGAAAGTAAAAATCGCCTTCGGGCGTAAGTATAAACTCTACGGTGCCGGCATTGTCGTATCCTATGGCTTTGGCAGCTTCTACAGCGGCGTGCCCCATGGTTTGCCGCAGGGCAGGGGTAAGGGCGGGCGAGGGGGTTTCTTCAATAATTTTCTGGTAGCGGCGCTGTATGGAGCATTCGCGTTCAAAGCAGTGGATGGCGTTGCCGTGTTTGTCGCCAAAAATCTGAAACTCAATATGCCTTGCCGAGTCGAAATATTTTTCAATGAGCAGGGTATCATCGCCAAAAGCCGAAAGCGCCTCTCTTTTGGCGGCTTCAATAGATTTTGCCAGGTCTGCCGCGGCGCGCACAATGCGCATACCCTTACCGCCGCCGCCGGCCGAAGCCTTCAGCAACACCGGAAACCCGATGTGCAGTGCTTCGGCTGTAAGCGTATCGGCATCCTGACGTTCGCCGTTGTAGCCCGGTATGGTAGGTACGCCGCGCTGCTGCATAATGTTTTTAGCGCCAATTTTTGACCCCATAGCTTCAATGGCCGTTGGATTGGGGCCAATAAAAATAAGCCCTTCATCGGCGCAGCGCTGCGCAAAACCGGTATTTTCAGACAAAAAACCGTAGCCGGGGTGTATGGCATCTGCCCCGGTAAGTTTAGCTGCTTCAAGTATTTTATGTTGGTCTAAGTATGATTCGGAGGCATTGCGCCCTCCAATACAAACCGCTTCATCGGCATATTTAACAAACAGCGCATTTTCATCGGCATCGGAGTAAACAGCTACGGTGGCAATGCCCATTTGGGTGCAGGTGCGCATAATGCGCAGGGCAATTTCGCCCCGGTTGGCAATCAGTATTTTTTGTATAAGGTGCATGGTTTAGTAAAATGTGCGCCAAAATTAACACCAAAACCGTTTATTTAAAACAAAAGGCAAGTATTTGATGAAAGGTTTTTTAAAAACGGGTTGTGTGAAAGACAAAGGTTTTGGTCAAAATTTAATTACCGCACAAAACCCTTATCTTTGCAGGTAAAGGCAGCAGTAAACGGCATGAATATACTACAAAAACAGATACAATGGTTTGGGAAGCGGCTACAGAACCGCCGCCGCAACGAACGTTTGCTTTTTGGCGCCTGTGCCTTGTATTGCCTGGCACTGTTTGCCGATATGATGCTGCCGCCCCAAAGTTTAAGGGTTGAATACTCGCAAATTGTTACCGATAAAGCCGACAACATTTTATACGCCTTTCTTACCCGCGACGACAAGTGGCGCATGATGACCGAGCTTGACGAAATAACCCCCGAACTGCGCAAGTCTCTTATTTACAAAGAAGACAAATATTTTTACTTTCACTATGGCATAAACCCGGTTGCTATTGCAAGGGCATTGGGTTACAATATGCTGTACGGAAAGCGAACATCGGGGGCAAGCACCATTACCATGCAGGTAGCCCGTTTGTTGCAACCCAAAAAGCGCACCTACGGCAACAAAATTATTGAAATGCTGCGCGCCATACAATTGGAATGGCATTACAGCAAGTTGCAGATTTTGCAGCTTTACCTCAATATGGTGCCATACGGCAGTAATATTGAAGGGGTAAAATCGGCTTCGGTACTGTATTTTAACAAAATGCCCAACCATTTAAGTTTGGCCGAAATTACCGCTTTATCTATTATTCCAAATCGTCCTACCTCGCTGCAAATTGGCAAAAACAACGCACAACTTACCGAAGCCCGCAATAAATGGCTGCAACGCTTTGCCCGGGCGCGCCTGTTTTCCAAAGAAGCCATTGACGATGCCCTGTTGGAACCTATTAATGCAGCCAGGTTGGAAGCGCCCAAACTGGCGCCGCATTTTGCCTGGCGCATGAAGGAAATGTTTCCCGATGTGCCTATTATTAAAACCAACCTGCATTACAATACCCAGCTTAAAACAGAAACCATGGTAGGCAATTACATTAAGCGCCTGTATTACCAGCATATACGCAACGCGGCGGTAGTGGTGCTGAACAACCGCACCATGGAAGTGGAGGCATACGTGGGTTCGGCCGATTTTGCCAATACCGAAGACGGCGGCCAGGTTGACGGGGTAAAGGCCGTGCGTTCTCCGGGCAGTGCGCTGAAACCCTATTTATATGCGCTGGCATTTGATAAGGGCATAATTACGCCCAAGCTGAAAGTAAGCGATGTGCCGTCGAATTTTTCGGGTTATACGCCGGTAAATTTTGATGGAACCTATAATGGCAGTGTTACCATAGAAGATGCGTTGGCATATTCGCTCAATATTCCGGCGGTACAGGTGCTGAACGAATTGGGGGTAAACTACTTTGTTGAACAGTTGTCGAAAGCGGGCTTTGAGCAAGTGCAGGCAGACCGCAGCAAAATGGGCTTGTCTTTAGCTTTGGGCGGGTGTGGTGTGCGCCTGGAGGAATTGGTAAAACTGTATGCCGCCTTTGCCGGCAAAGGTTTGTATTACCCCGTAAGTTGGCTGAAGAACGAACCTGCAGATACCAGTTCTGTGCGACTTTTCTCTGAACAGGCCGCCTATGTAATAACCGAAAACCTTACCCGGATTAGCCGCCCCGATTTACCCAAGAGCATTGAAAGCAGTAAAAGCCTGCCCAAAATTGCCTGGAAAACCGGCACTTCCTACGGCCGCAAAGATGCATGGAGTATTGGCTATAATGCCAACTACACCATTGGCGTTTGGGTGGGTAATTTTTCGGGCGAGGGAGTGCCCGAATTAGGCGGAGCAACCACCGCCACGCCATTGTTGTTCGAAATTTTTAATACGGTTAATTATTCGCCCAGCAGCGATTGGTTTGCCCCTCCCCAAAATCTGGAATACCGCTGGGTTTGCTCCGAAACCGGCCTGTTGCCGCAACCCGACTGCACCAACCGCGTAATGGATTATTACCTGCCTATGATTTCAACCAACAAAATGTGCCACCACCAGAAAGAGATGTTTGTTTCGGCCGACAGCAGTTTCAGCTATTGCACCGCCTGTTTACCCGAAACCGGCTATAAAAAGAAAAAATACCCCCTTTACCCGCCCGAAATTGTAGCTTTCTACGAACAAAAGGGCATTCCTTACGAAAAAATACCCCAGCATAACCCTGATTGCGACCGCCTTTTTAGCGGCAATGCCCCCCGGATTACCTCGCCCGTAAACGGATTAGAGTACCTCCTTGACCCCTTGGACAACACCGAACTGATGCTTACCTGCAACACCTCTAACGACGTGCAATTGGTACATTGGTACGTTAACGAACAATACCTGCAACCCGCACCGCCAACCGGCAAGTTGTTTTTTACCCCAAAACCCGGGCGCAACAAAATTACCTGCATTGATGACAAAGGCAGGAAAGAACAGATTTGGATTACCGTCAAATTTCTTTGAACTTACCGCTTTTGCCCCCGAAATGCATTGCTTACAACCCTGCACTGATTAAGAAAGTGGCAGCAAAGGCTATAATGGCAAACAATTCGGGAAAAACGGCAAGAACCATGGTTTTGCCAAATACATCGTATCCCGATGCAATACCCTCTATGCCTTGTGCTACCACTTCGCCCTGTTTAATGGCAGAAAAATACCCTACCAACCCCAATGCCAGACCCGCCGCCAATACCGATGCCCCCTGGAATGCGCTAATGGTATCGAGCGATTGCAGTTTGTTGTTTAAAATAAAAAACCCTGCAAAGCCATACAAACCCTGCGAACCGGGCAAGGCGCTCAGCAGCATGTATGTACCAAATGCTTCGGGTTTCTTTTTAAGAGCGCCGATGGTGGTTTTGCCGGCAATAGAAACGCCTATGGCGCTGCCCGACCCCGATAAGCCTATCATTAACCCTATGCCTGTATAGGCTGCTAATAATTCTGCTATCATGTTGTATTGTTTTATTGTGTATTGTTATTGCTGTTTTTAAACCTGAATGGCTGATATTCCACACCGCCGCCGGTAAAACCGGCATTTTTGTAAAACTCTACAAAAGTAAGCCTGATGGGGTGAACAAAAGAACTGAGCGCCGATATGCCAAAATTTAGTCCGTGCCCCAGCAGCAAAATAACCAAAAAAAACAGTTCGCCCAAAACAGGCGGCAAAGACAGGGCGCTAAGGGCAATGGTATTCACCACAAAACCCAGCGTTGCCGATGATAAACCCAATGCAAACAGCCGCACATACGACAAAACATCGCCAAACAGGCCGGTAATGCCGTATAAATCCCACAGGCCAAGCCCTATGCGTTTTACAATACCCGCATTGGGGTCGCTGAATGCTATAATGCAAAACAGGGCGGCGCCCAAAAGCAGGTAAGCGGGCAGGGTATAAGGGGTAAACACGTACAGCAAACCGCCGCCAATGCCCAATATCCAGCCTATGGGCGAAATGGCAAATTGCACCCCTTTTTGCAGCCAATTGTTGGCAGCCCTTAGCGCCATGCCAAATACAATTTGAACCAGCCCTATGATGAGCGATACATTAAACAGGCTGTTTACATTAATGAAATACCCTTTTACCCCTGCTAAAAACTGCATGTTGCTTTTGGCCAAATCTATGCCGGCCACTGTGCCGGTAAGCAACCCGAAAGCAATGGCCGAAGCCCCCAGAAACTGAGCAAGGGTAAGCAACGGGCGCATTTGGCGGTATTGTTTTTTATGTTTAAGCAGGGTAACAGCCGCAAAAATGAGCAGGCCGTAAGCCACATCGCCAAGGCACATGCCAAAAAACAGCATAAAAAACGGGGCAAAAAACGGGGTAAGGTCTATTTCGGTGTAGGAGGGCAGCGAAAACAGGTTTACCACCGGATGAAACAGCGCCGCAAACCGGTTGTTTTCGAGCAAAACGGGTACACGGTCGTTTGCGTTGGGTTTTTGCTCTACCCAAACCGTTTCAGAATGGTTCAGCAATTCCAGCAGTTCGGTTCTGTTTTTTTGCGGTACCCAGGCTTGCAGCAGCATGAGTTTTCCTTTTTCCCGGGGGCGCGTGTTTTGCAGGGCGTTTTCGCGTGCAAGTTCATTTTCCAGGTCAATGGCATATTGTTGCAGCAGGTTACAATGGGTTGCCAGGGCATTAAAACCGGCGGTTATTTCCTCAATACCGGCGGTTACCTCGGCCAATTTTTGGTTAAGGGTTTCTATGTTGGTGGCGGGCAGGTGTTGTAATTCTGCGCCTTGCAGCATGGGTGGCATTTCCTGCTCCGAAATAAGTACAAAGTAAATTTTGCCGTTAAGGCGGTTAATAACGGCTATTTTGTGGTTTTTGCTCCAGATGGGGTGGTAATCGTTTTGGGCACAGGCAAAAAAGTGAAAAAATACACGCCGGTTTTGCAGCAGTTCAATAACATCGGCAGGCACATTGCCCCAGGGTTCTAAGGCGGTAATTTGGGTTTGGAGTTCTTTTTTATGTTTTTTGAGTTCGGCTTCTCTTTGTACAAGGGCTTCAAATTGTTGCAAAAGTTGTTCACCGCCCAAAAACGGCACATTTTCAGATTGGGTGGTGTTTTTTTTACTTAACAGCGCCAGAGTTTCATGTACTTTATGCAATTGCCGCATCATTTTTTCTGCCTGTGCCGAAAGCTGGGTGTTTACCGTTTCAATATGCACCAATCCCACCCGGTGCAGTTGTTCTATGAACCGGTTATAATCGGCATGATATACCAAAAAGGCATATTTAAGCATGGGGGCAATCATACAAATGCTCAGGTTTTTTCTTTTTTGAGTTTAATGAGTTTTTGCGCTGCTTTTGCCAGATGGTCTTCATCTTCGAGGTAGCGTTTTATTTTTCTTATAGCTTCTTCGTGTTCGGGAATTTGTACCCTTTCATACAGGTGCAGTTTTTGGGTGGTTTTTTTCCGTTCGGTTTCCAGCAGTACGGTTTTAGTTTGGAGCAGGTGTAATTGTATTTGTTTTTCGGCCAGGCTTTTCAGCAATTCTATGCCCTGGGCAAACCACAGGGGGCGGGTAAAAAAAGCCACCGGCGCTATTTCAAATTCGGTATGGTCATATTCGGGGCAGGCAACGCCGGCAAATCTTACGGTATGTGTAAGCACTTGTTTTACGGCAAGCAGGCCGGGTTCCCACTCGTGCCATAAGGCTTCAAAAGCGGCATAGCTGTTAAGTTCGTTTTGATAATGCTGCCTTAGTTCGGCTATTTTGTAGCGCAGCAGTTTTACCTCATTTCTGAGGGCGCTTTCTTTAGAACGTATGGTAGGCAAGGCGGCAAGGCGCATTTTTAGCCCTTTTTCCACCTGTTGCAGCGATATTTTGTTGTATTGAAATTGCAGTAGCATGGGGTTAATCTTTCCAGTAAAGGTTTACCAATTCATCTTTTACCGATACCTCTTCTTTGTGGAAAAACTGCCCGAAAAGTTGCCAAACGGTATCTAAAATGGCTTCCATAGGCAGGTTTACATCAATAGAGAGCAGTTGTTGGTTATAAGCCCGGGCAAATTGCAGGGTTCTAAGGTCATAATCAGTAAGGTCGAATCCGTTTTCCATTTTGGTGCGGGCTTCGGCGGCATCGGCATACAGGCGTATAGCGGCGTTCATTACCTGCGGGTGGTCTTGCCGGGTTTTTTTGCCAATTACCAATTGTTTAAGCCTTGACAAACTGCGGAAGGGGTCTATAATTACCTTGCCGGTTTCGGGGTCTTTACGCAAAAACAACTGCCCTTCTGTAATATAGCCGGTGTTATCGGGTATGGCATGGGTTATATCGCCCTGGCTAAGGGTAGTTACGGCAATAATGGTAATAGAGCCGCCGTCTTTAAACTGCACGGCTTTTTCGTAAATTCTGGCCAAATCTGAATATAAAGAACCGGGCATACTGTCTTTGGAGGGTATTTGGTCCATCCGGTTGGCTACAATGGCCAAGGCATCGGCGTACAAGGTCATGTCGGTAAGCAATACCAGTACATTTTCCTTGTGGTTTACGGCAAAATACTCGGCGGCGGTAAGGGCAGAGTCGGGTATAAGCAAGCGTTCAACGGGCGGGTTTTCTGAGGTGTTTATGAAAGCAATAATTTTGTTTAAAGCGCCTGCTCTTCTGAACTCTTCTTTAAAAAAGAGGTAGTCATCATGGGTTAAGCCCATTCCGCCCAAAATAATTTTGTCGGCATTGGCACGCAAGGCTACGGTAGCCATTACCTCGTTATAGGGTTGGTCGGGGTCGGCAAAGAAGGGTATTTTTTGCCCTGCCACTAAGGTGTTGTTAAGGTCAATGCCGGCAATGCCGGTAAAAATAGGTATATTGGGTCTTCTGCGCCGCACCGGGTTTACCGATGTGCTGCCGGTTTCGGTTTCGCTGCCTTCTATGTTGGGGCCGCCGTCAACGGGGCGGCCATAGGCATCTAAAAAGCGGCCGGCAAGTTTTTCGCCTACCACCAAGGAGGGCGCTTGCCCCAAAAACACTACTTCGGCATAGTTTGAAATACCTTCGGCGCCGGCAAACACCTGCAGGGTAATTTCGGGGCCTTTTATTTTTACCACCTGCGCCAGTCTGCCGTCAACTAATGCCAGTTCTTCGTACCCTATTTCGTTGGCCAGCAGGGTGCAGGTAGCTTTGGTTATGTTTTCTATTTTGGTAATGCGCTTTTGAAAAGGTTTCAGTTTCATGTGGCAATACTTAATTATCAGTTGTTTTGCAGGGCAAGGTGCAGGTTAATAAGTTGGTTTACCTCATTGGCGTAGCTGTTGAATGCATCTGATTTAAATTGGGTATAGTTCATTTGCCGCAGGGCATTGATTATTTTTTTAAAAAAGCTGCGGGTTTCCACAAAGTTATCGAACATAAAACTCTGATTGCAGATGTAAAGGCAAAGCCCGGTCATAAACTGCTGCCGGTTAAGCGGGGTAAGTTGGTCAACAGTATCGAAGGCATCTTGTTGCAGCAGCACAAAATCTATAAGTTCGGCGCGCCAGAAATGGAGGTGAAAGTCTATGGAAACACCGTCATCGCCCAGAATATTAATTTGGTCGGCGGCTTCTTTGCCTTTAAGCAGGTAGTTTTTGAGTTGTTGCACCTGTTGCAGCCACCGGTTGCCGGCAATATGTGCCATAGAGGCGGCAAATTCGGGGTATTCGGTATATTTAGAGTAGCTTTCTATGGGGTCAATGGCGGGGTAGCGTTTGCTGTCTGCCCTGCGTTGCGATAGGGCATAGAAACATCGGGTAGCTTTTTTGGTAGCCTCGGTAACAGGTTCTTTAAAATTGCCGCCTGCGGGCGATACGGTTCCGATAAAAGTTATGGAGCCGGTTTTACCGTTATTGAGTTCAACCATACCGGCACGGGCATAAAAGTTGGCAATTACGGCGGGCAGGTCAACGGGGTAGGCATCGGGGCCGGGCAAGTCTTCGAGGCGGTTTGACATTTCGCGCAGCGCCTGTGCCCACCGGGAGGTTGAATCGGCCAGCAGCAACACGCGCAAGCCCATGTTGCGGTAATATTCGCAAATGGTCATGGCGGTATAAACCGATGCTTCTCTTGCCGAAACGGGCATATTGGAGGTATTGCCAATAATAACGGTGCGTTCTATGAGCTTGTTTCCGGTTCGGGGGTCAACCAATTCGGGAAATTCGGCAAAAATATCAACCAGTTCGTTGGCACGCTCGCCGCAGGCTGCCACCACTACTACATCGGCATCGGCCTGTTTGGCAATAGATTGTTGCAGCACGGTTTTACCACACCCGAAAGGCCCGGGAATAAAGCCGGTTCCGCCTTCCAGCATAGGGTGGAGGGTGTCCATAATTCTAATGCCGGTTTCGAGCAGTTTTTGGGGACGCAATTTTTGGCGGTAAGCCCGCATGGGTAGCTTTACCGGCCATTTGCGCACCATGTTCAGGGGGTGTTCTTTGCCGTTGTGGTCGGTAAGAATGGCAATGGTTTCTTGTATGGTATAATGCCCGGGCGGGGCAACCCATTGCAGGGTAAGGCGCTGATGCCAGTTAAAAGGCACCATAATAATATGCTGCAACCCGTGTTCGGGCACTTTGCCCAGCCAGTCGCCCGCGCTAAGTATGGCGCCGGGCTGCGCCAGTGGTTCAAACTGCCAAAGTTGGGTATCGTTTAAGGGGTAGGCTTGTTTGCCTCTTTGCAGAAAGAGTCCTTCCAGCTTATCGAGGTCGTTTTGCAGGCCATCGTAGTTTTTGGAGAGTAGCCCTGGACCAAGGTACACCTCCAGCATACTGCCCGAAAAAACAACTTCTGTGCCGCATTGTATGCCGCGTGTGCTGTCAAACACCTGGGCAAATACGGTATTGCCACTAATTTTAATTACTTCGGCAATTAGTTTTTCGTTTTCGGCGCCGGTGCTCAGGTAGCAAATTTCATTTTGACGCACAGGCCCGTTGGGTTCAATAAGAACCAGGTTAGCAATGATGCCTTTAATAATGCCGGTAGTGGTCATAGGGTAGAAGCCGGTTGTTGGTAAATGGGTGAAATAAGTTGGGTAACCAGCGCTGCAAGGGGGTTGTTGGGTAATGCCGTTGTTGATAAGGCATTGCCCGGGTTGCGCAGGCGGTACCAGCGCAGGGCAATTTGCTGTTGCAGCGCATAGCCTATTACTTTTTCTATGCCAAAAAAGTAAAAAAACTGTTCGGTTTCAATAAACTGCCATTTCAGGTCATCGAGCAATTTTTCCCGTTCCATGGGGTTTTCGGTGTTCCATATTTCTGCGGTTTGGGTTACGGGTATCAGCGCTTCCAGTTCAGATAAGGCGCTGTATTTGCCCGCTAAATATGCCACTTCTTCTTTGGCTACCAGGTGATTTTGCAACTTGGGCAGCCCGTGCGCAGCATATTGCAGGAGCGAAAAATTGGTAAGTTCCAGCATAAAGCGGCTCCATTTTTGCAAAAACGGGTTTTCGCAGGCAAGCAAAAAACGGTGGTAGCGGCCGGTAAGTTCTATTTCGGCGTGGGCATAAGGTTCTGTTTTACCGTAGTGTTGCCACCATTGGGTAAAAAAACTGTCGAGGTAGGGGTAAGGCAACCATTT
Source organism: Sphingobacteriales bacterium TSM_CSM (assembly GCA_002212725.1). Taxonomy (GTDB): domain Bacteria; phylum Bacteroidota; class Bacteroidia; order Chitinophagales; family UBA2359; genus UBA2359. The sequence continues at coordinate 4,233 of MTCR01000044.1, read as the reverse complement.
TTGGGCAATAAGGGTGTTGAGTTGCTGCGGGGTAAAATTACCCAGGTTGTGGTAGGGTTGCTGGCGGTTATACAGTATGTTGAGCAGGTTGGCATGGTCGGCAGGCATGTAGGCCAATTGCAGCAGCGCCACATCTGCCGGGTGCATAAAATCGGCAAACCGGGTTGCCAGATTGCCGTCTTCGGGCATTATGCCGCCTTCGGCCAACAAGTTGGGCAGGCTGCTTATCAATCCGTAATAGTTGCGCGTTGGGCTACTCATTGTTTCTGAAAATTTTGGCTATTTCGGGGTGCATAAAATTGCCGATATAGGTTTTAAAATCTTCATCGGTAAACGAAATTACATAGTTTTGCCCTGTTTTTCCAATTTTAAACCCCGAAGCAATGTTTTTATCGGGCAGAATAACCGGTTCCTGCTCCAGCACTGCGGCAATTTGCTTGGCTAAAATGCCGGCAACATAAATTTCTTTATCGGGCGCTACCCGTATGGTAATTTGCCCTTTACCACCTTCAAAAAGTTGTTTTACCACTTCGGGCAGCAGCCCGGCAATGGTTTCGTTGCTGTTTAGCGCCTGTTCAACAGGCAGGTCAACCGCTTTTTGTGTAATTAATGCGGCAATATCTTGTTTCAGTTTTTCCATTGCGCGCGAAATTACCAATTGCAACTCTGCATGAGTTCGGCTTTTTAGCGCTTCGGCTTCGGCTTGCGCATGGGTAAGCAGGGTTTGTTTTTCGGTTTGAGCCTGTTGTATAATATCTGCAGCCTGCATTTGGGCTTTTTGTATAATTTCGGCCGCTTCAATTTCGGCTTTTTCAATGCCTTCTTCGTATAATTTGCGCGCTATTTGCTGCAATTTTTGCTCCATAACCAAAAACACTTTAGTTTGGCTCTAATGTAGGCAAAAAAGCGGCAATACTACTGTTTGACCATAAAAAAATGTTAGAAGCGGTACAATTAACCTTGCTTAACCCAAAAAGGCAAAGGCGCAACTAAGGTACTTATTAAGGTTGTACCTTAGTTGGTGGTGTTCTTACCTGAATTCATTTCATTTAACCGCAAAGAACGCTTGTACTCCCTGCCGTACACTGCTGTCGAGCCTAATGTTGAGGTTTTGCAGCGCATGGGCGGGAGTACGTTGTTCTAAACAGTTTCTTCTTTTTTTCTAATTATAACTTGCACGTATAGTTTGCTTTACGAAATCAATACTAACATCAAAATCTTCTGCTACTTCCTCAATAGATAACTTTCCCCTTTTGATTGCTTTTATTATATTAGCTGTTTTTTCTTCTATCTTACCTTTTGCTTCTCCTTCATTAAAAGCCGTATCAATCACATTTTTGAGGTCTCTGTACGATTTTAAACTTTCTTCATATAATTCCTTTTCTTCAGTGCTGAATTTTGCTATCTCAGCAGCTTCAAAAAGTCGTTGAAATATCCGTTCTTGTAATTTCTTGGGTCTCTCTGTTAAACTTGGTAAATGCTTTAAAACATATAACCATTTATCGTATGCTGTTTCTAGTTCTTCTTCTGTCTTGATAAAATGGGGCATTTCTAAGTAAATAAAGGTCAATTTATCATAAAAGATTTCACATTTTTGATTTTTTAGTTTTACTTCGTGTCTTACTTCTTTAATTATATCTCGATTCTTTTCACTTACTTCATCATCACTAAAAGCAAAATCTAATATCCCAACTGTAAATATTGCTGCCAGCTTATAATTCCAATCTCCTGTTTGGGCTTGTTCTTGTATCGGAAATGTTGAATAAAATACACTTCTGTCTTTGAAGTAATTTTGTTTTGCTTTTTGCATCTCGACTATAAACCGTTCTCCGTTTAAACTTATGCAATGCAAATCAAATATAGCTTTTCTGTCAAGCTCAGTTTGCCCCATATGTTCATTACTACGATATTTGAGATCTGCAATTTTCTTATTTTGAGGTAAGACTACTTCATTCAAAAAATCAATCAACAAGTCTTTGTTCAGTTCTGTGCCGAACAGTTTTTTAAATCCGAAATCGGTAAATGGATTTATATATCTTTCTTTAACTGTCATTTTGTAGTCCTTTCAGGCTACAAAATTAGCATTTTTCTGGTATTTGAGCGAGTGTTTTTTCCCTTTTTAATTGTTAAGAACGCAAAGTTTTGCGCAAAGTTCCGAAAAGTTTTTTTGCTCTTTGGTCAATTCTTCAAATTCCGGTTGTGAGGCTGTTTCAGTTATTCCCCCAACTCCCGGGCAATCGGGACAGGCCCTTAGAAAGGGTGGGAGTCTGTAATTCTTGTTTTGCAAGCACTTTAGAACTATAAAGCCATTTTTGAACACATGCATTATATTCCCTGTTTCCAAATTTACCCAAACCAAAAACCAATTTCACATCAAATTAAGGAGGCTATACCCCTTACCCCATAAAACCATAAAAAGTTGTAACTTTGAATAAAATTACCGCCACAAACAAATGACAACGCACCACTTACCCCCCTTGGCCGAACGTATGCGCCCCAATACCTTAGATGATTTTATTGGGCAGGAACACCTTACCGCACCACATGGATTGTTGCGCACCATGTTGCAAACCGGCAACCCGTTTTCTATTATTTTTTGGGGGCCGCCCGGCGTGGGTAAAACCACCTTAGCCAATATTATTGCCCAAAAACTAAACCGCCCTTTTTTTATGCTCAGCGCCATAGACAGCGGGGTAAAAGAAGTGCGCACCGTAATTCAACAGGCGCAGGCCGAAGGCGGAGCTTTGCTGTTTATTGATGAAATTCACCGTTTTAACAAAGCACAGCAAGACTCCTTGCTGGGAGCCGTAGAAAAAGGCATTGTTACCCTTATAGGCGCAACTACCGAAAACCCATCATTTGAGGTAATAGCGCCCCTGTTATCGCGCTGCCAGGTATATGTGCTTAAACCTTTAGACAAGCAGCATTTAATAACCTTGCTGCAAAATGCCCTGCAAAAAGATGAATACCTTAGCCGGCGGCAGATTGACCTTCAGGAAACCGAAGCCCTGCTGCGCATATCGGGCGGCGATGCCCGAAAACTGCTCAACCTGCTTGAATTGGTGGTACAAAACCACCCCGATGCACAACCATTGGTTATTACCAATGAAATGGTGCAGCAAACAGCACAGCAAAACATAGCCCTGTACGATAAGCAAGGCGAACAACACTATGATATTATTTCGGCCTTTATAAAATCTATGCGCGGCAGCGACCCCAACGCCGCCCTTTACTGGCTGGCGCGTATGCTGGCCGGCGGCGAAGACCCTAAATTTATAGCCCGACGAATGTTAATTCTGTCGAGCGAAGATATTGGCATTGCCAACCCAACCGCTATGGTTATGGCCAACGCCTGCTTTGATGCCGTGCAAAAAATTGGCTACCCCGAATGCGACCTTATTTTGGCGCAAACCGTTGTATATCTTGCCACCAGCGCTAAAAGCAACAGCAGCTACACCGCCATAAGAAAAGCACAAAAATTGGTAAACACCACCGGCAACCTGCCCGTGCCGCTGCACCTGCGCAATGCCCCTACCGGATTAATGCGCGAATTAGGCTACGGCAAAGATTACCAATATGCCCACGATTTTGAAGGCAATTTTTCTCTGCAGGAGTTTTTACCCGATAAAGTAAAAAACACCCAAATTTACAACCCCGGCACCAACCCCCGCGAAGACGAAATAAGGCGCTGGCTAAAGGGTAAATGGGGTAAGAAATATAACTACTGATGAAAGGAAGATTGGGCGCTAAGATGTGTAAACTTCTTCAGGCATCGTTTTAAAGATGAACCTGATTTTATTTGCCTAAAGATAGCAAAAAAATTATGCCGATGTTGTGCCTTATCCTAAAATTTCCTCTTTCCTCGCCCGTACAGACGCACGGCCATGCGTCTCTATCATAATTCATAATTCATAATTTCTACTCTACCACCACCTTGCCGCTTGCCACTGCCTGCCCCGATGCGGAATACGCTACCCCATAGTAGTAAATACCTGCCGGCAGGTGAGCTACTGATACTTGTTCTATGCCCGCATTGCCCGGTAATGCTACCTCTGCTACCTGCCTGCCAAGGGCATTGTACAACAGCCATACTGCATTGCCGGCGGTTTTTTGGTAGCGGATGCAGAGGTGGGTGGTAGCAGGAATGGGGTAAATTTGTAGCTCCCCCCCTTGCCCCACCTCAAAGAGTGGGGGAATGCCTGGCAGCACTTCTACTACTGCCGTGCTGTCGCA
>MTCR01000045.1 GCA_002212725.1 Sphingobacteriales bacterium TSM_CSM | reverse complement strand
CAACCTCCTCTTGCGGCTCATCGGGTTGCTCCTGGTACTTATTGAGGGGGTAGTTGCAAAATTTGCACCGGTATTTGGGCGCTACTACGGGAGTTGTTTTTTTGCAGTTATAGCACTGTACTTTTGCCATTTATAGTGTTTTTTTATTACTTTTCAGATGATAACAAGCGGTTAAGTACCGGAGAGGCTTTGGTTAAAAGTGTTGCAAAACTAAGCATCTCTCTCATAAAAACAAACAATGTTGCAGAAATTACCTGTATATTGAAACTTTTGAGATACAACTAATGTTTTGAACTAATGTAAAACGCAATAGTATGCGCAATTTATTATGTTGCTGGTGTGGTTTGTTGTTACTTTTTATGGCCGGTTGCAGCAATAAAGAGCAGGCACAGTACCTGCAAATTGAGCAACTGATAGGCAAAATAGATTCGGTGGGGTATCCGGATTATGAGCAGCCTATTGCTTTACGCAAAGAGGCCATGGAGTTGATTAAGACTTTTATCGCCGCTTTTCCGAAAGATGCGCACCGCGACACGCTGGAGCAATTGCATGGCAGTTACCAAACAGAGGCAGAGCGGTTGCTGGCAGAGTACGAAGATTTTAAACAACTGAAACAATTGGTTTTAACGGAACAGAGCAGCAAACAAACCGTTGAAACGGCTATGGAGCAACTTACCGGTTTTGTAGAAAAATACCCCCGCTGCCCTATGCAAAACAATATTCGGGATATGAACCTGTATTTGCAGTTTTTAAATACGGTAAAGTTTTCCATGCCCGAGCAGATAACCACACTTTACGATGTAAACAGTTTTATTGACCAATGTAAATTGTTGCTCGACAAAATAATTAACCCCGAATATGCCGACCCCATAACGCAAACGCTGAATGTATTGGAAACGCGGCGAATACAAATATGCGATACGGAAATTGCGGCACAGGAAACCCGGATGCTGAGTGAAATGGAAACGTATGCCAATGGTTTTTTCAAACAGCAGTGTAAATGCCTTCAGTTGCCCAATATAGTAAAGAGGCTTGGCGGTTTTGAAAACTATCAGTCGTTGGTAAAAGATACCACCCGAAACGCAAATGCCGATGCGGTAAGTATTGAACAGGTATTTGAATACCGTGCGCCCCACGGAGTATTTTGCCGGCAAACCTATTTGTATGCTGTTTTGGTAAAAGGGGTTGTACAAAAAAACTGCAACACCGGCATTACCTACTCTATTGAGCCGGCCATGCTCAATGAGCCGGTTCCGGTAGAGTAGCGCTGTTATTGGTTTAAGAATGCCGGCGGCATGGTTTCCACATCTGCTTTAACCAGTGGAAGTTCTACAAAAAAGGTGGTTCCTTCATTTACTATGCTGGTAAACCATATTTTGCCGTTTACGGCATGAACAATGTTTTGTGTCATGGCCAATCCCAGCCCCATTCCCGAACTATGGGTGGTAAAGTTGGGGGCAAAAACCTTTTGTTCCAGTTCTTTGGGTATGCCAATGCCGTTATCGGCTATGGCAATAATCACGCTGTTGGCGGTTTGCTCGGTTGTTACCCGTACCTGTCCTTCGCGGTCGTCGGGTATTGCCTGAATGGCGTTTTTAATGATGTTGGTAAACACGCGCAACAACTGGCTTCTGTCGGCAAATACCATAAAATCTTTGTGTGGCGCCGGGTATTGAATATGAATACTGTCATCATACAGTGTAACCACATTGTTAAGCACTTCTTTTATATTTACCAGTTCATTGTTGGGTTTGGGCATTTTGGCAAAAGTAGAAAACTCGGTTGCTATATCAGAGAGTATATCAATTTGTTCTACGAGCGATTTGGCAATTCTTTCGGTCATTTCCTTTATTTTGGGGTGGTTATCGCGCGAGGCCCTGAGTAAATGCTGTATGCTTAGTTTCATGGGGGTAAGTGGGTTTTTAATTTCGTGTGCCACTTGCCGGGCCATTTCTTTCCAGGCCGATTGCCGTTCAGATTCTGCCAGTTTTTTCACGCTTTTATCCAGCTCAATAATGGTTTTGTTGTACTGCTCTACTAATGTTCCCATTTCGTCGTTATGCGGCCAGTGCAGCAGTTCATTGGTTTGTCCAAGTTTAATATCTTTCAGTTTGTTGCTCATAAGGCGCAAGGGGGTGGTAAGTTCTCTTGCGGTAAAAATGGCCAACAGGGTTGCAATAATAAACATAATAAGATACACATTAAGCAGATACCCTATAAAGGCCAAAAGTTCGTGTTTAAACACTTTTTGCCGGGCAAAATAGGGCAGGTTAAGGTAGGCATTAACGGCATTACCTACTTCGTTTTTTACCGGTATATATGCCGAAAGGTAACTGAGGGAGCCTATTTGTTCGTTTTGAATAAACTGGTTGTTTTTTTCTTTTGCCATTTGGTTCCAGGCAAAGGGGTTCATGCGGCCCGACAACAGCCCCCGGTTAAAAATATCGGGCTGTGATGAGGCTATAAGCTGGCCGGCATTATCATACAGGTTCATGTCAATATCGTATATGCGCGAGGCTACCCGCAGCATGTCGGCCATATCATCGGTGTTATTCAGTATATCGTTTCTGGCAATTTTGGGTGTTTCGGCAATGGTACCAAGGCTGCTGTTGTCTAACTGCATTTGAATACTGCGCCTGTGCACCGTTGCCTCTATCATATTTTCTATGGTGGCAAGAGCTTCTTTTTGCTTTTGCATAAGTTGTGCGCGGTGGTTTTCGGTAGAGCGCTGGTAAAACGAGCGAATTGTTACAAAGCCCACAAGAATAAAAGTAAGAAAAACCAACACCAACATACTAAAACTGATGCGCCGTTGCAGGGTAGAATAAATTATGTGTCTAAGTACTTCCCTGCCCTTTTTTATATTAAAAGCAGCATTAAGCAGTATTACTGAAAATGCGCAAATAAATGCAATTAATATAAACATCACAAACAGCGACATAAGCGGCATTAAAAAAGAATCGGGTTTAGAAATCACCACAATTTTGGCCGGCGGGCGTATGTCTTCCTTAATTGCTTTGTTTGCTGACGTATCGGAACCGGGGCGTTGGTAAATAAGGTGCGAGTAGCCTTTGTAGGTTATGTAAGTGGCAACTTCGCCCGAATCGGGTTTAAAAACAGATGGTTGCTGCAACGGGTAAGAAAAGCTGCCGCGGTTTATTTCCATCTCATTGTTTTGATATATGGCATAGCTGTAATCTTCCACGCCTTTAGTTTCCCTGAAACGGTCTTCAATTATAAGTTCGGGATAAACACTTTCGGTTCTGCCGGTTTTGGGTTCCATTTCAATTATTAAATACCCGATGGGGGCAAGCACCGAATCTTCGGGCTGAAAAACCGGCAATTTGGAAAGGTAATTGTACCCGTTTATTTCGTTAGGTATGAGGTACAAATAGTTATTGGTTGTGTTAATGCTGTTGGCACCAATGCGCCGGTTAAATTCTTTCAGATAAACCAGCCTGTTTTTCTCATCGAGGCAATAGCCGTCAACATTAAAAGGCAATATGTTTTTAATATTGTATTTATCTGCAAAATCGCGCAAATACTTTTTTTTAATGCGGTTAAGCAGTTCGTCAGATGGCAGCAGGGGTTTACTTGTGTAATACTTTCTTACTATTTCATCTTCCAGCATAATTTGCTTGGCAATGCCGGTAAACTTGGCTTCCAGGGTGTTATCTTCCTGTATGGATTTTTTTTTGGCAAACCGCTCGCGCACCTGTTTTTCATAACTATAAGACTGATAGGTTAACATGAGCGTAGCCAATGCCGAAAAAAGCAAAACCCAGACTACGCCTTTAAAGTTTAAAAAAACATGGTTGGCAGGTATTTGTAAAAATGGCATCAACAGCAACCACAGCGCCATGCCGGTCAACAATATAAGGTGCATGGGGGTTGCCAGGTGCAGTGCATACAAAACGGCATAACCTGCACACCAAAAAACAACTCCACCCGCCCTGTGTAAAAAGGAAACCGGAATTTTTGAAAAATACAGCCCCAACAGTTGCAACACATAAAACAAAGAGGCAAACAGAAAAATAATAGTAATAAGGGCGGCAGGTGTATTTAAATCAAAAGCAGAAAAGGCCGAAAGGTCGAACGATACATTAAAATTGGAAACCATTAAGTACAGCACTTGTATAATTGCCAGCGCAACAAAGCCTGCCAGCAACAATCCGGCGGTAAATTTTACCAGTTTTACCACTCTGCCATTGCCGTTGGCATTGTGGTAAACATCACCGGAATTAGGTGTTTTGCTGTTTTGGTACACAAAACTCAAAAACAAGGCTATCAGGGCCATATTTACCAACAAATCTCCCAAAGACGGAAACAAGGGTGTTCCGTTTGGCAGTTCGGCAAACTGAGAGACATTTTTCAGTGTATGCGGAATGCCGGTAAGGGTACAGATAACCCGAAGCAGAAAAAGGGTAATGCCTAAAAATACTGCTGCATCTGCCAAGCCCCTGCCGGCACATAAATAACTTGCAACACGGTAAAGCATAAACAATACCAGCAGCAAGGCAATAACCTGCAAGATTACCACTGCCCAGTTTACCGCACCTTCCGCCACCGGCTGACGGTAATGAAGGTATAAACTGGTATGCGCTGTGGTATTGCCGGTTCTTACGGCATTTTCGGTTTGGGTGAGGCTGAAGGCAATATTGCCGGGCGCCTCCAGCAACGGGTTTACCCTGTTGGTAAGGTATTGGTTCTCTATCTCGTATCGGTATTCTACCGGAAACAGCGCCACAGCCGTAATACCGCTTAAAGATGCCTGACCGCTTGACTGATATTGCCTTATAACAAGTTGGTAAATGGCATTCTGAAACTTTTCGTAGCGTACACCGGGGCGGTAGTCTTCATACCAATATGGCTTTTCGGGCACTATTTCGTTATTGTTCCAATACACTAACCGGCCGTTCTGATACAGTAAAATGCTGTATGGTTTTTGGGTTAACAGTTCAAGGTCTTCATTGGTGTAAGAATCGGTAGCTACCCGGCGTAAAAGATTGTCATTATCCAGCAAACGGTAAAAATCCTTCTCTTGTTTGTCTAACTGCCGGCTAACATTGCCGGCCACAGCAGTCAGATTGCCGGTGCGCTGCCCTAATTGCAAAATAACCAATGAAACAAGAAAGAGCAGTATAGTAGCGCCACTCAACAGCCACCATTTTTTATTTAACCCTGTAAACTGCACCCCATTTTCCATAAATTTTCTCCGATAAAGCTTTCTGATTTCTACTTTATACCGTATGTGCCCGCAACAATTTTAATCCGAAACCGCAAAATTTCTGTTCAATGTGTTGCTGCCGGGCAAACAAAATATGCACACCTTACCAGCTATGAAACCAAGTTTCGATTGCAAGATACAAAAAATTACTTCACTTTTTACCTCCGCTGCCTGCAAAAGAGTAAACAACCAAACAGAAAACTCAATTATAACAGTTTGATGTAAATTAAAGTCTGTGTAATTGTATTACCCTAAACAACTGCAAAAATATTTGAAAAGCAGTTGCAACGCTTACCGCAGCAAACCCGAAGGTAGTAAGAAAATGGTAAAGCTGTTAGTCTTTTCTGAAAGAAAGCAACGGTATTTCGGTATGGAAAGCCGTTTCGCGGGTATGGCTTACCGAAAAAAGTTTTGCTATAAACCCTTTCCGGTGGGTAAGCATGGCCACCACATCGGTAGCATGTTTGTGTATGTGCTCCAACATGCCGTCTAACAGGTCTTCCTTGCTTATTAATTCGGTATAAACGGGCAAATCGCTCATGCCTTTTACCGCTTCGGCTAAGGTTTGCAGGTTGGCGGTATTGTTTTCGTCTTTCGAAAAATCAACATGCACCAGGTGAATTTCGGCGTTAAACGGGCGGCCAAAGGCAATTACCCTTTCCAGCACGGTTATGTCATACTCATCAAAATTGGTAAAGTAGGCTATTTTCTTAATTCCCTTAAAGGTAGCATTTTCGGGTATTACCAATACCGGACTGGTGGCTTCGGCTATAATTTTTGCGGCATTGCTGCCCAAAAACACCTCGCGCAAACCGCTTGCTCCTTTTGTGCCCAAAACCACCAGCGAAGCGCCGCATTCCTCCACTACATTGCACACCTCTTCAACAATTTCTCCGCTTCTTACTATCAGGTCGCAGGGCTGACCCTCCAGCCCGGCTTCGGCGGCTTTGCTGCGCATTTTTGCCAGTTCTTTTTGCCTTAACAGCTCCTGGTCTTGCATTTCGGTTTCAATAATCGACTCGGCTACCGAGCGGGGCGCACGGGAGTCTATTATGGGAAGCTCATAAGTATGAACCGCTGTAATATCAAACTTTGCCTGTGTAGCCAGGTTAATGGCAAATACATAAGCATTAAAGGCGTTTTCAGAGTAATCGGTAGGAATAACAATGTGTTTCATGGTATAATATAGTTGTAAGGCATGTTCAATGTTTTACCGGGCAATATTAGGCAAAAACTGTAAATTTTTGCAGGTGTCGGGCTGTATTTTTTTAATAAGCGGCCGCATTTACAGGTTTTGACTTTGCAGGCAAGTATTTAGCGGATGGAATGCCCAAAAAAAAATCAAAAAAATTGCGTTTGGGGTATTCACCCTTTGCCCGCGCCGGCATTTGTTGTTTGAAAGCCATAAAAAACCACTATTCACTTACCAATTAAAACACGACGCCATGAAAACCCGTTGCATTTACCCCGCCTACTGCCTTTTAATGGTTGTTTTTGCGCTTACACAACCCTGTTTTGCCCAACTGTATTTTGACGATGGCAGGGTTATTTGCTGCGGCACTGCTATTGCAACTACTTCCGATGCATCTATAATTAACCCGGCCGGTTTGGGTATGGTTGAAAAAGAAACCCGTTCTTTTGGCTTGCTGCAGTTTTCTTTCAACTCATACAGCAACGCCTTGCCAAAAAAGGAAATTTTCAAATCTATGTTCTCGCAGCAAAACATTTCCGAAACGGCAATGGAACACATTGACAACAATACCCAACAAGGGCAACCCTTTAAATTAAACGGCGATGTACAGATGAACTGGATATCGGGTTCCTGGGCAAGCCCCAAATACGGCGGATTTTCATTGCAGGTTGCCGATAAAATTACCGGACGTTTTAACCTTCAACCCGATATGACCGAAACCCTGCTCAACACCGGCCAACCCGGTGCCGAAAACCAGCAAGACCTGCTCTACAACTCCAATGGCGTTGCCAGCGAATCTCAGTCGCAACTGTTTTACACCCATACCCGCCATGCCGGCATCAGCTATGGCCGAAGCGCCTTTGAAACCGATGCCGTAAAAGTGTATGCCGGGCTTAATTTTACCTACCTCTGGGGTATAGGGCATTTTAACGCCAATATTGCCGACAGTACCGCCACCGGCAACTCGGCTTTTGCCAACCTGTACAATATTAACTACGGCTCTTTAGACTCGGTGTTGGGCAATTTTGCAAAAGACCTGTTTTCGAGTGCCGGAAAAGGGTACAGCTTCAGTTTTGGCGCATCGGTTAATATTGACCGGAAATTGCAGGCCGGCATTGCCATACTTAACCTAAGCCGCCTTACCTGGGACAAACAAGTGCTCATGGCACAAAACGCACCTGTTGACACATTGGCCGAAGGTATTGAATCATATAATTTTTCCGATGAAGCAGGGCATGTGTATGATATGCTGGGCTTTGAAGAGGGAAACCGGTTTGTAACCCAGCAAAACGGCAAATTGCACGCAAACCTTAACTACCGGCTTACCCGCCGCCTCAACCTGTATGCCGATTGGATTTTGCCGCTTTCTGAACAATCTGAACTGTACCAACCCAATACGGTTTCGGCAGGGGTAAACGCACAATTGGTGCCCGATAACGGGGTAAATCTTAGCGGCGGACTGCTTTACAACAAAACCAACGGCGTAAGATTTCCGATGGGAATAGCTTTCAGAATGGGTAAAAAAATGTTCCTCAGCATTGCCACCGCCGACTTTGCAACCCTGATAGCCAAAAACAACCCAAACCCTTCGCTTTCGGTTTCGCTTTATAGAATTAGCCTTTAGCATAAAAATTTTCAAAATTCCATTTTTTCAACTCAAAATATTTTGTCATGAAAACCCGGCTCTTTTCCCTTGTCATGTTGGTTGCCTGTTTAACCGCAGCCTTCTTGTTTCAGAACCACAATGCTCACGCACAAAACGGTTTAACCGGTTTTAACCAAACAACCGCCAATTCCAATGCCGCAGAAATAACCGCCACACACCCCGGTTTAACTGCCAACCCGCTACCATCTGCAAACAGCAACGCCTCGTTTGCAAATTACGACCCCGATGATATTGATTACGACTCAATAACCAAACGCGACCAGTTGCCCAAACTTATTATTCCCGGCTACGACCGCTACTCGGCTGCCCGCGCCTTAGACAAAAAATTATCGCACGAAGAAGCCATGAAAAAAGCCTTCTCTTCCGATGATGCGCGCAAACGCTGGTCTGATGTTTTTAAACGGATTTACGAAGGTAAATAACCTGCATGGGAATTAAAACAAATGCCTTTCATTCTTTTAAAACAAAAAAATTCTTAATCCAATAAATCTTTAATCATGAAAACGCAATCATTTTTCCGTTTGTTTTGTTTGTTTGCTTTAGCTATTAGTTTGTTTACCGTTTTTGCCGCTACCACGGTTGTGGCACAAGGTATTGATGCCTCTAAAATTTGCTACGAAAAAGGCACGGTAGCCACCGGCGGCGCAATATGTATTGGCGCAAAAGGCGCTGTGCCTCCCGGCGCTTCCATTGAAGTAACCGATGGTAAAGGCAACAAAGCCACCGGCAACGCCAATGATGATGGCTCTTTCTTTATAGGCTGTGGCGGCTTATCGGCCGGATTGGGTGAAAAAGTAACCGTTAAAGTAAACGGCGTTTGCATAGAAGTTACCGCTGTTTTTTCTTGCGGCGGCAGCAATTCTGCCCCCTCAACCACCAATAACGAAACCGGAACCGCCACCACACCGGGAACTGTTACAACCCCCGGAAATGCTGCCGGAACAGGCGCCGGTTCAAGTACAGGCACTACCCAAACACCGCCTGCACAACCCGTCAACCCGGGCGGCGGCAATGCGGTAAATGGCAACGCAGGCGGCGCCAACAACAATGCCGCTGTTGACTGCTCGCGCATTGCTTACATTTGGCGCGGTGCATCGGTAGGCGGTCCCGTATGTGTGGGCAGACCCGGCGCGGCACCTGCCGGCGCTACAGTAACCGTTAAAGACTCGCAAGGGCATACTGCCACCGGCACTGCACAGGCAAACGGCAGTTTTGGTATTAATTGCAGCAATTTGGTTGGCGCAGTTGGCCAAACCGTAACGGTTACCATAAACGGTGTTGATTGTGTGGTAACTATTTCGGCACGTGCCCGTTAAGCAGATTATTGCCATAAACCAAAAAAGGCGGCCTCCTTATCGTGGAGGCTGCCTTTTTTTGTTTTATGGCAGAGTTTTCAGATGAAGCAACTCAGAATTAAAACCCCGTGCTACTCGTAAATTTCATAAACGTTGCCTTTGTGGTAAAACTGCACATTTCTGCCCAACGACAGGAAGTCGGACACTTCGGGGTAGTTTTTCAGCAGTTCAAAATATTCTTTGGAGGCAAACTGCACGCGGTTTGTTTTTGCCGATGTTTGGTTATACACTTCCGAATCAATCCATGCGTTGGCGTTGGTTTGGTAAACGGCACGGCCTTGTATGTTGCGGTATTGGTTGGCAACCATGTTGTTGCCGGTTCCGTCATCGGGTAAATTCATGCGGTCTTGCCCCTGCCGGGTTTGGTCTATGTTTTCGGCTTTCGACAAGCCCTGTACTTCGGTGCTGGAGCGCACACTGCCGGCGCCTTCGCGTTGTTTCATTTCGGAGTAGTCGTTCATTCCCGTGCTGTTTTTTTCAAAAGGCATTGGGCGCGGTATTGGCCGGGGCGGGTCTGTTGGTCGGGGCGGGCGCACCCACTGCTCTTCATCTTCCATAATGAGGTAGCTGGTGTAGGGGGTTACTATGCCGTATTTTTTTGCCAAGTCCACCACTTGCGTTACCAATTCTTTGTCTTCGCCATGCAGCCTTATCTGGTCTAAATAGTAGCCAATGGCACGGGCCGCCCACAGTGGCGGAATAAACTCGCTTTTGGTGTCGGAATTGGTAAAGGTAAGGTCGTAGGTATAGCGTTTGGGTTGCCCGTTTACCTTGCCTTCTAAATTTACCGTTGCTTTTTCGTTGCCGTAGGGTTTGTAGCGCCCCATAACCGTAAGCGATGAGCCGCGGAAAAGGTCGCCCAAATTTTGCGGATACACTTCATATACCGAAAAATTGCGACTGAACGACAGTTTAACGTCGGTAAGTGCGGGTGAACTGATTTTGGTGTAGAAGTTGGAAATTTTTACTTCAATATCTTCCGATGGCAAAATATAGCTTCTGAAGGCGCGGGTAGCTTCGGTAATTTTATCGAGCAGGTGCGTGTTAAGGTCTTCGCCTATTCCGAAGGTAAAAATGCGTATATTGGCGGTATTGGTTTGTTTTACTTTTTTCAGCAGCGCATCTTCTTCGGTAATACCTACGGTGGGTTTGCCGTCGGTAATAAACACCACAAAGTAAGGGCGGTCGGAGCGGGTTTTGGCGCTCAGGGCTTTTTCCAGCGCTTCGTCAATATTGGTTCCGCCAATGGGTTTCAGGTCGTCAATAAATTGCAGGGCTTCCTGCACGTTGGTTTTTGAGGCGGTTTCCAAATCATCAAACAGGGTGCGTGCTTCGGTAGAAAAACGCACCAGGTTAAAACGGTCGTTGGCATTGAGGTTATTTACGCAAAACGCCAGCGCTTCTTTGGCCTTGTTCAGTTTTTCGCCCGCCATACTGCCCGAAACGTCTAAAACAAAGGTGATGTCTTTGGCAACAACGGGCGCATTTTCTTCTTCCAGCCCCGGGCTGATGGAGAGCAGGAAAAATCCGTCTTCGCGATTGTTTTTATAGGAAAGCCCCGAAACGCCTATTTCGGTTTTACCTGTTCCGAAATACAGTTTAAAATCGGAATTGGGTTTAACGTCTTTGGCTTCGTAGCCAATACGCGCATCGTGGTCGCCTTTGCGCACAATTTCGGCTTCGTGTGTGGGGCAGTAAACCGATTTCAGGTTTTCTGCGCTATGCAACTCAATGTCCAGGCTCAGGTTTTGCACGGGTTTGGCGGCGTGTTTATCGGTATTGAGCGGATACACATATTCGGTGGTGCCGTCTTCGCGGGTAAGAATTTCGCTGTACGAAATTTTTATTCTCAAATCGGCATGCGGTTCTATTGGAAACACGCGCACTTTAAACAAATCGCATTTGCTGTATTCCAGCAGGGCGGGGTCGCGCATTTGGCGCACAATATCTTCGTAAATCTGTCGGGCTTTTTTGGCATCGAGCAGTTCGGCGTTTACCTCTTTTCCGTTAATAAACATAGAGAAGTTGGCAATTACGCCTGCGGTAGGTACAGGAAACAAAAAATAGCCTTCCAGACGCATACCCGACGGGTTGTAAAACACCTGGTCAATGGCGGTAAGGGCGGTTTGTCCGTCAATTTGCACTGCTGCTTTTTCCGATTTCACTTCCAATTGAAAAGGGGTAAAATCGGGTGGCGGCGGTATGGGGCGGCGCGGCGGCCAAATTTCGGGTTCTGCCAGTATTGGAGGTTGCCAGTTGCTGCCCTCGGGGGCTACTACCATTAACCCGCCGGCATGGGCATAAACTGCCGGCAACAGGCAAAACAGCAGGTATAAAATATAGTTTTTCATGGCTTGGCATTTATTTTTTTTCAAACAGATAGCCTTTGCTTTCGGCTTGGGTGCGTATGGTGTTAATGATGGCTGCATCAAGGGTGTTAGTGGGGCTTGCTTCGGCCATTTTGCGTTGTTCTTCGGCAATATAGGCAAGGCGTTCGGCATTGAGCCGGCTTATTTGAGATTGAATTTCCCGGCGGTCGGCGGCCTTTTTTTCGAGGTAGAGTTTGCGGTCTTCGGGTTTAAGGTGTTGCATTTCTTCGGGTAAATCTTCTTTATCCATTTTCTCCAGCTCAACCGATTTTTCGTCAACAGCATCTACCAAATCCCAGGAGGAATTTTTGTAGTTGTAGGAGGCTTTGGTAGCGGCGCGTTGTGCGGCATTGGCGCTGCCGTACTGACTGGCGTTTCGGTCTTGTTCCATCTGCATTTCTTTGCGCATTTTACCGCTGCTGCCGTAGCCAATATAGGTATCGTTCAGTTGTTGGTTAAGGCGGTTAATTTCGGCATCTTGCGGGGCGTCAATATGGGCAACGGTTTGGTTTTGGTCTATGTTCATGTATCTGCCGTCGGCACAGTCGGCTCCGTCTTTCCATTGGGTGTTTATGCCTTCTTCCATTGGGCCGCAAAATATGGTGTTAATGATAATGCCTTTTGAAGCGGCTTTTTTGCAGGCATCCTTGTAATGAACGGGACCTTGGGTGTATTCTTCGTTTCCGGCAATAAAAATAACCTTCAGCACATCGTTGTTTGTTGTCCAGTTAAGGTCGTCGGCCGATTTGGAAATGACCTGTCCGCAAAACTCGCTGCCACCGTAGGTTTTTAAGCCAAACAGTTTTTCCGAAATCAGGTCGAGGTCGGTAGTTAATTCCGATACCATGCGGATATAGCCGCCTTCTGCGGGCAAGCCGTCATTGCCATACTCATACAGGGCAATTTCAATGTCGGGAATATTGCCGCTTTTGTCGCGGGCAAGGGCAAGTTCGCCCACCATTTTCCACAGTTGCGATTTTGCCTGGTCAATCAATCCGTCCATGCTGTTGCTGGTATCGAGCAGTATGGCAACCTGCACGCTGTTGGAGTTATTGTTGCCGGTTTTTGCGGCGGCGTTTTGTTGGTTTCTTGAGGTATCGGTTGCCATGGAGGCGGTGTCGGCATCGGAGTAGTGCAAGGCGCTGCTTTGGGCTTCGCGGTTGCTGCACGAGTTTCCGGCGCCAAGGGTAAAAAGTAACACAGTTAATAAGATGGTTTTCATGGTTTGTTGATTTGTTTATGAAGTGAACAGAGAATATTCCGGATATGATGTGCTGTATGGAAAACGCACAAAACGTTAGACGCAAGGCATGGCATAAAGATAAACGGTTGGTAATTTTATACCCCGAAGCAAAAAAGCGGGCTGTTTGTTGGCAGAGTTACCACACCACAAAAAGTTGCCGGGCTGCGGTGTTACAGCCTATTCCGTTTTTTGGTACAAAAGCGTGGTTTGCAGCAGCTGCCCGTTTTGGTTGAGGCCGGTAAACGTAACGTACAGTGTGTTATTTGAAACAAGATGGTAGGCAATAGTACCCGGATAAGTGCCGGAACTATCTGTGTTTTCAAATATTAAGTTGTTTATTGTGGCGTAAGCGCTCAACTGATAGGTTGCGCTACTTCCTGTCTGAGGGTTGAACATGTTGTAAACAAGCCCTTTACCCGATGTTTTCATGGCGGCGGTTTCGGCAAACAGGATGTTGCCGTTTACCATGCTGCTTATATCGGCTTTGCCCGACGGCTGCCATTTTTCGGTAATGATGGTGTTGTTTTGGGTGGTTTTCCAGGTTCCCCAAAGCCATGCTATGCCGGCAAGGGTAATGCCGGCCGGTGCATCATCTTTACTGCCGGCTGCCGGGGCAATCTGTTTTGTGCTTTGTTTCTTTTGGGTAGTGGTTTTTGTTTTATCGCGCGTTGCATCGGCGGGTGCCATAAATGGTTTACCCGAGTTATTGGTTACGGGCGGAGCAGCATTGTAGTCGTAGGAGGTATTTCCTTTGGGCAGGTTTTGCTCTTTTTCTTGTAAACCTTCCTGGGCAAGGCCTATGTAATAGCGCGAATAGGCAAGGTCGGCAAGGGGTGGGTTTACAGGGGGTATTACGGTGGCAGATTTCGACATTACATCTTCATGGAGGGGATGTTTAGCCATGGTGTTGCCCTCAGATGTGTTAATGCCCGATGCCACGTTTTGGCTGCGCTGCGGTTGGGGTAAAGTATAAGTTGGGGGCGGCACAAAAGTAACGGTTGCAGGCGGTTGTCCGGCAGGTGCGCTACGTTGTTTTACCTCGGGCATTTCCGGCTTGGCTGCGCTTGTTTTGGTTGCGGTTGCGGCGGTGTTGGATGCGCTTGAGTTGGCTGAATAGGTAATTGCATCGGGTGTTTGATTGGCGGCAGCGGGTTTGTTCCTTTCATCGGGGTAGTTATCTGCTTCGGCGCTTCTAAGCAGGCTACTTTCTTCGGTATATACCTGTGCTGAGTTTGAGGCAGAATCGGCAGGTTTTATGAGTTCAATATTTGCGGGTTGTTCTGTTGCGGTTTTTACCGCCATTTGTTGGTAGGACTTTTGGGTTATGCCCAAAAAATACAGTGCCACCGGCGACAACACCACCAAAACCAACACTGCTGCCGCAGCATAGCGCCAGAAACCACGAAGCCTGAACTGCTTTTGCGGCAACTCTTTTCCCACCTCCGGTGCACCGGCAACGGGTTGTTCGGCAAGGCGTTGCTCCAATCGTGCCCAAATCTGTTCGCCGGGCATTTGGTCAAACTGCCTTTCGTTGTTTTTAAAAAGTTGGTCTATATCTTCCAGTTTCATTGCCTGTATTTGTTTAACTATTGGCAGCGGGCTAACCGCTGTGAGGTACAAAATAACTTGCCGGTACTTGCTTTTGTGTTCAATTACCAGGGTTATGGTATGTTTATATTTACCCATAGCTGTAAGTGTGGCGTCTGCCGGGGTTGCACAGTATAAACCGGCAACCACAACGCCTTACTCTGGGTTTTTTATGCCACCCTGCTAAGGAGTTTTTGCAACATGCGACGCGCTTTTAAAAGTTGTGATTTACTGGTATTAATGCTTATTTGCAACATTTCTGCTATTTCTTCGTGCCCGTATCCTTCAATGGCATAGAGGTTAAACACCGTTCGGTATCCGGGCGGAAGGTGGTGCAGCAGTTGCAGTATTTCTGTTTCGTTTAGTTTGTCATCGGTATGCTCGTTGGCATGAGCCTGATATGTGGGGTCAAGTTCATCCCAGGTAAGATTTTTTTTGGCGTTTTGTTGCCGTATAAAGGCCAGCGCTTCATTTACCATTATTCTTCTTATCCAGCCTTCCAGGCTGCCCTTGGCTTCAAAACCGGGCAAATGTGCAAACACTTTGTAAAAACCGGTTACCAATACGTCTTCGGCATCGGTTTGGTTTTGCACATACCTGCGGCAAACCCCATACATGGTTGGGGCAAACCGTTCATATAACAGGCGTTGTGCGTTCCTGTTTCCGGCAATACATTGGGTTATGAGTTGTTCCTCGGTCACGCAGGGTATGGTTTACGCTTAGTTTAACGTGAAAATGGGTGGTGTAGTACGCTTGTTGCCGGTGTTTTAAGCCTTTTGCAGGGTTTCAAAGGTAAAGATGCCGTTGGTTTGCCGGCGGGTGTCCGGCAGGTCATCTTTTTTTACGGAAATGGTAAAAATTTCTGTTTGCCCATTGTTATGATTAGTATAACCTTTCGCCCGCAGGCTGCCATAAAAAAGGCCAAATACTGTATCTTTGCAGCATGAACTACCTGTTGGCAGAAAACCTTACCAAGATTTACGGCGTTAAGGTATTGTTTGAAAACCTTGACTTTAGTATTAACAAGGGACAAAAAATAGCCCTTATTGCCCGAAACGGTGCGGGTAAATCATCGCTTATCCGCATTTTGGTGGGGCTTGATTCCTCTGACAAAGACGGAACAGTACGCCTGCAAAAAGGGGTAAAACTGGGCTATATTGAGCAAGACCCGCAATTGAACGATAACGACACCGTACTGGAATCGGTATTACACACCGAAAACCCGGTAATTGCGGTAATACAGCGCTACGAAAACGCCTTGCTGCAACACGAGTTACACCCATCGGAACAAACGCAAAAAACGCTGGAACAGTGTATTGAAGCCATGCAACATCATCAGGCATGGGATTACGATACCAAAATAAAGCAAATACTCAGCCGCTTTAAAATAACCAAACTCCATCAACCCATACGCGAAATGTCGGGGGGCGAAAAAAAACGGGTAGCCATGGCAGGTGTGCTAATACAGGAACCCGATTTGCTTATTATGGATGAACCAACCAACCACCTCGACCTGGAAATGATTGAATGGCTGGAAGAGTACCTGCGCCAAACCAACCTTACCCTGTTGCTGGTAACACACGACCGCTATTTTCTGAACAATGTAACCACCGAAATTGTAGAACTGGAAAACGGAACCCTGCAACGCTACCGCGGCAACTACGAGTATTACTTAGAAAAAAAAGCCGAATTGCAGGCAAATATGAAAGTTGAAACCGAAAAGGCGCAAAAACTCATGAAAAAAGAACTGGAGTGGTTGCGCACACAACCCAAAGCGCGCACCACCAAAGCCAAATCGAGAATAGATGCCTTTGACCATATTGAAGAAAAAGCCCACCAGAAAACCAACGACGACGAGCTGAGTTTTGATGGCATGAATGCCGCCCGAATTGGCAACCGAACCATTGAAATATATCACCTTTACAAACGTTTTGGCAGCCAGATAATATTAGACGATTTCACCTACGTTTTCAAGCGCCGCGACCGCGTGGGCATTGTGGGTAAAAACGGCGCCGGAAAAACAACCTTCCTCAATATACTTGCCGGACTTGAAAAACCCGATGAAGGTAAAATACTGATTGGGCAAACCTTGGTTACAGGCTATTATACCCAACAGGGTTTACAACTGAAAGAAGATAAAAGGGTTATTGACGTTGTGCGCGATATTGCCGAAATTCTGCCCCTTAAAAAGGGCAAATATTATACGGCAGCCCAACTCTTAGACCATTTTATGCTGCCCTACAGCATGCACCAAAACTATGCATCTACCCTTAGCGGCGGCGAGCGCAGAAGGCTTTACCTGCTTACCATTTTAATGAAAAACCCCAATTTCCTTATATTAGACGAGCCAACCAACGACCTCGACCTCATTACCCTTAACCTGCTGGAAGATTATTTGTTGCAATTTGAGGGCTGCCTGGTTATTGTGTCGCACGACCGCTACTTTATGGATAAATTGGTTGACCACGTTTTTGTGTTTGAAGGCAATGGCAAAACCCGCGATTACCCCGGCAATTACAGCCGCTACCGCGAAGCAAAAGCCGATGAAGAACAGACCGAACGCGAAAAATTGTTGGCCGAAAAAGAAAAAACCGCAGCAACAGCCAAACCCGATAAGCCCAATGAACTTTCTGCCGCAGCCACCGGCAACAGGGCTAAAACTAAACTCTCGTTTAAAGAGCAGCGCGAGTTTGACCAACTTGGCAAAGAAATTGAACAATTAGAAGCTGAAAAAGAACAACTATCACAACATCTTAACCGGGGCAGCGGCAGCCACGATGAACTGATGCAATGGGCAAACCGCCTGAGCGAGGTGGTGCAACTACTCGATACCAAAACCGACCGATGGTTGGAATTGAGCGAGTTTGCTTAACCCATACCACTTGCTCAACAACTTTATTGCCCCACCAAACACTACCTGCCCAATGCCAGTGCACACAAAATGCCCGTAGCTACCGCCGCATTGAGTGACTCGGCGCCGCCCCGGCGTGGAATGGTAACAGCTTGTTGTATATAAGGCAACACCGCACCGGAAATGCCGTGCGATTCGCTGCCAATAACCAGCAACGCGGGCGTAGGTATATGGGTGGTATAGGCATTTTGCCCGTTGAGTACTGCACCATAAACAGGTAAGTGGCGGTAGTTTTGCAATAATGAAGGCAAAGGTTGGTAAAACACCTTTACCCTGAACAACGAACCCATGGCAGATTGCACTACTTTGGGGTTATAAACATCAACACATTGGGGCGAGCAAAATACATAGGGAATGGCAAACCAATCGGCAGTGCGGATAATGGCACCTAAATTGCCGGGGTCTTTTATATCATCTAACACCAGACAAATATGCTGTTGCAATACCGTGTCTTCGGGTTGTTGGGGGGTAATGCTGCCAATGGCCAACACGCGGTTTGGCGTTTCGAGCGCCGAAATTTTACCTAATTCGTTTTCGGTTACTTCCTGTACAATGTGCAGGCAATTATGCCGTTTCAACAAAGCAGCGTGTTGCTGTATCCAATCGGGCAGGGCATATATTCCAAGCGGCCGAACGGAAGATTGCAGCATTTCGGGCACAATTTTTTCGCCTTCGGCAATAAAAGCCCCGTGTTGTTGCCGGTATTTTTTAATTTTAAGCGCTTGTATCCACTTAATTTGCTGTTTCGAAATCATACTATCTTTGGTTTTGCGGGCATAACTGCCGGTAATCTTGTAACTTTGTGCTGCTTTGCCACCACCCTGTTTTGTTTCAACTATTAAAGGCGGTAAATGAATTTGAACAACCTGTTATTTAAATTGCGAATCCTTACCTTGTTGTACCTGGCCTTTCTCCTGGGTTCGTGCAGCAACGTTAAGCATTTACCCCAAGGAAAAAGCCTGCATACAGCCACCTCAATACAAATTGACCCCGCTGCGCTAATAACCGATAAATATACGGTAAAAAAAGACCTCTACGCCCTGTCGCGCCCCAAACCCAACAAAAAAATGATGGGCGTTTTGCGTTTTAAACTGTCAGTTTACAACCATACAAAAAACAAAAAAAAGGGATTTGGTAAATGGCTTAACGAAAAAATTGGCGAACCGCCCGTATTGCTCGATACCGCACTGCTTGAACGCACCAAACGCAATATGCAGCAATATATGTTTAACCATGGCTACTTCAACAACGCAGTAAGTTTTACCACCAAAGAAAAAAACAAACGGTCGCAGGTTACCTATAATGTAACAGCCATCAGCCCTTATAAAATTAAAAACATATACTATCCTTCCGATACCATAGATACCATTAACTCGTTGGTGCGCAAAATGCAACCACAGGCGCTTATTCAAACAGAACAGGAGTTTAACGTAGATAAACTGCAGGCAGAAATTAACCGCATTGCCTACGAACTGCACTGCAAAGGATATTATGACCTTATTTCAAAAGATTTGTTTTTTGAACTGGATAGTACACAAGGCACAAGAACCATAGATGTATATTTAAAGGTAAAACCGCCTGCCGGCGGCGGCAAGCACAAATCATACAGAATTAACAATGTTTATATTTTCCCCGATTACGAAGTGGGCAAACCGCCATCGGCATATACCGATACATTGGCGGTAAACAATTTCCATTACATTACCTCCAATAAAAACCGGTTTAACCCCAATACCATTACAGGAGTGCTGCTGCTGAAAAAAGGCGATTTATACTCGCAAAAAAACTGGGAGTACAGCCTTAACCACCTGCTTGGATTGGGTGTGTTTAAATTTGTAAACGTTAAGTTTGAAAAAGCCGATACTTCGGCAAACAACCCTGTGCTGAATTGCCGCATTTTGCTTACACCCGCCCGCCGGATGGGCATTTCGGGCGAGGTGGAGTTAAACAACCGGGCACAGCAAAGTGTTTTGGGTGCTGCCACCAGTTCATTGTTGGGTACGGCTGCAACCCTTAGTTATAAAAACAAAAATCTGCTGGGCGGAGCAGAGGCTTTTAGCTTTACCCTTTTTTCAGGCTTGGAACTAAACCCCCAAAACCGCAAATCGGAAATTGCCAACAACGCACTCATAAACACCCTTAACCTAAGCGGCGAGTTGCAACTGGCTGTGCCCAAATTTATTGTGCCGTTTAAACTCCGAAATCAATCGAGGTATTTTTTGCCTAAAACCAATATCCGCGTTAGTGCAAGTTATTTGCGCCGCATTAACTTTTATACACTCAACTCGTTTAACATTAATTTTGGTTACGACTGGAACGAGAACAGCCGCAAAAGACACCTCTTCAACCCCGTTTCGGCAAGTTTGCTCAGTTTGCGCAACAAAGAAGCCGCTTTTGAAGAACAACTTGCGCAAAACTCGTTTCTGCGCCGTAGTTTTGAAGAGCAAATTATTGCAGGAAGTAATTATGCCTATATTTACAATACCCAAAACATCAATCAGGCTGTTAATTTTATTTACTTTAAAGCCGGTTTTGACCTGGCAGGCAATATCCTGTATGCTGCCGACAAGCTGCTGAAAGTGTCGGGAGCTATTGACAAGGATAAGCAGGTAAAAATTTTGGGCAGTTCTTATGCACACTATGCCCGCGCCGAATTTGACATACGCTATTATAACCTGCTTGCAAGAGGTAATTCGCTTGTTTCGCGCTTTAATGTGGCAGTAGGAGTGCCCTATGGCAACTCTTCGGTTTTACCTTATGTGAAGCAGTATTTTGTAGGCGGTCCCAACAGTGTAAGGGCTTTTCGTATAAGAAGCATCGGACCCGGAAGTTTTGGCTCCTATGCCGTGCCCGACAGCATTGTTATTGACGAGTTTGACCGTACCGGCGACATTAAATTAGAAGCCAATTTTGAATGGCGCTTCCCTATTGTTTCCATGCTGAAAGGCGCTGTTTTTACCGATTTGGGCAACATCTGGACACTGCGCAACGAAACTTCGGGTACCAACCCCGACACAGGGGAACCCATTGTTACCCGCCCGGGCGGCCGCTTTGGTTTTGATACTTTCTGGAAACAGATTGCTATTGGTACCGGCGCCGGTATCCGCCTCGATTTCAGCTATTTTGTGATGCGCTTTGATTTGGGTGTGCCTGTACACAACCCATCTTTGAGCAACGGCGGGCAATGGCCGGTTAAAAATTTGTTTGAAAAAAAATGGCTGCGCACCAATACCAACCTTAACCTGGCAATAGGGTATCCGTTTTAGCAGATTCAAAAATGTTCTTCTTCTTTTTCTTCAAACACATCGGACAGGGTAATGCCAAAATTGCCGAAAATGCCCACCGGTATTACCTCATTGCGGGTGTAGGATTTCCGGAGCAGGTAACGGCCGTTTTCATCTAAATCATACGCCTGCACTATCTGCTCATAAGGAAATACCACCCAATACTCCTTTACCCCGCTTTGCTCATACACCGCGTATTTTTCGGTAAGGTCTTTGGCCGCAGTTGACCTCGACAGTATTTCTATCACCAAATCGGGAGCGCCGTAACAGCCGCGCCGGTCGAGTTTAGACATATCGCAAACTACGCAAATATCGGGCTGAACAACAGTGTACACTTCCTTATCGGTTTGTTTTTTTCCCGAAGGCAGCGGCAACCGCACATCAAACGGCGCAGAAAATACCCGGCAGGAAGTGCCCTTCAAAAAGTTATATAAAGGAACCGATAAGTTCATAGACACCCTGATGCTCCATATTTGGCGCAGGCGACATTTTATAAATTTTACCTTTTATAAGTTCCAGCCGCTCGGTAAAATTCCAGGCAAGGTAATCGGCGTAGGTGTATAGCCGGTTGGCATGTAACAGGGTTTGCAGTTCTGTTGTCATAAGGTTAAAAATGTTCTTCTTCTTTTTCTTCAAACACATCGGACAGGGTAATGCCAAAATTGCCGAAAATGCCCACCGGTATTACCTCATTGCGGGTGTAGGATTTCCGGAGCAGGTAACGGCCGTTTTCATCTAAATCATACGCCTGCACTATCTGCTCATAAGGAAATACCACCCAATACTCCCGCACCCCGCTTTGCTCATACACCGCGTATTTTTCGGTAAGGTCTTTGGCCGCAGTTGACCTCGACAGTATTTCTATCACCAAATCGGGAGCGCCGTAACAGCCGCGCCGGTCGAGTTTAGACATATCGCAAACCACGCAAATATCGGGCTGAACAACAGTGTAAACTTCCTTGTCGGTTTGTTTTTTTCCCGAAGGCAGCGGCAACCGCACATCAAACGGCGCAGAAAATATCCGGCAGGGTTGTTTTTTCAGATAAGCATAAATTTCTCCGAAGAGGTTGGCAGAAATGCCCTGATGCTCCAGATTGGGCGCAGGCGACATTTTATAAATTTTACCTTTTATAAGTTCCAGCCGCTCGGTAAAATTCCAGGCAAGGTAATCGGCGTAGGTGTATAGCCGGTTGGTTATTGACAGGTCTTGAAAATCGGGTATCATTTTTCAAATAGTTTTAGCAGGCAACCCAACAATAGTTAACGTTTACAACATTACACAGTTCCACAAAAATAGCAAAAAGATTGGTATTTACAAAACGGCGGAAACAGACGCGCAACAAAGCGCCCGCCCGCTTTTAAAATCGCTGTTTTACGCATTGGCAAGCCTAAAACAAGCCGCACAGCAATAAAAACGCTGTTTGAGTTAAAACAAAGGCAATACATTTTGTATCTTTGCCTGTATTGCTTACATTCGGGTCTTTTTCTACACACTTCAACACATGAGAACTTACCAACTGCTCGCAAATTTTACCGGGTATCTTTTGGGTGGTTTACTGCTTATATGTGGCACGGTATATGCCCAAAATGAAACTAAAAACTGGTATTTTGGCGAGTTTGCCGGCCTCAACTTTAATCCGGGCGCACCGGTAGCCCTCACAAACGGTGTATTGAACACCGATGAGGGCTGCGCTACCATTTCCGATGCTGCGGGGCAACTTTTGTTTTATACGGGCGGAAACCGGGTTTTTAACCGCAACCACCTGCAAATGCCCAACGGTTTCGGGCTTATGGGCGATATTTCTTCCACACAATCGGCCATTATTGTGCCGCAGCCGGGCAGCAGTACGCTTTACTATATTTTTACCGTAGATGAAGAAGGCGGCCCAAACGGACTTCGGTATTCTATGGTGGACATGAATTTGCAGGGCGGTTTGGGCGATGTATTTGTAAAAAATGTGCCGTTGGTAGCCCCTACATCAGAAAAAGTAACGGCGGTAAAACACAACAACAATTTTGATGTTTGGGTAATTACGCACGAATGGGATTCTGATGCTTTTCATGCTTATTTGGTTACGGCTGCCGGTGTAAGTGCATCGCCGGTAATAAGCAATGTGGGCAGTGTACATACCGGCGGCAGCATAGCGCCCAACGGCAACTCGGCCGGGTATATGAAAGCCTCGCCTTTGGGCAACAAGCTGGCGTTGGCCATAAAAGAAATGAACCTGTTTGAAATTTTTGACTTCAACAGTTCAACCGGTGCGGTTTCCAATGCCATTACCACCCCGGCAACCTATACCAATGCCTATGGCGTTGAGTTTTCGCCCGATGGCACCAAACTCTATGCATCAAAGTATGGTTTTGGCGGCCCGCAAATTTTTCAGTTTAACTTACAGGCAGGCTCCAATGCCGCCATAGTAAGTTCGGCAACGTTGGTAGGTACATCGGGCAGTTTGTTTGGCGGTGGTTTGCAACTGGGCACCGATGGTAAAATATACTTTGCCCGTTTCGAGTCGGAGTGGCTGGGGGTTATTAACAACCCCAATACCCCGGGCGTTGCCTGCGGTTATGTAGATGACGGGGTAAACCTCAACGGAAAAACTTCCAACTTCGGGTTGCCCAATTTTGTGCAAAGCTACCTCAAACCATCGCCGTTTACCTATGAAAATACCTGCTTTGGCAATGCCACACAGTTTACCATCATCAATACCGCTTTTGTTTCTTCCGTATTGTGGAACTTTGGCGATGCGGCATCGGGCGCTGCCAACACCTCTACCCTGCTCAGCCCCACACATACTTATTCGGCGCCCGGAACCTACACCGTTTCGCTTACCATTACCTTAACCAACGGCGTATCGGAAACCAACACCCAAAACCTGCTCATTCACCCGCTGCTTACCGGGGTAGATTTAGGGGCAGACCAAACCATTTGTGCCACCCAAACCATTAACCTTTCGGCAGTAATTCCCAATTCGCTTACCTACCTGTGGCAAGATGGCAGTACTGCAAGCACCTATACGGTTGCTTCGCCGGGCAACTACAGCGTTACCGTTAGCGGGCTTTGTAATTCCGTTTCCGATGCAGTTGCCATTGCATACAACCAGGCGCCCAATATTAATTTGGGCGGTAACCAAACCCTGTGCACCGGGCAAACCACCGTGTTGAATGCAGCGCCTACCAACGGCGCCACCGGAACCGTTTACCAATGGGAAACCGGCGAAACCACCCCTACCTACACCGTTACAACAGCCGGCACTTATACGGTAGCCATCAGCAACCAATGCGGAAGCGCCAATGCCAGTGTTATTATTAATTACTTAGAGCCGCCGGTTATAGAACTTGGCGCTAATTTAACAGTGTGCGAGGGCACAACCGTACCGCTTAATGCCGCACCAACCAATGCCACCGTTACCGGACCGGTAACCTATCAATGGCAAAATGGCAGCGCCACCGCAATTTTTTCGGCTGCAACGGCAGGCGTTTACAGCGTTTCTGTAAGCAACAGCTGCGGAACAGCATCAGACAATATCACCATTACCAATGATTTTCCGCCGGTGGTGGACTTTGGCGGAAACGTGTCCCTGTGTCCGGGCGAAACCCTTACCCTTGATGCCACCGTACCCAACGGGCTGTACCTGTGGCAAGACGGCAGCACCGCCGCCACCTTTACCGTTTCGGCACCGGGTAATTATTGGGTAGAGGTTTCCAACCTTTGCGGCGTGGTGTTTGAAGATATAACCGTAAGCTATTCTGACCTGCCCGATGTTGACCTTGGCCCCGATGCCACCCTTTGCCCCGGCCAAACCCTAACCCTTAACGCCAATACTACCGGCGCAACTGCTTACCTCTGGCAAAACGGCAGTTTATCGGCAACTTTTACCGCCAACGCCCCCGGAACCTATTGGGTGCAAATTTCCAACAGTTGCAGCACCCAAACCGACAGCATTACCATAGATTACGGAATTGACCCGGCTATTGATTTGGGCGCCGATGTTGCGCTTTGCGAAGGTGAAACCGTATCGTTTGCCATTGCCATTCCCGATGCACAAGCCACTTACCTTTGGAACAACGGCAGTACCCTGCCCGATTTTACCGCCACTGCCGCCGGCACTTACTGGGCAAGCATAAGCAACCAGTGCGGCACGGTGGCAGATACCGTTGCGGTAAACATTACCCCGCTGCCTGTGGTAAACCTTGGCAACGATGCCAACCTTTGCCCGGGCGAAAGTTTGGTGCTGGATGCCGCCACGGCCGGCGCAACCGGCTATGTATGGAACAATGGCAGCATTACCCCTTCTGTTTCGGTAAATACGGCAGGCACTTACAGTGTAACCGTAACAACAGCCTGCGGCACAGCATCGGATACGGTAACTGTATCCCTTGGCACATCTTTAAATATTGACCTTGGCACTAACCTGCAACTCTGCAATGCCGATACTTTTACCCTTAATGCCACCACCGCCGGCGTAACCTACCTTTGGCAAGACGGCAGTACCAACCCAACTTTTACCGCAAACCTGCCCGGAACTTACTGGGTGCAAATTGCCAACAATTGCAGCAGCGCAACCGATACAGTAGCGGTAAGTTACCTGAACTCGCCTTTTGTACAACTTGCCGCCGATACTACCCTCTGCCCGGGCGAAACCCTGCTGCTGAACGCACAACTGCCCGATGCATCGGTTAGTTACCTGTGGAGCAACGGCAGTACGCAACCCTCCCTTACCATTGCTGCTACAGGAGTGTATTCCGTTTCGCTCAGCAATGCCTGCGGCACCGCCTCCGATACCGTAACGGCAAGCTATAACCAACTGCCAACCGTAAATGCCGGACCCGATATTACCATTTGCCAGAATGAAACTGCCACAATTACCCCCACCGCCACCAATGCCACCGGTTACCTTTGGCAAAACGGCAGCACACAACCCACACTTGTTGCCGGACAAAGCGGCGTTTATACCATAACCGCAAGCAATGCCTGCGGCAGCGCCACCGACGCCGTAAGCGTAACGGTTAATGATTGCCTGCCGCCGCCGCCACCGGAACCCCTGCCTTGTACACTGTTGGTTCCCAATGCCTTTAGCCCCAATGCCGACGGGGTGAACGATGTGTTTGCGCCGGTTTATAACTGTACAACACCTGCGGCATCCTTCAGCGTTTTTAACCGTTGGGGCGAGCGCGTATTTACGGGCAACACCATAACCGCCGGCTGGAATGGTACCCTTAAAAATGAACCCTGCCCCGTTGGCGTGTATGTTTGGATACTGGAATACCAAAATGACGAGGGGCAAATGGAATTGGTGAAAGGCAACGTTACCCTGTTGCGGTAAGGTAATTTAAGCTCCGTCATTGCAGAGCCGATTTGTTCTCCAAAACAACTATTGTCGTAAATAAAAAACTCCCCCCCTTGCCCCCACAAGTAATCGGGACAAGTTCCAGAGTAATCGGGACAGGTTCCCGAGTAATCGGGACAAGTTCCCGAGCAATCGGGACAAGTTCCCTGCAAGCGAAGGGAAATTAGAGGTGCCTTTTTTAAGGTTTTGAGGTAAAATTTTGCATGGTTTGGTTCAAGATTTTACCTTAAAATAGTACACATACAGGTATAAACCGGCTGCTGCGGTAAACGGGCGGCACTAAAGGGCGGGCATTAAAATTTTACCAGCCTTGAAATATTAAATCCGAGCCTAAACTCGCCGTCTAACCAGTTTCGGGTGGTGTAGGGTATAAACTGGTTCTCGATAACCCCGGGCGAGTTGGAGAAATTGAGGTGAAAAACGTGTCCGGCGGTTTTTATTTCCAAACCAATGCCCAGCGGCGGGTAATATTTAATGTCGTTGGGGCCGGCATCTTTGTTTACATCGCGGCGGTAGTTAGAGAAGTACTGGTAGTAGTCCAGAATAATGGCGTAGCGTTGGTTAATGGCCACCCGTGCGCCGGCGCCAAGAGAGAAGAGCAGGTTTTCGTCGCCCAGGCGCACAAAATTGCGGTAAAGCATGTTGGGCATGAGTTGTATGGAAAAATGGTCGCCAAATTTTCGGGCAATAAGCAGTTGCACATTATAGCTTAGCCGGTGGGCAAATTTCCGGAAAGAGGTTTCGCTTTCCAGATTTACCGTTTCGGCTTTCATGGTAGAGAGGGCAGCATTGGCAAACAGGGTAGCCGAAATTGGCATGCCGTTATCGGAAGTTTGCTGAAGGAAGCGATATTTCACCAATCCGTCAATCAGGTTTCGGGGGCCAAATGCGCCTTTGCTGCGGCCAATGCCTAAAGTAAGGTTGTTGGTAACGCCATATTCAAAACCAAGCCTTATATCGGTAATATTATCTAACCCGAACAGGTTTTTTATGCCTCCTCGTTCACCGCCCACATCATTAAAACGGTGTGTTATGCGAATATCGAGCGCTTTTGCCGGTACGGTTTCAACGGTTTGCGCATTAATGAGGCGGGTAGTATAAAAGGTGTTGGTTACCTTGCTGTTTTGGTCTTGTGCATTGGCGGGGCTGCAAAAAAGCAATAAAAGTGTGCAGTGCAAGGCAAAAGTAAATACGCAGTATTTGAACATACAATTAAGGTTTTGAACTGCTAAGGTACACAGTTTTGATTTACAAAAAAACCCCCGCACCTTTTTTGTACGGGGGTTTTTTATAACGCTGAAAAAAATGGTTTATTTTAACCAGATTTTTTGTGTTTGGGTAGCGCCGGTTTCGGTTTGCAACACAAGGAGGTATAATCCTTCGGGGTAGTTGCTGCGGTTTATGGCAACTTGTTGCTGTTGGTTTCCGGCAGGCTGTTGTCCGGTATAAAGGGTTTCCAGCAGTTGCCCGTTAATGTGGTAAAGCAGTATTTGTACGTTTTGCGGTTTTTCTAAAGCAAAAGCTATATTGGCGGTGTTGCCGGTAACCGGGTTTGGGTACACTTCAATTGTGCCTGTATTGTTTTGCAGCGCGGTTTCAATACCTACCGGCACCGGCTGAATTTGCAAGGTAGTGGTGTAAACCAAATCGCCCGAGCCTAAGCCGTTGCCGTTTGCCGAGTTGGCTGCCAGGTAAAAGGTAATGGGGCCTTGGTCGGTAGCGGGCGCTGTCCATTGCATGGTAAAGTTGCCGGCATTGGGGTTAGGCACATTTTTGTGGAAAATGTATTGCCGGTTGGTGCTGCTTTGTACGGCGGTTGCGGTAAAATTTGGGGTATTGCCAATGAACGTACCCACACTTTGGTTAGAACTGTTGAGGGCAACCATTTCAAACCCATAGCGCGAGCCGGTACCGCCGCCGTTGTTAATAACCACGCCTATTACATAGGTAGAGCCGGGAGTGTATGACGAGCCGCTGCCATCGCCGGCAAAGAAAATGGTTGCCGACCCCGGACCTGTATTGGGAGCGCCGCCGTGGCAGCCGGAAGTGGCGCAGGTTAACTCTCCGGGAGCGCCGGTTCTGCCCAACGGCGGTTGCGCCGAGTTGGAATGAGCGTATTGCCTGTTTAGGGTTGCCAAAGAAGCAAACAAAAGCAAGGTAAGAAAAAGTACTTTTTTGGTCATGTTCCAGTGAGTTTATAAAATTGAAAAATATTTAAGTTCCGGCACAAAATTACCGGTTTATCAGGTTAAACGTAAAAACCGGCTGCAAAAGACGTCGGGCAAAAGACCAAATTAAAAGAAAAAATTTTTTTTCTGTGTTGCATGCAAAAATATGGTTTCGGGCAACAAGTTGAAGGCGCTGTGTTGCAAAAAAGCAGGGAGCAAGGCAATATTGCGGGTTTATACCAACTGTTGGGTGTGGCTTTTGGTATCTACCTTGGTTATTACCTTTTCAATGATGCCGTTTTGGTCAATGATAAAGGTAGTGCGGTGAATGCCCATATAGGTTTTACCCATAAACTTTTTTTCGCCCCAAACGCCGTAAGCGTTGGCAATGGCGTTGTTTTGGTCGGCAAGCAGGGTAAAGGGCAGTTGGTATTTATCGGCAAATTTCTGGTGCGATTTTACCGAATCGGGGCTTACGCCAATAACTGTATATCCTTTTTGGCCAAGCAATTCGTAATTGTCGCGCAGGTTACAGGCTTCGGCAGTGCAGCCGGGGGTATCATCTTTTGGGTAAAAATACAGAACCACCTTTTTACCTTTCAAATCTGCCAATGAAACGGTGTTGCCCAATTGGTCGGTTGCGGTAAATGCGGGAGCCGGTGTGCCTTCTGATAAATGTGTCATGGAGTGGTTATTTTTAGTAAATAAGCGTTTGACTGTAACACCGCACAAAGTTAATTTGTTTAAAAACAAAAAGGGGTACCAAAAAATTGGCGGGCGGCACAGGGGTGTTTACCCTGTTTTTTAAAGACTTATAAAAACCCGAAGGTACTACTTTGCCGCTAAAACCTTAAATTAGGTTAATCTTTACCCTTATTGGTGCAAAAAGTCTAAATTTGCCCCGAAATTAACCCCCTTCAGGCATGATGCGCTGTTTCTTTTTTTTGACAGTTGTCTTTTTTACAAATTTTGGCAGGGCACAGGCACAACCACCCGCGGTAAACATAAGTCCAAACACCACACTCATGCAAATTGGCGATGCCCTTGTGCTAACCATTGATGCTACCTGTTTGCCCGATATTCATTTTGACTGGCCCCAAATACCCGACACATTAGGCGGTTTTGAAGTAACCGGTGTGCTGAAACCCGACACGGTAAAAACGCCCGAAGGTGCGCTGCATATAACCCAAAAAATAAACCTTACTGCCTTTGATGCCGGCCAACTTGCCCTGCCACCCCTTAATTTTAACTACCGGAATACACAAACAGGTTCAACGGGCAGCATCAGAACCTCACCCGTTGTTGTTACCGTGCGCGAACCCGAAGTAGATACTTTATCGGAAATGAAAGACATTGCCCCGCCGGTTGACCTGCCCCTTACCCTGTGGGAACGCCTGCGCCCCTTCGCTATTGCCCTGGCTGTGCTGCTGCTGCTTGCCCTGCTGTGGTGGTGGTGGAAAAAACGCAGCATCCGCCAAACCACAACCGAAACCCGGCCGCAGGCACCACCGCTGCCGCCTTATGAGGTTGCCCTTAACCGCCTTAAACTGCTGGAACAGGCAAAATATTGGCAACAAGAGCAGGAAAAACTGTACTACAGCGAACTGACCGATATTTTGCGGCAGTATATTGAAGGCCGGTACCAGATACAAGCGCCCGAAATGACCACCGATGAAACCATGGCCGCTTTCAGGAACATAGCCATTGAAGGGCCGGTACTTGAAAAACTGCGCAAATTGCTTGAACTGGCAGATCTGGTAAAGTTTGCCAAAGCAAAACCCTTGGTAGAACAGCATTTGCAGGCTTTTACCGATGCCGGTTACTTTATTCGGGCAACCAAACCGGCCGAAGAAGCTCCAACCCAAAACACCGAAAATCCTATTTAACCCACATTCCATTGTCCATCTTGTTTCGCCATATATTCCTCTTGCTGTTGCTTGCCTTGCTCAACCCGGCACAGGCCGCCGGTTTTCAGTACAATAAGCAATGCAGCAAAGCCTACCGCTTATTGATGAGCCTGCAAATTGAAGAATCGGAAAAAATACTGGCCGCCGAAAAACAGCAAAACCCCGCCAACCACCTTACCCTTCTA
This sequence comes from Sphingobacteriales bacterium TSM_CSM, assembly GCA_002212725.1. Taxonomy (GTDB): domain Bacteria; phylum Bacteroidota; class Bacteroidia; order Chitinophagales; family UBA2359; genus UBA2359. The sequence continues at coordinate 6,669 of MTCR01000045.1, read as the reverse complement.
TTTGATAACTATGCCGATGTGCTGAAAATTTTTATTACCGAAGAAAGCACCACCTTTAACCGCCTTGAACCCAACAAAGCCCGCCGCCTTAATGCCCTTGAAAATTCCGATAAAAACTCGCCTTACTACCGCTATGCCCAAGCCGAAATTAACCTGCAATGGGCTTTGGTGCGGTTAAAGTTTGAACAATACCTGAAAGCATTCTGGGAAATTCAGAAAGCCTACAAACTACTGTCGGAAAACCAACGGCTTTACCCCGATTTTTACCCCAACCTTAAATCTCTGGGCGCCATACATGCCATTATAGGAACCGTGCCCGAACAGTTTAAATGGAGCATGAAACTCATGGGGCTGCAAGGCAACATTGACCGGGGCATGAAAGAAATTGAACAGTTTTTGCAAAAAGGTCAACAACAGCAAGACCAACTTTTCAGAGAAGAAGGGCTGGTGCTGTACGCCTTTCTGCTGCTGCACCTGCAAGGAAACCCCGGTAAAGCCTGGCAAATTGCCGCCGGCCTGCCCGCCAAAACCAGCCTGCTCAACTGCTTTGCCGCCGCCGATATTGCCCTTAAAACCGGCCATAACGAGGAAGCTATTGCCATTTTAGAACAAAAACCATCGGGCAATGGCTTTGCCCCGTTTTATTACCTCGATTACCTCTTAGGCGTGTGCAAACTCAACCGCCTTGATGCCGATGCCGATGCGCCCCTGTTTAAGTTTGTAAACAACTTTAAAGGCAGCAGCTACGTAAAAGATGCCTACCAGAAACTTGCCTGGAACTACCTGCTTAAAAACCGGCCCGATAAATACCGCACCTTTATGCAATATGCCCTGGAACGGGGTAAACAGTTTACCGACTCCGACAAGCAAGCCCATAAAGCAGCCCAAACCACCGAAATGCCCCACCCGCAACTGCTAAAGGCACGCCTGCTGTTTGATGGCGGTTATTATTCTAAAGCGCTGACAGTGCTGCAACAAATACCCGAAGCACAACTAAACACCACCGCACAAAAATTAGAATATATTTACCGCAAAAGCCGTATTTACAACGGACTTGAACAATACCCCACCGCCATTGCCTGCTACCAGCAAACCATTTTGCAAAGTAAAGACGCTCCCTACTATTTTGCCCCCAAAGCCTGCCTGGAACTGGGTAAAATTTACGAACAGCAAGGCAACATCCCAAGCGCTACTTTTTACTACCGCAAAGCCATGGAGTACAAAAACCACGAGTACCGCAACAGCATAGAACAACAGGCAAAAGCGGGGTTGAACAGGGTGAAGAATCCTTAGGATTGATTGCCAAGACCATTTCATTACATAAAATTCCTAATGTTCTATCCATTTAATTTTATGAACTTAATTCAACCCCGAGTACTCGGGACTAAAACATTAGCAACAATATTTTTAACCAATAGCGACCTTTGCGCAACCCTTGCGAACCTTGCGGTAAAAGAAAAAACCGCAAAGAACGCTATGTAATTCGCAAAGAACGCTATGATTTAAACTACTGTTCTATCCATTTAATTTTATGAACTCAATTAAAATTAAAGTGTCAAAACACTAATTGTAGTTTTTTTTTCATTATAGCTAATTATTTCATTTACAATACTGCTGAGTTGGGTATCGAGGATTTTGTAGAATTCCTGCTTGGTCATATTGGGTACACAATTTTTATTGCGAAAAGTATAAAACCGCGTTAAGTAGTTCAGGTTGCAAATATAAACAAAGCAACAGTTTTACTGCCATAGAACCGATTGTAATTGCTCAAACCCCCATCTTTTCCATATTTTTAAAAAGTGCACGCCTACCCCCGCCCTTCCTCCAATCAAAACTTTTAAATCGGGCAGGTTTTTTGCTGAAAAGTTTGCAGAAAAGCGGTAAATTGGCCACAGCAATCGGGCAAATCCGTTTACAATGCTAAATTCTGTCATACTATGAAAAAAATTGTGGTCGCTTTCGGTGGCAGGTCATATTGGCAGATTAGAATATTACCGGTTTAGAGAAAAAGGTGTGTATAAATCTAATCAACTTGTTTTGCCAACTACCCAACATTTAATATTGAAACAATGGAACCAAATTTGAATAAAGCCCTTTTTTGGGATATTGACATAAATGAACTTGATTACAATAAACACGCTCGTTTTGTAATTGAGCGGGTACTAACCCGAGGCAATTTGCAAGATTGGCAAGCGTTAAAAAGCTTTTATGGATTGGAGAAAATTGAAGCGGAGGCTTTGCAAATCAGATATTTAGATAAAATTACGTTAAACTTTTGCCACACATTTTTTGGCATACCAAAAGCTAAATTTAGATGTTACAATACAGAGCCGTCTATCCGTCAACTTTGGAACTACTAAAAAAGCTCATGCAATTGAGTGAACTGCAAGATTTTTTTCTTGTTGGTGGTACTGCATTAGCCCTTCAATTAGGGCACAGAATTTCAGTAGATATTGATTTGTTTACACAAAAAGACTTTGACACAAACGAATTATTTAATAATCTTAATTCAAAATTTGTTATCGCTGACAAATCGGAAGGAACTAATACTTTGAATTTTACTATTCTGTTTCCTGAGCAAACGGATAATATGGTTAAGGTATATTTGATAAAATATCCATATGCACTTATACAGCCAATTATTGAGTACGATGGACTTAGATTATTGTCAATTGAAGATATCATACCGATGAAACTATCTGCTGTTGCAGGTCGCGGTTCAAAGAAAGATTTTTATGACATCTTCTATTTGCTTCAAAAATACTCATTCGCTCAAATGTTTGTCTTTTTGGAGCAGAAGTTCAAAAATACAAACACATTTCATGTTCTGAAAAGCCTTACCTATTTTGAAGACGCTGAAATAGAACCCAATCCTGTAACAATAGGAAATGCAGATTGGGATGAAATAAAAAGAACAATAACTCATGAAGCAAATGTATATTTAAGCAGGTAATGATTAGCCGTAGCAGACCCATAATAGTGAGTTTAGTGCTTTTATCTTAAACATAAGCAGCTCCAAATTTTGCAACAAAGTCTATTGCTGTACTCTCTGTTCCTTGTTTACCCAATAGTAATGCTGTTGAGCTATGGTATAAGCATCTTATCACAGAAGGGCGTTCTTTTGCCCAATCAAAATTTTCCATGCTTGTTCAGCTATTTTGAAAAATCACCAAAAAGCGGTAAATTGGCCATCAATTGCATCATTAACCATAAATAAGTAAACATTATTATTAATATGAAAAACATCGCAGCCCTTCTCTGCCTGCAACTTTGCTTTTTACCCGCCTTTGCCCAAAATGTTCCCGCCGCTGCCCTTCCGCCGGAGGTCATTAACGCCGTAAAAAACATTAAACCCTGGGAGCAGGTTTTGCAGCAACAACCCGATGCCCTGCACGGCAACATCATTAACCACTCCCGAAACAACGCCGCCCAATTGGGTGTGCTGCCATACGATACCCTGTACGCCCCGTTTTACCACGGCGTAGCATCGGGCGACCCCATGCACGACCGCGTTATCATCTGGACAAGAGTTACCCCGCAAGACGATAACCCCGTTCCGGTGCAATGGTACCTGGCTACCGACCCCGATATGACCAACATCATTCAAACCGGAACGTTTACCACCGATGCCGACAGAGATTTTACCGTAAAAGTTGATGTAACCGGACTCTCGCCCGGAACCACCTACTACTACAACTTTGCCGCACTGGGTGTTACCAGCATGACCGGCCGAACCCAAACCGTGCCGGCGGGTAATGTAAACCACCTGCGTTTTGGCGTGGCATCTTGCAGCCATTATCAGCAAGGCTATTTTAACGCCTACGGCAGGCTGGCCGACCGCACCGACTTAAATGCGGTTATTCACCTGGGCGATTATATTTACGAATACGGCCCCGGCACCGATTTCTCCACCGATATACGGCAATATGAACCCGAAAACGAAATTATTACCCTCGAAGACTACCGCACCCGTCACTCACTCTATAAACTCGACCCCGACCTGCGCCGCGCACACCAGCAACACCCCTTTATTACCGTTTGGGACGACCACGAAGTTGCCAACGATGCCTGGGAACACGGCGCGCAAAACCACAACCCGGGCGAAGGCGACTACGACGTGAGAAAAGCCAACGCCATACAAGCCTACTTTGAGTGGATGCCCATCCGCGACCCCGAACCCGGACAGCCCCGCCGCGTGTACCGTACCATGCACTACGGAAACCTGGCAGACCTTATTATGATTGATACCCGCCACCAAGGAAGACAGGAACAGGTAGAAGATTTTACAGACCCCGCTTACTCCGACCCCAACCGCACCATATTGGGCGAAACCCAATATAACTGGCTCATTGACCAACTCAGCAACTCCACCGCTCAGTGGAAGGTATTGGGAAATCAGGTGGTGTTTACCACCATTAACACCCTTGGGCTGCTCGACAATGCCGATATGTGGGACGGCTACCCCGCCGAGCGCCAGAAAATTGCCCACCTCATTGACAGCCTCCAAATTAAAAATTTTGTGGTCGTTACCGGCGATATTCATTTGGGCATTGCCGCCGATATTACCCTTGACCCCCAAACCGGCTACAACCCCGCTACCGGCGAAGGTGCTTTTGGCGTGGAAATGGTAACTACCAGTATTACCAGCGCCAATGATGAGGTGCTGCCCGATATTATTCCGGTTGATGTGGCTCAAAACCTGGCATTAAATGCCAACCCACATGCCAAATACATCAATATTGCCGACCACGGCTACTTTGTATTAGACCTTACCCCACAACGCGCCCAAGCCGACTGGTATGTAATTGATACCAAACTGCAACCCTCTGCCGTTGAAAATTACGATGCCGGCCGTTATACGCTCGACCAAACCTCGCATTTAATAACCACCACAGAACCGGCGCTGCCCATTGAAGGCGCACCCGACCCGGCACCCGTCTTTACCACCGTTAACCAACCCCAAGGCAGCCACCATTCCGGCTCGGTGTTGTTTATTGCAGCCTACCCCAACCCGGCAAGCGGTGGCGAAGTACACCTGCATTATGCCGTTTCAAAAGCGCAAAACGTGTTGGCCACCCTGCACGATGCAACGGGTAAGCAATTAGCCGTAATTTCCAACCAACTTCAACAACCGGGCATATATACCCTTAAATTTGATACCGGACTGCTGCCCAACGGAACCTATATTTGCCGCCTCACCGCCCCCGACGGCTCAACCGCCGGCCGCAAAATTGTGGTGCAGCGATAGCGGGTTATTGCTTTGCTTAAATAAACTCAAGGCAACGCTTTGGCTTGCCCATACCGGAACTAAGCGCTACCTTTGATGGCGCAACCAACAACTACCAATACAACAACAAAGAACTAAACCAAGATTTTGGCTTGCATTGGATGGACTATGGCGCACGCTGGTACAACCCGCAAATAAACCGTTGGGGGCAGGTGGATCCGCTGGCGGGGAAGTTTTATGAGTGGTCGCCATACAACAGTAATTTAAACAACCCCATACGGTATGAAGACCCTAAGGGGGATTGCCCGTTGTGTCCAGTTGCCCCGATACTTATCGGTTCAGCAGTTGGTTTCATTGCTGATTTATCTTTTCAGATAGGGGCAAACATATATGAAGGAGGAGTTGAAAATGCGTTTTCAGAAATTGATTTTAAAAGTGCCGGAATTTCGGCTACTGCGGGTGCATTGGGCGGTTTTGCAGCTATAAACATTACAAGTATGGGGGTGCCGGTTACCGAAGCAATAACAGCAAATGTAATGGCAAATACAGGAAATGGTATGGTAGAAAGTACCGTTAAACAAGTTGAAACAACTAATTCTCTCGATGGTAAAAAAGTAGTGCGAGATGGTTTTATTTCGGGTTTTACAGCCGGATATGGAGATTCGGCAGGGCATTTATTTAACAAATTTTCGGGTGAAAGTGCTGAGGATTTGTTACCTTCAACTATCATAAATAGCACAACAGAAGTCATGGAAAATACTTTTCAGAATATCACCGATGTTCAATCAGGGCAGAAAAAAACAATAGGTGTAAACACTTATGGTCAAGGTAATAACAACCTAAAAGAACACCAAAAAATGTTACTTCTTCGCCCTATAATAATCAGTCAAGATTTGCTCCACGCTTATTAGAGAATGTACCATTTGAATAAAATGAAACTATTGCTGAAACATGAATAAATTCATTTACTATTTGCTTTTTTTGGTTAATTGTTTAATAGTTGCCTTAGTAGCAAGAATCACTTATGTTGATATTGCCGTTTACAAAAAAGGTACAATTATTAAAGCAGAAATTGAAAAAGTTATATGCTACAGAAGAAACAGCAGTCTTGATTTGAATTACTTGAACAGCAATCATGTTATTATGATTTCATATGGAGATTGCATAAATGGCGTGTATCAGATAGGTGATTCTATTACAGTAAAAGCACTCCCTCAATATAGACGCACACAATTTCCTAACTCGCATGAATTTGTTTCAGGGTTAATAGCATTGATATTTTTTTCTTTTACGATGGTTTATTGGATCGTAGCAAAAAATGAAGTACTAAAATATTTATCAGGGAAGGGCAATTCTAAAAGCGGTTAGGCGGGCGTATAGAATACTTGAGTTCACTTAAAAAACCCGTTGCAATTTGGGTTGATTAGGGAGAAAAGATATTG
>MTCR01000097.1 GCA_002212725.1 Sphingobacteriales bacterium TSM_CSM | reverse complement strand
GTTTTTCGGCAAGGGTGGTTTTACCTGCTCCAATGTTGCCTGCTACTGCAATATGTTTAATGCCCGGTTTTTTACCCATGTTATTAAAGGGGCGTATTAATTTGGTGTTAAATTTGGTTTTTTGTTGGGTGGTATGTGGCTAATAATACTGCATGCCTACCAGTTCTTTAGCGCCTTTAAGGGTGGCGGCAGCGCTTTGGCGCGCTTTTTCGGCACCATATTCGGCGGTTTTTTTAATAAAAGCGTCGTTGTGCTGTATTTCGGTAATGCGCTCGCGGATGGGTTTTACCAGCGTTATCATATCTTGCGCCAGCTGTTTTTTAAGGTCGCCGTAGCGTATGGTGCATTTGTTGTATTGTTCTTCAAAGTAGTTTACCGTATCGGGTGCTGAGGCCAGCCGCAGCAGGTCGAACAGGTTTTCTATTACTTCGGGTTTTGCCTGATTGGGTTCGGTAGGTCCCGAATCGGAAACGGCTTTCATAATTTTTTTGCGTATTACCTCGTCTTCATCCAGCAGGTAAATGGCGCTGTGGGGGTTTTCGGCCGACTTCGACATTTTGCCCGTACCGTCTAAACTGGGAACTTTTACCAGTTCGGCGCCGTAGTTAAAGGCAAAGGGTTCGGGAAAATATGCTTCGCCGTTTGCAAACAGGTTATTAAACCGGTTTACAAAATTGCGTGCCATTTCAAGGTGCGGCTCCTGGTCTTTACCAACAGGTACTTTGTGGGCGCGATGTATGATAATATCCACAGCCATAAGCACCGGATAGGTAAGCAGCCCGGCGTTAATGCTTTTGCCGGTTTGCTCCTGTGCGCGTACTTTTTCTTTAAAAGTCGGCACTTTTTCCAGTTCGCCCTTGTAGGCCAGCATGTTAAAAAGCAGGTACAATTCGGGTATTTGGGGCAGGTGGCTCTGTATGTAAATGGTAGATTTTTCGGGGTCAAGCCCGCAACCAAGGTAAATGGCAAGGGCTGCCTTTACGTTTTGCTGCAACTCTTTTGCTTCGGTATGCGTAGTGAGTGAGTGATAATCGGCTATAAAAAAGTACGATTGATACTGCACATCGTGCTGCATCAATACAAAATTTTTAATGGCGCCAAAATAATTGCCTAAATGCACCATGCCTGTGGGGCGTATTCCGCTTACTACTGTTTCCATGTTGCAAAAGTAACAAAATTCCTGTTCCGATAATTCCTTTTTGCCCGATTTGTAACTTTCAAAATGGGTTTTACAAACAGAACACTTATTGTTTATAACTTTGTACTATCTTTGGTGCAGAAAATTATTCTTCAGGTAAAAAGTTTTATAAAGATGAGGCATCTGGTTTATTTTGCAGTTGTTACTTTGTTTTCGTTACCTTGCCACCCGCAAACAAACGGCAGCCTGTTGTTTGACGGGCAAACCCGAAATTATATTGTTTACACGCCAACCGGTTTTAACCCTCAAGAACAACTGCCGTTGGTAATGGTGTTGCACGGTTTTACCCAATCGGCGCAAAACATTATGGATGTAAGCAATTTTAACGCCATTGCAGAGGCAAATAATTTTATTGCGGTGTATCCAAACGGGGTTGGCAATGCCTGGAACACCAATTCGGGGTTTCCGGGCGGTTCTACAGCCAACGATATTGGTTTTTTAGCTGCTTTGGTAACCGAAATGCGCAATTTGTATAACATAGATACCAGCCGGGTTTACAGTTGCGGTTTTTCGGCCGGCGGGTACATGAGCCACCGGCTGGCCTGCGAATCAAATATTTGCTTAGCGGCCATAGCCTCGGTAAGCGGAACCATGAGCGATGCCGCCTACAACGACTGCACCCCGTGGAAAAATATACCCGTAATGCAAATACACGGCACCTCTGATTTGGTGGTGTTTTACAACGGCGGTTTGGGAAGCAAATCGGTTACTGATGTGGTGAATTTTTGGGTTACCAACAACGGCTGTCCCAACCCTGCAACGGTTACCAATTTACCCGATATAAACACCTCTGACGGCAGCACTGTGCAGCGTTTTGAATATCAGCCCTGCACAGACCAAACCCGCGTTGAACTGCTTAAGGTAAATGGCGGCGGGCATCAGTGGCCGGGCACAAGCGCCAGTTTAGGTGGTTTGGGCAGTATTAACCAGGACATTAGCGCAAGCCAGGAAATCTGGAATTTTTTCTCCAATTTCAGGTGTGTTAACTGCAATGTGTGGCAACCTCAGATAAGTGGCAATGTAACTGTCTGCAGCAACGGAACTTACCTTTACCAGGCTGCCATACCTACGCCGTACAGTACCTACACTTGGTCGGTTACGGGCGGCGTAATCGTTTCGGGGCAGGGTACGCCGCAAATTGAAGTGCAGTGGAACAGCGGGGTGGCGGGTATGATAAATCTGGTTCAAACCGGGTATTAAAAAAAGTAACGCTTTATCAGCCATTGAAATTACCCGTTTTTTTATATGAACAACTTTTGGAGTTATACCGTTGCCGATGTGCTGAACCGGTTGCAAAGCACCCCCGAAGGGCTGACAGATGCCGAAGCGCGGCGGCGGTATTTGTTGGCTGCTGCCAACCGCAAACAGAACCGGCGGTGGTTGCAATTGCTAAAATTGTTTTTGGGGCAGTTTTCAAACCCGTTGGTGTTGTTGCTGGCTTTTGGCGTGGTATTATCGGCCTGGCTGCAAGACTGGAGCGATGCGCTGGTAATACTGGGTATTTTGTTTTTTAGCGGTGTGTTTAGCTTTTGGCAGGAGTTTAGCGCCGGCCGCGCGGTAGAAAAACTGCAGGAACTGGTAAAGGTAAAGGCAAATGTTAAACGCAACGGGCAGGTGCAAACGGTGTTGCTTGCCGAAGTAGTGCCGGGCGACATTGTATTGCTTTCGGCCGGCGATATGATACCGGCCGATTGCCTGCTTATAAACCAGAAAGACCTGCACGTTAATGAGGCATCGCTTACCGGCGAGTCGTTTCCGGTAGAAAAAGAGCCGGGTGTTTTACCTGCCCTGACTGCGGTAAACAAGCGCAATAATACATTGTTCCAGGGGTCGAGTGTTATAAGCGGCGAGGCTGTTGCCATTGCCGTGCTTACGCAGCCCAACACCGAATTTGGTAAAATATCGGAATCTTTGCAGAAAAACCCGCACGAAACCGCTTTTGAGAAAGGCATCAGACATTTCGGGTATTTGCTTATGCAGGTTACGCTTATCTTATCATTCGGAATTTTAATTCTGAATTTACTTCAGCACGAACCTTTTGCCGAATCGGTGCTGTTTGCCCTGGCATTGGCCGTGGGGCTTGCCCCCGAATTGTTGCCCGCCATTATTACCATTACCCTTTCTGCCGGGGCACAGCGCATGGCAAAAGAAAAGGTAATAGTAAAAAAACTGGCAAGTATTCAAAACCTGGGGGCAGTAGATGTTTTTTGCGCTGATAAAACAGGTACACTTACCGAAGGGATAATAAAAATACAAAATACCACAAATATTTCCGGAAATAAAAGCGCTAAAGTATTACAGTATGCCGCCCTCAATGCCGCCTTTGAAAGCGGTTTTGTAAACCCGCTCGATGAAGCCATAAGACAGGCAACCCCTGCCGGTGCGTTGGAAGGGTACAGCAAGTTTGACGAAGTGCCCTACGATTTTATTCGAAAACGGCTGAGCATTGTGGCAGAAAACAGCGGTTTGCATATCATGATTACCAAAGGCGCCGTTGAAAACATTCTGGAAATTTGCACCCAGGCCGAAGATGAACAGGGGCAAATAATACCCATTGCAGCAGTAAAATCCCAAATTGGCGCCCTGTTTTTGCAATACAGCCGGCAAGGATACCGCACTATTGGCGTTTGCTACCGCGATATTACCGGCGACCCGGTTATTGACAAAACCGATGAGCACAGCATGATTTTTTTGGGCTTTATTGTGCTGTACGACCCGCCCAAGGAAGGCATTACCCAAACCACCGCCCAATTGAAAGAACTGGGCATTGCCCTGAAAATTATTACCGGCGATAACCATCTGGTAGCAGCCACCGTAGCGCAGCAACTGGGCGTAGAAAACCCCAAAGTAATTACAGGCAGCGAGGTGAGCAAAATGAGCGCCGAGGCTTTGGTAAACATAGTCGTACAAACCGATATTTTTGCCGAAATTGAACCCTCTCAAAAAGAGCAATTGGTGCGGGCGTTGCAAAAAGGCGGTAAAGTGGTGGCTTATATGGGCGATGGCATAAACGACGCCACCGCCTTAAAAGCTGCCGATGTGGGCATTTCTTTAGACAATGCCGTTGATGTTGCCAAAGAAGCCGCCGATATGGTGTTTTTGGAAAAAAACCTGCATATTCTTAAAACCGGCATTATAGAAGGGCGCCGTACTTTTATCAACACCCTGAAATACATTTTTATAACCACCAGCGCCAATTTTGGCAATATGTTCAGCGTGGCCGGGGCATCGCTGTTGGTGCCGTTTTTACCCCTGCTGCCCAAACAAATTCTGCTCAACAATTTTTTAAGCGATTTCCCGGCCATGACCATCGCCTCTGATAATGTTGATGAAGAATTGCTGCGCCGCCCCCGGCAATGGAACATGAAACTCATCAGAAATTTTATGATGGTTTTCGGGTTTCAAAGTTCACTGTTCGATTTTATTACCTTTGCCTCGCTGTTGTGGCTGTTTCGCGCTCCCGAAGATGCCTTCCGCACCGGCTGGTTTACCGAATCACTCCTTACCGAACTGTTTATTCTCATCATCATCAGAACGGTAAGACCTTTTTTTAAAAGCCGGCCAAGTAAATATTTGCTGCTAAGCACTATTGCCGTAGTAACTTTTACCCTTGCCCTGCCCTACTTGCCCGGCGCGGGTGTTTTTGGGCTGGTACCGCTGCCTGCACCTGTATTGCTTACTGTGGCACTCATTGCGGTGGTATATGCTGTTGGTTCAGAAATTACCAAAGGTATTTTCTTTAAAAAAATGAACTGGTAAACATGTAATTTCCTGACTTTGGCACTTTTTGGAGGAGAAATCACAAGTTGTTGATTATCAGAAGGTTGAAATTGCAGCATTGCCAAATTGGGCGACGCATTACCGAAGTCAAGAGCGAGGCTAAAACCTTGGTTTAAATTAATTGCCTCCAGATTTATCTGAATTGCCTCCAGATTTATCTGGGGGACATAGAAAAGCCAACAGCTAAAAGGCTTTAGCCAAAATTTTCCTGACTTTGGCACTTTTTGGAAGAGAAATCACAAGTTGTTGATTATCAGAAGGTTGAAATTGCAGCATTGCCAAATTGGGTGACGCATTACCGAAGTCAAGAGCGAGGCTAAAACCTTGGTTTAAATTAATTGCCTCCAGATTTATCTGAATTGCCTCCAGATTTATCTGGGGGACATAGAAAAGCCAACAGCTAAAAGGCTTTAGCCAAAATTTTCCTGACTTTGGCACTTTTTGGAGGAGAAATCACAAGTTGTTGATTATCAGAAGGTTGAAATTGCAGCATTGCCAAATTGGGTGACGCATTACCGAAGTCAGAAATTTTTGCGCAGGTTGTGGCAAATTGCCGGTAAGGGGCACAAACAATGACTAACGCAGTGTGCTACAGCAATGCTACAATTGCCAAACTACCGTAAATATGCACCGGCGCCTTGTTGTGCAAGGCCGGCTTGCCGTTGCAGGCGTGCAATGGTTTCGGCATCGGGGTGGCGGGTTTGGGCGTGCAGTTGTGCGCTTTGCAGCAGGGCTTGGGCAGCTTCGGTGTTGCAGCCCAGCATCAGGTAAGCATTGCCCATAAGTTCGGGCAAATCGGGTTGTGCGGCATACAGTTGCAGCGCCCGGCGGGCAAGCAGCAGGGCGCTGTCGGGGTGGTGTATTTTCAGGTAAGTATGTGCCGCGGCAGTGGCAGGCTTGAACCACTTTGGAAATAGCTGCTGCGATTGCCGGTAATAGGGCACGGCCACTCCGGCATAACCCATTTCACTAAAAGTTTGCCCGATGTTAAACAACGCAACGGCTGCCAACTGCTGCCCGTTGAGCGGTTGCAACCAAGGGGTTTGTGCAAGGGCTGCATCATGCGGCAATTGGTATTTTTGTTGGTAATAATACAAAGAAACTTCCTTGTTTTGGGTGGTTTCCCAGTAAATTGGGTGCCGGCCATTGTTCCAGACAACGCTCATGTGCGCAGGCATAAGCAGCGCCTGTATGGGCAGGTTAAGGTGTTGGGCGGCGGTAACAAACAGCAGGCTGTTAATATCGCAATCAAAAAGGCGGTAGCGCAGGCAAAGGTAAAGGGCGCTGTGGTAGGTAACCTGCCGGGTGCGCAAATTGTTTACCTCCTGCTGAATGGTTTGCAATATTTGCAAGGCCTGTGGACGGGTGTAGCCGCCATTGTTGGGTTTGGGGGTAATTTGCTGCTCAAGTTTGAACAAAAACCGGTCAAGGATTTCAAAATCGGCATTGCTTACCGGCAGGCCGCACCATTGCTCCAGCGTTAAAACGGTGTAGGCTGCCGGGCAGGTGGTATCGGCAATTTGCCAAAAAGTAAGGTTTTGGGCCGGGGTTTCGGCTTTTGGGGGTTGGTTGGGAGGTAGCCCTGTACATGCAGCCTGCAACCAAACTGCACACCCTGCCATACAAATATACCGGCCAATTTTGTTCATTTGCAAACAGATGTACGGCGTAAATTACCTTTTTGTTTACAAACAGGCAGGCCTTATTTTTGGTTCTAAATGCGTAACTTGCACCCAAATAATACAAACAACATGGAAGTATTAAACCATATAGAAGGCAATGTGGTAGATGTGCTTAACCGCCGCATTTACCCCGCCGCACTGCAAATAGAAAACGGGGTAATAACCCGGATAACCCCTCAGAACATAGCCTACAACCGCTATATTTTGCCCGGTTTTGTTGATGCACATGTGCATATTGAAAGTTCTATGCTAACTCCGTCTGAGTTTGCCCGCTTAGCCGTGGTGCATGGCACGGTAGCCACCGTATCTGACCCACACGAAATTGGCAACGTTTTGGGCGTGGCCGGCGTAGAGTTTATGTTGCAGAATGCCGCACAAACTCCCCTGAAGATTTGCTTCGGGGCGCCTTCCTGCGTGCCGGCTACCGCTTTTGAAACGGCAGGCGCCGCCATTACCCCATCAGATATTGAATACCTTTTCAGCCGGTATGCACAAATACAATATCTGAGCGAAATGATGAATTTTCCGGGCGTATTGTTTGAAGATGCCGCCGTTATGCAAAAATTGGCCATTGCCCAAAAATACGGCAAACCTATTGACGGACACGCTCCCGGCCTGCGCGGTAAAGATGCGCAACGCTATATTGCCGCCGGCATTACCACCGACCACGAGTGTTTTACCCTGGAAGAAGCGTTGGAAAAACTGCAATATGGCATGAAAATTTTAATCCGCGAGGGTTCTGCCGCCAAAAACTTTGAAGCGCTGCACCCGCTTATTACCTCGCATACCGGCCAAACCATGCTGTGCAGCGACGATAAACACCCCAACGATTTGGTACACGGGCATATTGACCAATTGGTGCGCCGCGCCCTTGCCAAAGGACATGAACTTATGAACGTGCTGCAATGCGCCTGCATAAATCCGGTGCTGCACTACGGCATGCAGGTGGGGTTGCTGCAACCCGGCCATGCAGCCGATTTTATTGTTACCGATGACCTGACCGCCCTGCCCATTTTGGAAACCTATATAAACGGAAACTTAGTGGCCGAAAACGGTAAAACCCGATTAGATTACGTGGCAGCCCCCACGCCCAATAAATTTATGGCTCACCCCAAAAAACCGCGCGATTTTACCATTGCTGCCACCGGTAAAACCGTAAACGTAATAGAAGCATTGGAAGGACAACTCATTACCAACGCCCTGCAATTTGATGCCCTAACCGATGCACAAGGCAATGCCCTTACCAATACCAATACCGATGTGTTGAAACTTACGGTGGTAAACCGCTACCAAAATGCCCCTCCGGCCGTAGCTTTTATAAAAAATTTCGGGCTTAAACGCGGCGCATTGGCTTCTTCGGTAGGGCACGACTCGCATAACCTTATTGCCGTTGGCGTTTCTGACCATGATATTTGCCAGGCTATTAACCTGCTTATTGAAGCACGGGGCGGACTGTCTGTTTCCGATGCTCAGAACGGAATAGCCCACGTGCTGCCCCTGCCCATTGCCGGCCTTATGACCCCCGAAAACGGTTATAAAGTAGCACAACAATACACCCAAACAGATAAACTGGTAAAACAACTTGGCTGCCAATTGTATGCCCCTTACATGACCCTTTCCTTTATGGCATTGCTGGTTATACCTGCCCTTAAATTAAGCGACCTCGGGTTGTTTAACGGCAATACTTTTACCTTTTCACCAGTGTTTGATAATTAGATACTGTCTGTAAATCCCGGCATTTTCTCTTGTGCCTTGCTGATTGGAAGCATTGACCATAAAGCGCAAAAAAACTTGGCGGAACTTTGCGTTCCTTGCTATAAAATGAAAGGAATTTAGTGATGAGCATCACCAACAAAGGTACGACCTGAATAAGTACCTGCTGCTTAAATGGCAACCTGTTGAACCCGATAGTTCCGATTTACCTTACCCCGTTACTGCATCTATAAAAATGCGCCGAAGCCCGGCGGCAAGTGGCATTTGTTGGTGTTGCATGCGTTCGGGGTGCCATTGTACCAGCAGCAAAAAACCGCCTTTGGCATTGGGAGCGCGTTCTATGGCTTCGGCTACGCCATCTTCGGCAAGGGCGGTTACCAATAGTCCGTTGCCAAGTTGCTCTACCCCTTGGTGGTGGTAGCTGTTAATGTTGGCGCAAAGCTGCCCGGCAAGTTGGTGCAGCAAAGAGTTGGGGTGTATTTGTATGCCATGAAAACGGGTTTGTCCGTTGGGGTATTTGGCATGGTCATCTTTACCCCATGCGGGCAGATGCGGTATAAGCGTGCCGCCGTAAAACACATTGCCCACCTGCAATCCGCGGCAAATGCCCAATACCGGAAGGCTATTTTTTTCGGTATAATTCAGCACCTGCCATTCAAACTCATCGCGGGTTTCGCTTACATCGTCTTTATCGCAAAATTCGTAGTATTCGGGTTTGTTGTAAAAACGCGGGTGTACGTCTTCGCCCCCGGTAAGCACAATGCCGTGGCATTTGCGCAGGTCGGACAAGTTATGCAGGTGGTGACTAAGTTTTACAATTTCAATCCGGTCATCGGGGTGTTGCGCCACCCATTGGTGGTAGGTGTCGTATTTTTTACAATCGGTAATACCAATAATAATTTTGTCGGTCATATAAATGCGGTTAAGGTTATAAAAAACAATGTTTGGCAGCTAAATGTTTATGCCCGCCCGGCATTGGCAGTTGCCACTCTTTATATAGCATGGGTAATTGCAGCCATACAGGGTAACAGCAGCCATAAAAAAACAGGCGGATGCGTTTAATTATCTGGCAATTACAAACTTAAACATACCTTTGGGCAGTTTACAAGAACCGGGTTATTGCTTAACTTTACCACTTGCAATACCCATGAACCACAAATATTAAAACCGAAATTCCTGCTTTAGCGCTTACTGCGCATTTATACACTCCGGTTGTATTTGCAAAATTGCAGGCAACCCCGGCATTTTCTCTTGTTCCTTGCTGATTTGAAGCATTGACCAAAGAGCAAAAAAACTTTGCGTTCTTTGCGGAAAATGAAAGGAATTCAGTTAAGAACATCACCCACAAGTACAACCTAAATAAGTACCCTTAAACCACAGTTTATGCAACACCCCACCCCTGTAGAAGCATACATTGACCGTTTTCCGGCTACCGTACAGGAGCGTTTGCAGCAGGTAAGGCAAACCATACTTGCTGCCGCCCCGCAGGCGCAAGAGTGCATTAGTTACCAAATGCCGGCATACAAACAAAACGGCATTTTGGTCTATTTTGCCGCCTATGCCAATCATATAGGTTTTTACCCCACCGCATCGGGCATTGCGGCATTTAAGGAGCAGTTTCAGGCCTACAAATGGTCTAAAGGGGCGGTACAGTTTCCGCACAATCAACCCTTGCCGTTAGCGCTGATTACCCGCATAGTGCAGTTCAGGGTACAGGAAAACGCCAACAAACACGGGCAGGCAATGATTTAAAGGCAAACAACACAGCAACCCGTGTTGCCGGCTTGTTACTTTCATTTGTTTTTCGCCGGTTGGTTTAACAAGTTTTACATAAATTGTAGTATCTTTGCACACATGGCAAAAGTAATATCGTTCAGTAATCATAAGGGCGGAGTAGGTAAAACCACTTCTACTGTAAGTGTAGGGGTAGCGCTGGCCAAAAAATTGGGTAAAAAAGTACTGCTGCTCGATTTAGACCCGCAGGCAAACCTGTCGCAAAGCCTGCGCGTTCCCTCTACCGAGTACACCACTTACGGTGCACTTATTGGCCGCTACGGGTTAGTGCCGGTTAATGTAGAGGGCAGTTTGTTTGTAGTACCCTCTACCTTAGACCTTTCGGGAGCCGAAGTAGAGTTAAGTTCCGAAACCGGCCGCGAATTTATTCTGCGCGAACTCATAGAGCCAATTTCGGCCGACTACGATTTTATTTTAATTGACACCCCACCCTCTCTGGGGTTGCTTACCATTAATGCCTTTGCCGCTTCCGACAGCGTGTTTATTCCCCTTCAGGCAGAGTACCTGGCCTTGCAGGGCCTGGCAAAATTAACCGAAATTATTGCCCGCATTCAAAAACGGCTCAACAAAAAACTGCAATTAGGCGGCGTGTTTATTACCCAATATGACCACCGCAAACTGCTCAACCGCGAAGTTGCCGAAACCATAGAAGCCCACTTAGGAAACAAAGTGCTTAAAACCCGAATTAGAGATAATGTAGCCCTTGCCGAAGCACCTTCGGTTCACCGCGATATTTTTGACTATAACCCGGCAAGCAACGGCGCTAAAGATTATTTTAACTTGGCCAAAGAAATTTTGGCCTTGTATAGCAAGAGTTAATGCACTTAAATGCCAGAGGTGGTAAATTGATGGATGCCGTGCATAAGTTAACAACAAGCGTGTTAACATTGGTTTGGCATTACCTTTCCCCAATTCTGAACTGAAAATTGAGAATTAAATAAGTAACTGCCCTCTGTTATTCACTATCTGTACTCCCTTCTCCGTTTCAAACAAATTTCAACATGAACAACGCCATTCTGTCTTACAAGCAACACCCCGAAGCAATATTGCAGCCCTACGATGCAGTGGTAATTGGTTCGGGCATTGGCGGGCTTTCGGCTGCGGCCATTCTTGCCAAAGAAGGACGTAAAGTTTTAGTGCTTGAGCGCCACTATACTGCCGGCGGGTTTACCCATTCTTTTACGCGCCGCGGCTATGAGTGGGATGTAGGCATACATTACTTAGGCGAAGTACACCGCCCGCATACCGAACTGGCAAACTGGTTTAACTATATTTCCGATGGCCAATTGCAATGGGCCGACATGGGCGAGGTATATGACAAAATTATTTTCGGGCAGGAAGTTTTTGAGTTTCACAAAGGCAAAGATAACTTTATCAGCCACCTGCAACAACAGTTTCCGGCAGCGGCCGACCAACAAGCCATAGAAGATTATGTTGCCCTGCTGTATGAAATTACCCGCTCGGCTCGGCTTTATTTTGCCGAAAAAGCCCTGCCCGGCGCTGTTTCTTGGGCATTGGGCGGTTTGTTGCGCCGCAAGTTTTTACACTTAGCCTCAAAAACCACGCTACAGGTATTGCAAAGCATTACCAATAACCCAAAACTTATTGGTGTGCTTACCGGACAGTATGGCGATTACGGACTTACGCCCGCAAAAAGCAGTTTTGCCATTCATGCCATGGTGGCCAAGCATTTTTTAAACGGCGGCAGTTTTCCGGTAGGCGGTTGCAGCCGCATTGCCCAAACCACAGCACAGGTTATAGCCAAGGCCGGCGGCTGCGTGCTTACCAATGCCGAGGTTAAAGAAATTATTATACATAATGGAACCGCAGCAGGTGTGCGCCTTGCCGATGGCGCCGAAATTCGTTGCCCTTTGGTAATAAGCAATGCCGGAATAATGAACACGTACAGCCGGTTGCTGCCGCCCGATGTGGCCGCCGGTTACGGGCTTAATACACAGGTGCAGCAGGTACAGCCCTCGGTAGGGCATATAGGGTTGTATCTTGGGTTTAAAAAAACTGCCGAAGAACTGGGGTTAGGAAAGGCTAATTACTGGATTTACCCCGAAAACGGCTACGACCATGACGCCAACCTGAACAACTACCTGCAAAACCCCGATGAAGCGCCTTTTCCGCTTACGTTCATCTCTTTCCCGTCTGCCAAAGACCCCGACTGGCAAAACCGCTACCCGGGTACTGCCACCATTGACATTATTACCGTAGCGCCCTACCAATGGTTTGCCAACTGGCAAAACACCCGGTGGAAAAAACGCGGGCAAGATTACGAAACATGGAAAGAACAAATATCTCAAAGGCTTTTACAGGTGCTATACCAATACGAACCGCAGTTGCAACAACACTTAGATTACCACGAACTTTCCACCCCGCTCAGCACACAGCATTTCAGCAATTATGCCTTTGGCGAGTTGTATGGCATTGACCACACCCCACAGCGTTTCGGGCTTAAATTTTTGCGCCCCCAAACTGCCATAAAAAACCTCTACCTCAGCGGGCAAGATGTGGTGTCGGCCGGCATTGGCGGCGCGCTTACCGGCGGTGTTTTGGCAGCATCGGCCATTCTTAAACGCGATATGACCGCCAAAATAAGACGCGAGGTGCAGGCATTAAAACAATAAACATACGGGGTAACTATTTTGGTACTATCCTGTATATTCCGGCATTTTCTTTTGCTCCTTGCTGATTGGAAGCATTGACCAAAGCGCAAAAAAACCATTGCGGAACTTTGCATAAAACCTTGCGTTCTTTGCGGCAAAATGAAAGGAATTCAGTTAAGAACAGCGCCAACAAAGGTACAACCCCAATAAGTACCAGACGGGTAAATGCAGCCGCATTGCATTTAAGCCCTTCTATGCCGGTAAATCCAAACTCATAGTTGCTTATTCTACAGCCTGTAAAATCTTTTGCAGCAAGGCCGTTTGCCTTTAGTTCAATTGCTTTCAGATTGGTTTGGGGCTATGTGCCGGCCGGTTAAAGCGCAAAGAAATGGTTATTTCTGTACCTGTTTCGGCATTTGTTGAAAACAGGTGCATTCGTCCGCCCAAATATGCTACATAACTGCCAATATTACGCAATCCTAAACCTTCGGTTTTTTCGTTAACATTATAGCCGCTACCATTATCGGTAACCAAAAGATGTAAATTCCCCGATTTAATAAAAAGGCGAATTTCTGCATTTTGAGCATTGGCATGTTTAGCTATATTGGTAAGTAATTCCTGAACAATGCGGTACAAAATAGTTTGAGCTTCGGGTTGATTACGCAGCATATCATCGGGTAAATCAGGGTAAAAAGTAAGTTTTGTACCGGGCATTGTATCCTGCATCATTCTACATAAATCACCAATTAACCGGGAAAATGGTTCGTCAAAGTTCAAGTCAACGGGTGCCAGGTTGTGAGAAATATTCCGGGTTTCTTTGGCAATATATGTTACCATATTAACAAGGCGTTTCTGCTCAGATGCATAAACAAACTGGGCTATTTGCAATAAATTGCGCAAAGCAATTAATGAATTGCCGATGCTGTCGTGCAGGTTGCGGGCAATGCGCTCCCTTTCTTGTTCCTGCCCTTTAATAAGCGCATGATTTGCCATATTACGCAGCAAAACCGTTTCGTTTTGCTGTTCAAAAGATACGCGCAGTACATAAGCAATACTAAGCAACACAAATATAATACACGATATGAACGAAATATGTTTTATAAACAGGTATGGCAACAAATGAAGCGGTAGTACAAGAATGATGATATTAAAAAGTAAAAAAGGCAAAGCAACCATATAAAAATAAAAAAGGTAAACGGCCAAGCTATTGTTGTTACCCTTACTATACCGATATAAAAACAACAACAGCGAAAGGAAAAGGAAAAAAATGAATACTAATATTGAAACAAAATAGACTTTAAGCGCTGATGAATAGTAGTTAATACCGAAAATGCCCAATATAACCATGCTTAATAAAAAGCACCCTGCAAAAGCAACAGCTAATTTTATGCCCCAAGCCCACCACCGATTATACCCATGCAAACGAAGCGCTTTGTAAATAAACAGTACATTAAAAAAGACAAAGGCATTAAGGAAAGTAGCCCGCATTAAGTTGTTGTACCAGATAAGATTCCTGCACAAATACTGAAAGCCATACCCCAATTGCCAGGCTGCCTCTAACAACAAAATAAACATAGCCATAGCCAAAAAAAGCAACCCAAAACGACGCATATACAGGGTAAAAGCCAAAATACAGAAAACGGCAAACAAAATTGCACCAAAAACAAGCATGTGTATTGCAGATAAACGGGCATCAACAGCAGCAAAGTTTTGCTGGTTATAAAGGCTAAACTGTAAAGCCATGGGTTGCCCATATTTGCAAATTTTAAGCAATAGTGCAATAGTGTCATTGGGCTGCAATTCAAACGGATACAAAAAGTTGCGGTGTTCCACTTTGCGTTTGCTAAATTCAAGGCAGTCGCCGGCTACAGAAGTATCTGTAAGCATATTACCTTTATATGCCCAATAATAGAGCGTATCTATATGCGGATTATCCACTTCCAACAGCAGTTTCATCGGGTTCTTGCTATGGTTTACTATTGGCGCATAAATCCAATAAAAAGCCCGGTGGTTTACATCAAAATAATCTTTTCCGTAGGGTTTATGCTGTTGCCGGAGATGTAGCAATGCACTATCGGGGGTTACATCCTTATCAGTGTTCAACCAAACAAATACCTTGTCTGATATATTTTGACCCGTAAAACCGGCATTGACGGTAATAGGTGAGGCGTAAGAAATGGTTGTAAAGAGCAATGCAAAATAAATTTCAATATATATTTTCACATTTCCCATTATAGTAAATATTAAATATAAACAGCGGGCACTTCTACGCTTAAACTGCAGCAAATATAACAAGCCTTATACTACTTAGTTGACTTCAATTACCCTTATAAGCAAAAAAAACAAAAACATATTTAGGGGTGCATGAGGCATTTGACACAATATAAAAAGCCATTTTCCGTTAATGCGCAAACCGGCACCTTTGTTACACGCGCATAAGTTACGTGCGAAAGTTATTTCTTACTACCTGTGGGTATTGCCGGCAATGTTAAGGCAAGTATATCTTTGTAGCCACAACTGTTTGCACTAAATGAAGGAGGTTAAAGCCGGTTATTATTTAAATAGCAGGCATTTATCATCACTTGTAGGTATTGCCCGAAACTTACGGTAAGTATATCTTTGTCACAATAATTATTTATGTAAAATACGCAAGAAGCTGAGCAAGCAAAATTAATCCTTAATAATAAATTCACCAACCCAAGTACTTAAACAAAAATACGACACCGACTTAATGCACCTGCAATAGGAAAACGGGTAAACGCAATTTCTTGCAGGCTGAAGTAAAATACACAAGATGGCGTGGCATATATTTGCAACAGAAACCAATTGAACAATGACAAGAGACGAGATAACCTGCTTTATAGCTGATGACCATGTATTACTATGCCAAAGTATAGGGCAAGTGTTAGAGATAAAGAGCAATCATTTGGTTCGCTTTACAGGTTATGCCACAACAGAGTCTGACCTTATTCAATACTTAAAAGGAAACAAACCATCGGTATTGCTACTCGATATAAGCATACCGGGCAAAACCGGATTAACCTTATTGACCGAAATAAAAGCAGCCTATCCAAACCTTAAAGTAATTATGCTTACTATGCACAACAACCAACAGTATTTAAATTATTGCCTCAGCCAAGGGGCAAAGGGCTATGTGCTTAAAAATTCGGGCGTTGAAACTTTAATTGCCGCCATTAAAAAGGTATATTATGGCGAAACCTTTATAGATCCATCACTAACCCAACCAAAACTCACAATTGCCGAACAAGATAAAAAAGATCGTTTAAAAAACAGTTATAACCTGACCTCGCAGGAGGCAGAGGTATTAATACTTATTGCGCAGGGTAAAACCAATAAAGAAATTTCACGCATGCTGTTCCGCAGTGAGCATACCATAAAAACCCACCGCCGAAACCTGAAAGCAAAGTTAAAAGTTCGCTCCACCGCAGATTTGGTAAGGCTGGTGGTGGAGTAGGAAATGAAAAGGGGTAAGTTGCTTTTTTAAAACCACATTATTTAAAATGAAACACAACTAATATGTTTTCAAAAAAAAATAAAAGCATTGTGAAAGCAATAATTTTGCTTAATTTATTAACATTTTTATCCTCATGCACTACTTCTTACAATGTAAGAACAAAAACTGCAAAAATTAAATACATATCAAGTAGCTCGATATACCATCGCCCTATAATTGCCGATTTAGATATTAAAGAAACCAAGGTTACTGGTATAGCGATTTCACATGGTGGTCAATCGGTCGAGACTGTTTCATCTTCTGCTGTTGCCAATGCCTTAAGAGATGCAAAAGCAGATGTACTCATAGATCCCATATTCGATTACGAAATTACAAATAAAAAAACAACTGTTACTGTTAGTGGGTATCCAGGTACTTATAAAAATTTTAGGGCACTTGAACAAAAGGACGTTCCACTGATAAATCTATTAGACGGCGAATCAAATAGTAACATAGTCCAACCTCCAAAAACACCTACTGTTGAAAATAACAAACCAAAACAAACTTTTTCAAGGATACTAAATACTGTACTTATTGTTGGAAGTTTAGCGTCGTTAGTATCATTATTGCTATTATAAGCAATTCTATTACGTAATCTACAAATTTTAATCTCAATACAATCGTCAAAACATTAATTATCAATTTACCATGAGATACTTCTATTTTATTTGTTTCATTATATTAGTCTGGACATCTTGTAAAAAAGAAAAAACCGAAACGGAACTCATTAATCCAAATGACCCCAATGCAATAAGTTCTGTGTTAATTCTCCCAAGTGGTACTAATAGAGAGGATGGTACTCCACCACCACCAAGTTCCCAATCATCGTCTCCTGATATTACATCAAATATTAGTGATATAACTAGTTCTAATGGTGCAACTACCCCACTCATTTTTAATTACTCAGGTGTTAATGGAAATTTGGGTGGATGTTTCTTGCAAGTTACAGGGGCTAATGATTACTTTAATATTCCCTATGCCGGAAGTTCATCTAGTTCGGGTGAATTACAGGTGCCAATTGGAATTCCGTCTAATGTAGATTCTGGCGAGTTCTGCATTAGCTTTTGTGTCTATGACACTCAAAATAGAGTAAGTAATATTTATAGTATTTGTATAATAGTGCTTCGTTTAGGCACAGGAGCATTACAAATCAGCCTTTCTTGGAACACACCAACTGACCAAGACCTGCATGTAACAGATCCAAATGGAACAGAAATTTATTATTCTAATCCTTCATCAGAGACAGGGGGCGAACTTGACAGAGATGATATTGATGGATTTGGACCAGAGAATATTTATTGGTTAGATAATGCTCCAGATGGAACTTACTATGTTCAAGTTGTGGATTTTGAAAATTCACCTATCCCCAACAATTATTATGTAACAATAAACTCACCCGGCAAATCGAAAACCTTCAATGGTACAACAATAAACGGTAATACAGTTAATGTTACAACCATAACAAAGAGTGGCAATACATACAATTATTAACTTTTTCTTGAAAAAAAATATATATTAAAAATTAATTCGCTCATACCCACATAGTTCCTATTAATCGTTGATAGAGGCAGTTTTTTATATTGTATGTGACACACACCTATTGGAAATATTTTTATGGTTGTTTTAGGTATAAGCACTCGTAGTGCATATACCTAAAACAAAATGTTTGTCAAAATTTTACTAAATCATTTTTGTTTTACTAATAAATCCTTACACTATGAAAAACATTTTTTGGGCAACCTTTCACTTTTCATTGATACTTTATTCTGTACTTTCTGTTAGTTGCAGAAAATCGGCTGAAGACGAATTTAATGATGCAAATTTAAATTCCAAAGCTAAATTTCTAACTAGGCTAGAAGTTGTTTCTACTCGGTATGAAGAGAACTTAGTTATCGATATTAGTTACGATAGCAATAACAGAGTTACTAGTTTTGCAGTAAACAGTGCAGAAAATGGTCTTTCCTACTACTCACTTTACTATGATTCGAACAATAGTTTAAACGGTGCTATAAGAGATGGCGATTTTTTAGATGTTGACGACCTATACCAAAGCCCTTTAAATGTATTTGAAACTGGTACCGTTCTCGAATATGACGAAAAGGGCAACCCCTCTCGCATAGAAATAAATAAATACAATTATGATTTAATATATGGAGGGGTGTTTGATTCTTTTGACTATTTAACCGGTGAAATTACTTACGAAAATGCCCCAAACCCATTTTTCCATACACTAAACGCAGCAAAATTCATTGATGTGCTTGATATGGTCAATCTAAATCTTGGCTTTCAGGCATCGCCTTCCATAGTAAAGGCAAGGCAACTACTACCACTAAATAACATAAAAAAAATGAACTTTTGGAATCCTGAAGAAGATTTCCATGTAGAAGTAAATGCAAATTATGATTATGATACTGATAACTATCCGAAGGAGGCCATAATTATTACAAAATATACAGATTATACAGAAAGTAATATTCCCGTACTAGGAAGCACAAGACAAATAACTTATACCTACAAGCAATAAGTCCAAATACAGCGATTCTCGGCGTTTACTTTCAATAATTTATTTTCATTATATTTTAATAAAATTATATGTTTAAAATATATTTTAAATTATGTGATTAAAGATTCAATCATCTGAATGTCAGTACCCTGCTAATTTAGAAAACCTTAATAGCGAGAATGGCAGGTTAATTGTTATTTCTCAAAAAAAATTCTAATCATACGTTTCTCCCGCCTATTCTGTACAGACGTACATCCGTTAACAAAAAATTATAAAATTTAATTTACAACAAGCATCTGACTATCCTCTCTTTTGCCCAGTTCAAAAAGGTAACTGCGAGCAGTACAGAACGTATAAATGTAATAAGAAGTAACCCGCACTGCCCCCCTGCCCTACTCCTCCGCCCTTTCATACAATACCCATGCTTTGCGCTGCAAGGCTTTGGCGGTTGCATTTTTGGTTTGCCGTATGGCGTGTTGGGTGGTTTTGGGCGTTACGTAAGGTGTTGCCGAAAACGTAAATGATTGCCCAAGGCGCTGCCGCCTGATGGTAATTTGCAGGGGTTGGTCTATGTTGGGGCGGTAAATGAGGTGTTTGTATTGGTTAAAATTACCAATGGTAACCGGGTCGTCATTTAAAGCCGCAAGTAAATCACCTTCCTGCAGGCCGAAGGGTTCTTTACCAATGTTTCTGAACTGCATGGCTTTGGCTTTGTAATTGGGCACCACCCAAAACTGCCCGAAGGTGGCAAAAGGCTCGGTAATTTCGGGGTAGTAATTCATGCCTATGGCTGCCAAAATGCGGGAGTAGGGCAGATTTTCTTTTCCGGCAATGTATTGTTGAATAAACGTTGCAGCCTGTTTACCGCACTTTGCCATAATGGTATCGAGCAGTATTTCATCGGGATAGACTTTGCCATCGGGCAGGTTCATTAAACCCGATAAAATAATGCGCAGGTTGCCGTTGTTTTGTGTGTCTTCGGCTAATTGTATGTCGAGCAGCAGGGCAGCAAGCGCACCACGGTAGTAAAAATTAGCATACCACAGGTTGTATTTGCTTTTCCGCCCCAGGTTTTGGCTTGCTTCGGTCATTGACAAAGCGGGGTATTGTTGGGCTGCACCTGCTTTTTTCGATATTTCTTCCCAAAAATCTGCTTCTTCCATTAACCCGTTTTGCAGCAATACCAACAGGGCAAAATATTCGGTTACGCCTTCGTAGAGCCATAAATGCCGGGTTTGCATTTTTTCATTTCCCAAGGGGCGTTCACTAAGGTTGGTATGCAGCAGGTTGGGCAAAAACAGGTGCATGAGTTCATGCGCTGCCATGCGCTGCAACAAACGGTACAAATTGGGCGAGTAGTTTATTTCGGGCAAAGCATAAAAAGAGGAGGTGGCAGAACACATTAAGCCGCCATAGTCATTCATGTTGAGCGCCGAACTGCGGTCGTTTTTGGTAAAATAAAATAAAAATGTGTATTGTTTAACCGGC
The DNA here is from genome assembly GCA_002212725.1 of Sphingobacteriales bacterium TSM_CSM. Taxonomy (GTDB): domain Bacteria; phylum Bacteroidota; class Bacteroidia; order Chitinophagales; family UBA2359; genus UBA2359. The sequence goes on along the minus strand of MTCR01000097.1, from coordinate 68,385 downwards.
AATGCCACACCCGCAGTATCTGTGCCCGGTTTGTTGTTGCCCGAATTGGGCGCCCAAAACCGGCTTACACCCTGCACCACGGGTTTTAAGATGTAGTATAAATCGCGGGCTTTATGTGCGCCGGTTTCGGAAAATACGGCAATGGTAAAACTGCTGCCCATCACTGTAAACCTGAACGTATCGGGCAGGGCATACATAATGAGGTTTTCGTGCAGCAGGCTTTGCGGGGGCTTGGTAAAAACATCGAGTGTGTCTGTTGAATTTTGCCGTTGCAGATTGGTTGCGCCAAATAGTTCTTTGGGTTTGTGAATAACCAACTCCACCGGTTCGGTTTCGTACCCTTCAAAATAGCCGAAAAAACCGTTGCGGTTGAGCAGGAAAAACCGGTTATCGGGCTGAATATGAGACAGGGTGGCTTTGTTTCCTCCGTTTTTTTCGTTTTCGGTTACAAAATATTCCAGCCTTACATAGTTGTTCACCTCGTAAATCATCACAGAGCTGTTGTCGAGCAGTTCGTATTTGAGGTGTTTGCCGTTGCTGTCGTAGGCGGCAAGTTCCGATATCCAGTCGGTAAGTTTGGCAGCAGGGTTGGGTTCGCGGTTTACCGGTATGTGGTAAATGGCGTAATTTTGCTGCAATTGCGGCGATTCTACCTGCACTGCCACACGGTTACCTTGGTTATGTTGTAAATCAATGTTAATTTTATAGCCTGCAAAAGCAAATACGGCAGGAAATAAACCAAGCATAAGCAAAACACCCCACTTAACCGCCACGTGCTTAATACGCCTGCTGTTGTGTACAAGTTGCAAAATAAACCAAGATGTGCAGTTCCTCATTTCAGCCAAGTTTTAGCGCATGAAAAATGAAGGCAAATTCAAGCGCTGCCTCTTTATAGCTGTCATACCGCCCCGATGCGCCCTGATGGCCGCTTTCCATATCAATTTTTAGCAGCAGCAGGTTGTTATCTTGTTTATGTTGGCGCAATTTAGCCACGTATTTTACCGGTTCCCAGTATTGCACATTGGCGTCGTTTAACCCGGTGGTTACCAGCAAATGCGGGTAATGCTGCGGTTTAATATTATCGTAAGGCGAGTACGACAACATATAGTCGTAAAATTTTTGTACATTAGGGTTTCCCCATTCATCGTATTCCCCCACGGTAAGCGGCAGTTCTTCGTCAAGCATGGTAGTAAGCACGTCAACAAAAGGCACTTGCAGAATGGCGGCGGCACACAAATCGGGGCGGTGGTTAATAACCGAAGCCACCAGCAATCCGCCGGCGCTGCCGCCTTCAAACACCATTTTTTCGGGGTTGGTGTATTTTTGCGCTATAAAAAATTGGGCACAGGCAACAAAATCGGCAAAGGTGTTATGCTTTTTTAGCAATTTACCCTGTTCATACCAATGCCGCCCCATTTCCTCTCCGCCGCGCACGTGGGCAATGGCATACACAAAACCACGGTCAATTAAGGAGAGCATAGAATAGGAGAAATAAGGTTCGCTGCTTAACCCGTAAGCGCCGTAGGCATAAAGCAACATGGGGTTGCTGCCGTTTTTATGAAACAAATCTTTGCGGTACACCAATGAAACAGGAATTTGGAATGTATCTTCAGCAGGTATAAACAAGTATTCGGTGTGGTAGTTGGCGGGGTTAAAATTGCCGTTTACCGCATACGCTTTAAGCAGGGTTTGCTCCTGGGTAAGCATGTTAAAATCATAAACCGAAGTGGGCTTATGTAAAGACGTGTAAACATACCTAAGCAAAGGTGTATTATACAGGTAGTTATCGCCCACCGATGCCACGTAGGTAGCATCGGCAAAAGGCAGGTAGTAATCGGTTTGGGGGTTGTGCCAACTTTTTACCCTGATTTGGGGCAGCCCGTTGGTTCGCTCTTCCAATACCAGAAAATCGCTGAAAATATGAAAATCTTCGAGCAGGGTATTGTTGCGGTGTGGTATTACTTCTTGCCAGTTTTCCAGTTCGGTTTGTTGCACCGGTGTGCGCATGAGCCTGAAATTGGGCGCTTTATAGTTGGTAAGAATATAAAATTCATTACCAAAATGGTCAATGCTGTATTCCATGTTGCGTTTGCGGCGCTGAAAAAGCCGGGGGGTATCGTTTTGCCCCGATGCATCGAAATACCACACTTCGGAGGTGGTGGCGCTTTCGGTATCTATAAGAATATAGGCTTTAGATTGGGTGCGGTAAGCCATACAGGCAAAGCGCCGGTTTTTTTCATAAAAAACAAGCTCATCGGCTTTTTGAGGGTTGCCAAGCGTGTGTTTCAGCACCTTGCAGGGTCGCAGGGCGCGGTCGTAAGCGGTGTAGTACAGGGTTTGGTTGTTGTTGCTCCAGGTAAAGAAGCACACATTTTGCAATACATCGGGTAAAAGCAGGTTCTGTTGCAGGTCTTTGAAGTAAACGGTATAAACCGAATCGCCGGCGGTATCAACGGCAAAAGCCAGCAGGTTTTCATCTGCGCTAACCTCATACATACCTACCGAATAATAGGTGTGTCCCTCGGCAAGCTGATTTACATTGAGCAGTATTTCTTCGGGCGCATCCAAATGGTGTTTTTTGCGGCAGAAAATGGGGTAATTCTGCCCGTTTTCAATGCGCGAGTAGTAGTAATAATTGTCAAACTGAAAGGGAACCGAGTCGTCGGTTTGCGGAATTCGGGCTTTTATTTCGTCAAACAGTTGTTGCTGGAGTTCCCCGGTATGTTGCAGCAGGTGGTTGGTAAACTCGTTTTCGGAGTGGAGGTAGGCTTCCACTTCGGGGTTATCTTTGTCGCGAAGCCAGTAAAAATTGTCCACGCGGGTATGTCCGTGTGTGGTAATATGGTGCGGAACGGTTTTGGCTTTGGGCGGATGCATGGCGGTTGAAGGGGGTTAAAGTTGCCGTATTTGCTACATTCTTTGCGGCACATCAATGCCCAACAGGTAAAGGGCTTTTTTAATAATGCTTGCGGCTACTGCCGATAAAGCTACCCTGAAAGTATTGGTATGCGGGTTGGGGTTGTTCATAACCGATAGTTCGGCATAAAGCTTGTTGAAAGTTTTGGCTACCCCGAAGGCATAGTTTGCCACCACCGAGGGGTCGAGGGTATCGGCTGCGGTTTTGAGGACTTGCTCGTATTTGAGCAATTCGGCAATAAGGTCTTTTTCTAAGGGGTGCAGGTTTTCAACCTGATATTGGGGCAAGATATAGTCTTGTCCGAATTTTCGCAAAATGGAACTGATGCGGGCAAAACTGTACTGAATAAACGGGCCGGTGTTTCCCTGAAAATCTACCGATTCCTGGGGGTTAAACAAGACGCGTTTTTGTGCATTTACCTTTAGTATAAAGTACTTAAGTGCGCCAATGCCCAAAATGCGGTAAAGCCGGCGGGCTTCATCGGGGTTCATGCCTTCGGTTTTACCCAATTCTTTGGTGTGGTCTTCGGCAGTTTGCAACATTTCTGCAATAAGGTCATCGGCATCTACTACTTTTCCCTCGCGCGATTTCATTTTACCTTCGGGCAAATCTACCATGCCGTAATAGAGGTGGAAAATGGTATCGGCATAGGGTTTGCCTAATTTTTCGAGGGTGAGTTTCAGCACTTTGAAGTGGTAAATCTGTTCATCGCCCACTACATAAATCATTTGGTGGGGCTTATAATCGTTGTACCTAAGTTCTGCCACGCCCATATCCTGTGTAATGTAAACCGATGTTCCGTCGCTGCGGATAAGGATTTTTTGGTCTAAGTTGCTGTCGGTTAAATCTACCCAAACAGAGCCGTCGGGTTGTTTAAAGAACACGTTTTGCGCCAGTCCATTGAGCGCCATTTCCTTACCCAGTTCATAACATTCCGATTCGTAATAGGCTTTTTCGTAGGTTATGCCTAATTGTTCAAAGGTTTCTTTAAAGCCCTGGTACACCCAACTGTTCATGGTGCGCCAGAGTTGCAGCACTTCGGGGTTGCCCTGCTCCCATTGTTGGGTGTAGCGCTGCGCCAGGGCATAAATTTCGGTATTTTTTTCGGCTTCAATGCGTTCCATACCCTGTTCAATCCAGGGCGCCGCCTGTTGGATAGCAATTTTGTTGTACAACACGTAATAATACCCCACAAAATGGTCGCCTTTCATGCCGGTTCCGTGGGGGGTTGCTCCATTGGCACTCAGGGTCCAGGCGGCCATGGATTTGCTGATGTTAATACCTTTATCGTTATAAATGTTTACCTTATGCACCTCATGCCCGTTTGCCTGTAATATGGCTGCTACGGCATGACCCACAAACATGTTTCGGATATGCCCCAGGTGAAGCGGTTTGTTGGTATTGGGGCCAATGTATTCGAGTACTATTTTTTTACCCGATGCCGGCAACTGCCCGAAATGGGGGTTATTGGCAAGGCGGGTAAACTCCCGAAGCCAGAAATCATTGCCCAAAACCAGGTTTACAAATCCCTGCACCACATTAAAATCTTCAATAACGGGCAGGTTTTCTTTGAGGTAGCTGCCAATTTCGGTGCCGGTTTGCAGCGGATTTTTCCGGGCAATTTTTACATACGGAAAAATGACTACGGTAAAACTGCCGGTAAAATTTTTGGGCGTTTCGTTAATGGTAACGCTCTTCGGGTCAATTTCGGTTTTATACAAGTGTTGTACCGCTTGTGCAGTAAGCTGTTGCAGGGTTTGTTCTATACTCATGTAATGGTGTTAATATGCAGTGCAAAGGTAGGCAATAGAAACCAAGTAAAGAAATGCCAAAGGTTTTTTGATGGTGCAAACAAACTCTTTGCCCTGCCTTTCAGGCATCAGGCGCGTTTGGCTTTTTCCCACAAAACGCTTTGGCTGCCGGTTGCTATGCGCCAAAAACCGCGGTACACGGCATAGTTCATCATACAAAAGTAAAAAGGCACAAAAAACGGTTTAAAGCGCAATTTTCGGGTTTCGAGCAGGTAGCCCAGCAGGGCAGAGAGGTAAAACAAGGCCTGCAGGGCAAGCATAACCACCCAAAACCGGTTTCCGCCGGCAGCCACCAGGTACCCGTTGCAAAGCAGCAACACGGGCAGGGCAAGCGGCGCCAAGGTCCAGCGCAAAACGCGGTGCGAGGTAAACTGAAAGCTGAGCAAGCCATACCTGAACGGGTTGAGCAAAGCCCGAAGACGGAAAATTGCCTGTAAGCCACCGGCAGCTATTCGAATTTTGCGCTTGAGTTCTTCGGCTACCGATGCCGAGGCGCTTTCCATTGCAAAGGCATTGGGTTCATATATTACTCGGTAGCCGTGTTGGGCTATGCGCAGGGTTTTGTAAAAATCTTCAATGATGGTATCGGGCGGCGGCGGTTCGTACAAATTTGTTCTGATGGCAAACAATTCGCCGGCTGCACCCACCACCGAGTAGAGTTCTGAATCCCAGCGTTTAAGCGCCGATTCATATTTCCAGTACAGCCCTTCCCCTGCTTCGTTGGCGCTTGCCTCGCTGCCAACCCGAATGCGCTTTTCGCCCGCCACTGCGCCAACCTTATTATTGGCAAAATGACGTACCATGTTTAGCAAGGCATGGGGGTTTAAGGTGGTGTTGGCATCGGTATAAACCACTACGGGTGTGTTTACCAAAGGCATTATGCGGTTTACTGCTGCTATTTTACCCTGCCGTTCGGGTTGGTGAAATACTTGTACACCGGGGTAGCCGGCGGCAATTTGCGGCGTAGCATCGGTAGAGCCATCGGTAATAACAAAAACCCGAACCATGCCTTGTGGATAATGCAATGACAGGGTATTCTGCAATTTTTCGGCTATGCAGTCGGCTTCATTGTAAGCAGCAATGACCACCGTAAGGGGAAGCACAAACGGTTCGGGCGCTTGTGCATGTTTGGCAGGCGGTGTTCGGCGGGCAGCCAGCCGCTTTATTTTAATGAACCCATACAACAATATGCCGTAACCAATATAAGTGTAAGCTACCACCAACATACTGCACCAAAACAGGAACAAACACAAAACATAAAAATTCATATAGGCAAGCTTGTAACATTATTGCGCATTTTGCGTAAAGCGCATTTTGCCGTTGCGGGGTTGTTTTTAAAGGGTTTTTACATTAATACAAATAGAATATTTTTGGCGGATTGTATGATTTGTAAAAAATGCTTCTGACACTTTTATGACAAAGGTAACAAACTGCACAATATTGCTGTATCTTTGAGCCAACAAACAACAAACAACAACCCTTATTATTCCAAACAAGCAGGTTTTCTGCCGTGGTTTAGCAACCGCAATAATCAGGCCGTAATTTTGTGCCTTTATGCGCCGGCAATATGCCATACAGAACAGTTGTGCGTTTGGGTGGTAAGGTAAAGACCCTTAACCCAAATAACCCGCTCGTATGGATTTGTTTTATTTTTTAGGCAAACTCTACAAAAACAAATGGCTAATATTAGCCATATCTCTGCTTTCCGCCGCTGCTGCCTACTGGTTTGCAGGGCAACAGCCCCCGCGCTATACATCTGCCGCCACTATTGCTACCGGGGTAATTAACAACCCCAACGAACCGGCCAACAGTGCCGCATACATACAACCCTACCGCGTTGACAATACGCTGTCGGCCATTGTAGAAATGCTGCGGTCAAGGGTAAGTGTGTCGTTGCTGTCTGCCGAATTGTACCTGCATGATTACCGGCAGGCAGGAAAAAATTTTCGCCAACTACCCGAAAATGCCGCAAAATATACCGATAGCGAAAAGGAACAAATTGCCTCCTTGTTGCAAACCGGCAAAGACGGTAAAAATGGTAAGCCCGAAGGGCGGTTGGGCGAAATTTATGAAGATTTATTGAAAATGCTGAGCTATGATTTTGTAGCGTTAAGCAAAAACCTTAAAATTGAAAGGGTTGGTAATACCGATTATGTTAAGGTGGCTTATACCTCAGAAAACCCCGAATTATCGGCCTATGTGGTCAATACGCTGTCGCAAGTTTTTACCGGCCGGTACAATGCCGCCACCAATGCCCAAACCAAAAACTCGCTGGCGTATTACTCGCAACTGGCGCAGCAGAAAAAAAACGAACTCACCGGTAAACTGGAAAGCCTGCGCCAATACAAACTCAACAATAATGTGGTGGACTATGGCGAACAAACAAAAACTACCCTGGAGCAAATACAGGAACTGGAGTTAAAACGCGAAGAAATTAACCAAAGGATACCCTCTTACCAAAAAGCTATTGACAACTTTAACCGCTACCTTAACCAAAACGATCATACGCTTACCCAGTTACAGGCATATAACCGTCAAGTTGGCGAGCTTAAAGAACGTATTAACACCCTAACCCAGCAATACGTGAGTGGCGGCTCTACAAACAAAGACCTGAAAAGTCAGATTGAATCTTTAAAAATTGAGTTGGAGGTGCAAATTAAAAACTCGGCTGTTGGGCAGCAAAGTGTGCAAAACAGCACCGCCAAAAAAGATTTGGAAACCGAAAAAATAGCCGCCGAAAACGAGCTGGAAAAAGCCAAAGCCAGTTTGGTATCTATAGACAAAGAACTGAACCGGCTGCGCGGCAACGCCACCAATCTGGTTTCGGGCGAGGCTGATATTGCCAACTTGGAACGCGATATTGATTCGCACTCTACCGAATATGCCGAAATTCTGACCCGCCTCAACTCTACCGAGTTTGCCGTTCAATCACTTACCAACCCGCTGGAAATAGTAGAAACCGGCATGGTACCCGAAAAAGCAGAACCCTCAAAAACCGGCATTATTACCGCGCTGGCAGGCATTTCGGGGTTGCTGCTTGCTACCGCCTTTGTGTTTTTGCTGGCCTATGCCGACAACTCCTACACCACCCCCGACCGCTTTACCAAATTTACCGGGCTGCCCGTTTTGGAAACCCTGAATGAGGTAAACCACAACAATCCGGTTTCGGCCCTGTTGTTTGCCCGAAGTAAAGAAAAAAACCGCCGGTTTTTCCTCGAAGCCATGCGCAAACTGCGGTTTGCCGTAGAAACATCGGGGGCAAAGCGCATTTTGGTAAGCAGTCTTCATGGCGGCGAAGGTAAAACCTATGTGCTGGTTGCCCTTGCCTATGCCCTGCTCAAAAACAACAAAAAGGTATTGCTCATTGATACCAATTTTAAACACAACAGCATTAGCCAAACCTTGGCAAAAACCGGCTCGGCCAACCTGCAATCCGAAACTTCTGACCAATTGCAGCAACTGCTCCAACTGCACCAACTACAGGCTGTTTTTCCTGCATGGGGCAGGCTGTTTAGCGAAGAACAAACCGGCAACGGCGCCGAAGTGGCTGTGTTGGGCTGCACATCCAACGATTGGTCGCCGGCAGAGGCTTTCTCCAAATCAGATTTTAATGCTTTTCTGCAACATGCCTCAACCTTGTATGATTTTATACTGATGGAGGGAGCCGCCCTGAACAATTTTGCCGACACCAAGGAACTTACAAGGTTTGCCGATAAGGTTATTGCCGTTTTTTCAGCCAAATCGGGTTATAAAGCGCCCGATGCCGTATCGGTAGATTTTCTGAAACAACTGCAAACCATCGGAAATAATAAATTTTTAGGCGCTGTACTCAATATGGTTAAACTATCAAACCTCCACTAAACCCTTACCCAAACAAATTTCGCCCTTACTTTCCCTTTTTATTAGAACCCGCCGGATAAACCGGTTTACCCTTAACCCCCCAAACAACAAAAAAATGAGCGGCCCCCAACAGTCGTCATATTGGTACAAATCAGCATTGTACACCCTGTTCGAACAGTTTTCGGTTGTGCTGTTCGGATTTGGCAGCGTGTTTTTGCTGCTAAGAGTTTTAAGCAAGGAGGAGTTTGGCATTTGGGCTTTGTTTTTAACAGTAGCCGCCTTTATTGAAGTAGGGCGAAATGGCTTAATACAAAACGCCCTTATTAAACACCTTACAGCCCTTAACCCCCAAGACCCCGGTTACCGGCAGCAGTACGCCGTTATTGGCACTGCCTCGCTGGTGGTTAACATCTTGCTTACGGTGGCAAGCATTGCCCTGCTTTACCTCTTTGCAGGGTTTATGGCAACCCTGTGGCAGGCGCCGCAGTTGCAAAACATGTTTTACATTTATGCCTTAAGCACCACGGCGCTTATTCCTTTTTCGCAGTGTACCTTTTTGCAGCAGGCCAATTTTAGTTTCAGGGGAGTGTTTTGGGCTAATTTTGCCAGACAAGGCACATTTTTCCTGCTGGTGTTGTTTGCCTGGTTTAACGGCAACGCTTCGCTTACCGGCATTGCCGTTTACCATGCGCTTGCGGCAATTGCCGGTGCGGTAGTTGCCCTTGCTTTTGCGCGCAAATACCTGCACCTGAGCACCGGCATTAACCGGCAATGGATGCTGCAATTGCTGCACTACGGTAAATATGTTTTTGGCACTAACCTGGGCGCCATGCTGCACAAAAGCATTGATAAATTTATGCTGGGTTCTATGTTGGGCACAGGTGCAGTGGCTTTATACGACTTGGCCATTCGCATTAATAACCTCATGGAAATACCTGTTGCTGCTACAGCATCGGTGGTTTTTCCGCAAAGTGCCCGAAACAGCAACACCGGTAGCCTGGAAGCGGTAAAAATCCTGTACGAAAAATCGGTGGCGGCGGTGCTTGCCGTACTGCTGCCGGCAATAGCCGTGGTGCTGTTGTATCCCAAAACCATTATTGTGCTTATTGCCGGCGCTAAGTATGCCGATACGGCGCCGCTGCTTCAAATTACCGTATTGTATGGTCTGTTTATGCCTTTTGCCCGGCAATTCGGAACCATTTTCGATTCTATCGGTAAACCGCGACTCAATTTTCTTTTTGTAGTGCTGGGCGCGCTGCTCAATCTGGTATTTAATTACTTTTTTATACGCCGCTTCGGAACTATAGGCGCCGCTTACGGCACGTTGCTTGTTTTTGCCATTACCTTTGTTTTAAATCAAATTATTTTATACAGGCAACTTAATGTAAGACTGGTGTGCATTGCCTTCTATGTATTGCAGTTTTACCGGCAGTTACTGGGTAAAATTGACCAACGCATAGCAGCTTTTACCGCCGCCAAAACCCTTGTAATTTCGCAAACCGCTAAACCCGAAAGCAATGAAAAAACCATTTGATTTTATCATTCTCTCCATGTGCCGTTGGGACGATGTGTATTCCTCTACCATTTACTCCCTTGCCCGCGAATTGTCGGCAAATTACCGGGTTTTTTATATAGACCACCCCTTTACCCTTAAAGATGTAGCGCTGCATTTTGGCAATGCGCGTATTAAAATGCGCAAAGAAGCTTTGCTGAAAGGTAAAAACCCCTACCGGAAAATTGAGGGTTTGCCCGATAACTTTACCGCCGTAACGCCGCGCTTTACCTGGCCGGTTAATTTTCTTCCCGAAGGCAGGTTGTTTAACCGTTTGTCGGAAATAAACGAAACCAAAGTATGGAACGTCATCAGGCAAACTATTGCCGATTTTTCCATTTCGGATTTTGTTTTCATTAATTCATTTAACCCGTTCTACTGCCGTAAATTTCCCTCCGATATTCAACCGTTGCTCACCATCTATCAAAGCACCGATGATATTACTCAGGAAAAGTATATTGCCAGACATGGCGTAAGACTTGAACGCGAAGCACTGGATAATGCCCAACTTTGCCTGGCTACCAGCAAAGAACTGTGCAAAAAACTAAGCACCCAAATAACGCAGGTGCAATACCTGCCTAATGCGGCCAACTTTTCCCTTTTTAACCGCGCCGCCACCCAATCTTTTGAAATGCCCCGGGAACTGAAAACGGTAAACCCCGACAAAAGCCGCAAAATTATTGGCTATATTGGCGATTTAAGCCATCTGCGTATTGATTTTGATCTGCTGCTGAAAACAGCGCAAATTCACCCCGATAAATTGCTGGTTTTTGTGGGTAAAAAACAATGTTCCGAAAAAGAACTGCCTACCTTGCCCAATATGGTATTTATTGAACCCAAACCGCTGGAACAACTGCCCGCCTACCTGCATTTTTTCGACTGCTGTATTATTCCGTTTGAGTGCAATACGCTTACCCGTAGTATTTACCCCCTTAAAATAAACGAATACTTGTCAGCAGGAAAACCGGTGGTAAGTACCGCTTTTTCAGACGAAATACGCCAGTTTATGAATGTGGCGAACATAACACACTCGCACAGGCAGTTTGTGCAAAGCATACAGGAAGCCATAGATACCGATTCCCCTCAACTGCGGCAGCAACGTATAGCAACAGCCCGAAGCAACAGTTGGCCGGTGCGCACGCAGCAACTGCTGCAACTCATCAACCGTTACTTACCCCAAAACCTGCAAACCCAAATATCTTTATCTTATGAACCGCTTGAAACAATTCATTAACAGCAAACCAGCCCTTAAAACATGGGTACATTGGTTGCTTATTGCGCCCAACCGTGCAAAACCGCGCCTTTGGGTACGCCTGCTTATTAACCCGTTTGTGCATAAAAAAGGAAACGGAAGCCGTATTGGACGCTATGCCCGCTTAGATGTGCTGCCATTTAACCCTTTTACCCTTGGCAACCACGCCACCATTGAAGATTTTGCTGCCATTAACAACGGTTTGGGAGCCGTACACATTGGCAACCATAGCCTGGTTGGTTTGTCGTGCGTGGTTATTGGCCCGGTAAGCATAGGCAATGAAGTTATGCTGGCGCAAAACATTGTCCTGTCGGGTTTAAACCATAACTATCAAAATGTTTTGCTTCCCATAAGCCGGCAGCCTTGTACTACCGCCCCCATTGTGGTAGAAGACGAGGTGTGGATTGGTGCAAATGCCGTAATTACAGCAGGGGTTACCATTGGTAAACATGCCGTTGTGGCCGCCGGCAGTGTAGTTACCCGCAATGTGCCGCCCTACACCGTTGTGGCCGGCAATCCTGCCAAAATTGTAAAACAATACAACCCTCAAACCAATCTCTGGGAAAAGGCAGAGCAAACCAGCATGCCGTATCCCGATATGGTTGCTTTTTATAAATAACTTGTTGCTGCATTACCCCAAACCGCTTTTTATAACCCTTATTAATTCAACAACATGAACACGCAAAATCCTTATTCCTTATCACCCATGCAACAACTCATAGAAATATCTCTGATAATTCTATTTTTTGTTGTTTGTTTCGGACTATTTGCAAAAATAGTCTTTTTTTAACATCGAGCGGTTTACAAGTGGTGAACGGTCAGTTTCTGGCCGTTCCCACTATTTTGCAAACCCAAAATTACCCATACAAATACTATGAACAACATTATATTTGATACGCTGGCTTCTGTAAAACAAACAACAGTTTCCTCTGCACAACCTTATTACCGGCAGCAGGGCGGAAGCCTTTCTGCTCCGCACACATTGCAGCGGTTAATTGTTCCGGGCATCTTGTCGGTTTGCGGGGCAGCGGTTATTATCGCTTATGCCATTGCTACCCTTGGTGTTAAGGCAGGCATGGCCATTGTGGCGGTTATTTTTGGCATTCCTTTGCTTGCTGCCAGTCTGTTTAACCCGTTTTTCGGGCTATGTGTGTTATTGGTTGTATCATTCTTTATTATGGGTGTAAAAAAATTCATTCCCGGAGAACCACCCCTGGGTATTTTGCTCGATGTGTTTACCCTGTTCCTGTTTTTTGGCATTTTCATCAGGCAATCCTATCAGCGCGAGTTTCATGTGCTTAAACACCCGGTTTCGTTGCTGGTGCTGGTTTGGATTACCTATAATATTTTACAGGTTTTAAATCCGTGGGCTGTTTCGCAGATAGCATGGTTTTATACCGTTAGAGGCATGGCAGGGCTTACCTTGTTATACTTTGTGGCTTTGTATGCATTTACAGACCTGCGCCGTTTGCAAATTGCCGCCGGCATTCTGATAACCCTGGGATTTTTGGCTGCCATATATGGTTTGTATCAAGAGTTTTCGGGGTTTAACAGTGTGGAGTGGAACTGGCTCAATGCCGATGAGCAACGCTTTAATCTTATCTTTCAATGGGGGCGTTTCAGAAAATTTTCCTTTCTGTCAGACCCCACAACTTTTGGCATTCTGAGCGCCTGTATAGGAGTGTTCGGGCTTTCGCTGGCTGTAACACTGCCATCGGGTATGGTAAAACGCGCAACCCTGTTTGTATGCAGTTTGGTAATTATCTGGGCCATGATTTACTCCGGCACGCGTGCCGCCTTTATACTGGTGCCTTTGGCGCTCTTGCTGTTTACTTACATAACCTTTAACCCAAAAGTTATTGCTATTACCACCTTCTTTTTATTGGTGGGTGCAGTGGTGGTGTACAAGTCGCCCGGTAACCCCACCCTCTACCGCGTGCGTTCTGCTTTTACCCCAAACAAGGACGAATCGATGCAACTGCGGCTCAATAATCAGAAAGTAATTCAGCCTTTTATACAAAACCACCCCATGGGTGGCGGCCTGGGCAGCACAGGCGAATGGGGTAAGCGTTTTGCTCCCGATTCGGAATTGGCCAATTTTCCACCCGACAGCGGGCTAATTCGCATTGCGGTAGAACAAGGCTGGCTTGGTTTATTGATTTTCAGTATTTTCACCTTTGCCGTACTCATTACCGGTGTGCGCACTTTCCTGCGCAGCCGGCAACGCACCATAAAAGCCTATGCCCTTGCCTTTTTGCTGGTGGTTTTCATGCTTACCATTGCCAATTATCCGCAAGAGGCCGTTTTATTGCTCCCAAATAGTATTATCTTTTATGTCTCTGTTGCTGCTTTAGTTCGGCTGCAACAATTAGACCGGCAAACCGCAATTTAACCCAATATACAAACCCTTAAACTCAAACCGCTCATGTTATCAAGATTTTTTATTCCGAAATGGGTGTTACACCACAACCGCCCACAACCAAACCCAAAAAGGTTGTATCACAACATTGAAGGGTATTTTCCGCTTGAACTGAAAGAAATTATTGAAGGATTAAAGCAGTTTAAGACAGAAAACCCAGTGGTTTCTATTGTAATTCCGGCTTATAACGAAGAAAAAGACTTGCTCAAAACCTTGTCATCACTGGCTGCGTTGAAACCTGAATATCCCACCGAGCTTATTGTTGCAAACAATAATTCTACCGATGGCACACAGGCCATACTGGATATTTGCGGGGTAAAATCGGTTTTTGAAAAGCGACAGGGAATAAGCTATGCCAGGCAGGCAGGGCTTGAAGCCGCCAAAGGAACTTATATTTTAAGCGCCGATGCCGACAGCATTTACCCGCAAGACTGGGGCAACCGTTTTATTGATGTACTCATTAACCACCCGGAGGTTGCTTGTGTATATGGACGCTATTCTTTTATTCCGCACAACAGCAGCGCATTTACCCGTATTGGACTGGCACTGCATGAACTTTTGGCCGAATTTGCCTTTAACATGCGCCCCAAACACCTGGAATGTGTAAACGTAATGGGCTTTAACTTTGCCTACCGCAAAGCCGATGCCCTGCAAATTGGCGGCTTTAAGCATAACCTTAACCGTGCAGTTACCCAACGCTCCGAAGATGGCTGGATGGCGCTGGAACTTAGCAAACTGGGTTCCGTGCAACTGGTGCATACTAATAACAGGGTCTGGACCAGCGACCGCCGACTTATGAACGACGGCAGTTTATGGGCTGCTTTTACCAACCGCATAAGGCGCTACCTCAAAAGCCTGTTCAGCCAACCGCAAACCGAAATTAGCGGATAACACTGCCTTTAGGTAAATGCCTCCCGCCTTTTTTCATTTGCGCTACCCCTTAGTGCCTCATTTAGGCATTAAAATTGCTTGCTAATTTTGGACAAAGGCAGCAATGCGGCCATCAAACACATAAGATTAATATTCAACACGAAGAAAAATCATCTTTCACATGAAAACACAACATGTACCCCTGCTCCTCCTACTAAGTGTCAGCTTGATAAGCGCACTTTTGCTGCCGTTAGGAGCACAGGCGCAAAAAACCGATTTTAACAAAATTATTCAACCCCTTGATGTAAGGGCCAAAGACTATACCGAATTGCTGGTACAGTTGGCCTGGAGCAATAACCCAAAGTATGAAGCCCTTAAAGTGGAACAAAATATTGCCGAAGAAGAAATTAAACTGGCACAAAAAAAATGGACGCGCGATATTAATGCCTCTTTTAACCTCAACGAAGCTAACCTTAAAACCCTTGGCTCCGATGCAACTGCCGAAAATGTGTTCTTTCCAAGGTATAACCTGTCGGCAACACTCAATATCGGCGCTTTTGCCAATCGTCGCAGCGAGGTAAACATTGCAAAACACAACCTGCATATTGCCGAAAATGAAACCAACCAGGCCAAACTGCAATTGCGCGCCGAAGTGCTGCGCCGCTACGAAACCTACCTCACCGCCAAAGAACTGCTTAAAATAAGGGCGCAAAATGTGGAAGACATGTATGCCACTTATCTGTTGGCAAAAAGCAACATGGAACTGGGTAAGGGCGACCTGAAAGAACTGAACAGCGCATCGGACAGCTATAACAAGGCACAGGAAAACAAACTGCTGGCCGAAACCAACCTCAGAACGGCAAAAATAAACCTCGAAGAAATCATTGGACTTAAACTGGAAGATATTTTTGAAGAGAAGTACCCGCCAAAAAACTAAACCGCCGTTGCTGCTTTTCCTGTTAAAAACAACCAACAGAACAGTTGTTTGCGGGCACAACTAAAAAACAAGTGGGTAGTTCCGGCACAAAACCTGCAAGCAAGTTAAATTGAGGTAAATTAATTGCTTTTTCATGAAACAAGTGTACCTTTGTTTTGTTATTTAGACAGAGTATAAATAAAGTCGTTTCATGCAGAACACCGCCAAACAAGAAACCAAAACTGCCGATTTGCTGCAATTGGGCGAAACTGCCGTTATTCATTCGTTGTCAACAACGGAATTAAGTGTAAAATTGCTGCAAATGGGTTGTTTGCCCGGTAAGCAAATAACCTATGTGCGCAGCACGTTGGGAGGCAATCCGCTTTACCTGCGCATTGATAACCAGTTTTTTGCCCTCCGGCGCGAAGAAGCTGCACAAATTGCGGTACACCATGATAGCAGTCTGTAAACCACCTTCATGCAACCAACATCTAATATTTTATACCTTGCCGGCAACCCCAATTCGGGCAAAACGTCGGTATTTAATCACCTTACCGGGCTGCACCAGAAAGTAGGTAATTTCAGCGGGGTTACCGTTGAAAAAAAATCGGGAACCACCCAAATGCCCAATGGCGTAACATGGAATGTGGTAGATTTACCCGGCGCCTACAGCCTGCACCCTACTTCGGCCGAAGAGTATATTGTACTGCAAACCTTGCTGCACCCTGCTGCTTTGTCTGATAAGCATACCATTCTATACATTGCCGATGCCACCAACCTGGAGCGGCACCTGCTTTTCTGCACCCAACTTATTTGCCTTGGTTACCCGTTGGTGATAGGCCTTACCATGACCGACATGGAAGCAGCCAAACAACTCCGCCTTAACACCGCCAAACTCTCAGAATTGCTGGGTGTGCCCGTTTTTTCCATTAACGGCAGAACCGGACAGGGACTCGAAACGGTAAAACAGGCGCTTTGTACCGCACCCGTTATGCCGGCGCCTGCCTTTTTACCCAATGTTGCCGGCATTAATGCACAATTGATTCAAAAGGTTTGCACCACCTTTAAAATAACCAACCAATATGGTGCTGCCCTGCTGCTGCAACATGTTGAAAGACTGCCTTTTCTTGCGCCCGAAGAGCAAAAACAATTGCTTGAACTGGTAAAGGTACACCAATTTAAAAGCCTGCATACACAAGTGGCCGATACCATGCAACGGTTTGACAAAATTGTGCCCCTCATAGCTCAAATTACCACGCCCGCCAATGCCCAACCCCATAACCTGAGCCAAAAATTAGACCAATGGATTACCAACCCTGTTTTCGGGTTGGTATTTTTCTGTTTCCTTTTGTTTGCCATTTTTCAGGCTATTTTCAGCTTTGCCACTTATCCTATGGACTGGATTGAACAGTTTTTTGCCGCCACCCAGTCTTTTATACACGCCAATCTGCCCAATGGTTTCTTCACCTCCTTGCTTGCCGATGGCTTAGTAGCCGGACTTGGCGGCATTGTAATGTTTGTGCCACAAATTGCCATTCTGTTTCTGCTCATTGGAATACTGGAAGAAACCGGTTATATGGCGCGTGCAGTATATCTGTCCGATAATCTGATGCGCCGGTTTGGACTTAATGGGCGCAGTTTAATTTCACTGTTTTCGGGCATGGCCTGTGCAGTACCGGCAGTTATGGCAACAAGAACTATTACCAACAGCAAAGAAAGGCTGCTCACCATTATGGTTACGCCACTCATCAGTTGCTCGGCCCGAATACCGGTTTATACCATCTTAATTGCCCTGCTAATACCGGCCAACCGGCATGTGGGCATGTTTAATGCGCAGGGGTTAATGATGATGGCATTGTATATTACCGGCGTGGTGGCTGCCCTTGCAGTGGCTGCGGTAATGAAACGCTTTATTAACAGCCACGAACTTAGCTTTTTGGCGCTGGAACTGCCGCCCTACCGGCTTCCGCATTGGAAAAACCTGCTGTTGGGCGCATGGCAAAAGGTGAAGGTCTTTATTGCCGAAGCCGGAAAAATTATTCTTATCATTTCTTTTCTTTTGTGGGGGTTGTCTAACTTTGGTCCCGGAAGTAAAATGCAGGAGGCCGAAAACCGGGTAAAGGCTCAGTTTACCCAACCAACCGACACCGCTCTGCTGGAAGCCAAAATTGCCGAAGCACGCCTCGAAAACTCATGGGTGGGGCATTTGGGTAAAATAATTGAACCCGCAATAAGCCCTATTGGCTTTGACTGGAAAATTGGCATAGCCCTGCTCACCTCCTTTGCCGCCCGCGAGGTGTTTGTGGGCACTATGGCCACTATCTACAGCGTAGGCGGCAGCGATGAACACGGCTTGCGCAGCCAAATGCGGGCCGAGGTAAACCCCAATACGGGCAAACCTGTTTTCAGCACAGCAGGAACCTTATCGCTGCTGGTATTTTATATTTTTGCCATGCAGTGCATGAGTACCTTGGCGGTGGTAAAACGCGAAACCAATTCATGGAAATGGGCGCTCATTCAACTGGCCTATATGACCATTTTGGCCTATGGATGTTCCTTTCTCGTTTTCAGGCTGTTTCAGTAGCGGTTAAAAACGGGTGCAGGCCTCGTAAAATAAGTGTTGTGCCGCCTGTATGCTGCACCACATAATTGCGGCACACTGCCGAAGCCTTTTGGTACGCATCTTTACTGCCATACAACGCCCTAAAACAATTTACCAGCTGCCCTGCATCTTTTACCCTGAATGCCCCGCCTGCTTGTACAAGTTGTACTGCTTCGTTAAATTTGGCATACCGCGGACCAAAAAACAAGGGCAATCCAAAAACAGCCGCCTCCAGAATATTGTGAATACCTGCACCAAATCCGCCCCCAATGTAGGCGTATGAACCATACCGGTATATATGCAGCAACATTCCTATGTTATCAATAATCAAAACGCGGTAACCCGAAGCAACATGGGCAAAATCAGGTTGTTCTGCAGCAACAGAATACAATATGCTGCTTGTTGTGTTTAAAGTATTTACCAACTCCGCCAACTGCTGCTTTCCTGTACGGTGCGGCGCTATTACAAATGCTACTTCGCAGGGGGCTTGTTGTATAAACCGGGCAAGCAATTGCTCGTCCCGGGGCCAGGTGCTGCCGCATATAAACAGTTGCCTGCCTGCAGCAAACTGCTCAACTGTTGCAACCGGTTTTGCTTCCAAAGCAGCGGCCTGCACACGGTCAAAACGGGTATCGGGCGCAACGGCTGTTTTAACCAGTAAACCTTTGGCATGTTGCAACAATTGTTCAGATTTAACATTTTGAACATATATAGTATGGTATGTTTCCAGCATTTTTCTAAAACCCGCACCATACCACCTGAAAAAAAATTGTTCCGGCCTAAAAACGGCAGAAATAAGAAACACGGGCACTTTTTTAGTTTGCAATACCTGCAGGTAGTTAAACCAAAACTCATACTTCACAAAAATAACCAAATTCGGGTTTACCATTTCCACAAAACGGCGGGCATTGCCGGGCGTATCGGCAGGAAGATACCATACCGCATTGGCAAAGGGGTAGTTTTTTCTTACCTCAAAACCCGAAGGAGAGAAAAAGGTAAGCAAAATCAGTACATCGGGATATTGCTTCTTTATGGCTTCTATTACGGGGCGACCTTGTTCAAACTCGCCCAAAGAGGCACAATGTACCCAAACCCGTTTTTTTCCTGCCATGCCGGGCAGTGCAATGTTTATTTGGTTCCAAAGGTTTTTGCGCCCGGCCACCCACTTTGCTGCTTTATGATTAAAGAATGCAGCAAAGTGAACAGCCGCTCCGTAGAGGTAAATAAAAACAAAGTATATTGCTTTAGTAAGCATAGTGTACAAAGGTGGCTTGCAGCAAATTTCAACATAAGAACAACAAAGCAGCCTTGGGGTTTTACCTGCGGGCAGATTTGGGGTGTTACAGTTTTAGCAAAAAAGCCACATATGCCGTGCGCCCGTCTGCCGGAAGCAGTCCCGGGCCGGGATAGCCACCCGCCCTTCGGGTAAAATAACGGGTATCGGCCAGGTTATTAATGCCGGCGCTTAGGGTGTAATGTACGGCAAAATGATATTCGGCCGAAACATCCATTACCCGGTAAGCCGGAATAAGTCCTGTTTGCCCGTTTGCAGAGGGTGTTTGGGTGTTGGCTGCATCGGCATAGGTTTTACCCGTTATACTTAGTTGCCCGTTTATGGCAAAGCCTTTGTAGCGGTAATTAAGGCCAAAGCGGTGTATGTAGCCCGGTGCATTTTCAATGCGTTTGTTTTTAAGGTTGCCCTCTACCAACGTGCCGTTGCTATACACTGCCGTCAGGTAATTGGTATAAACTGCATGAATAAACGCTACCGAAGCAAAAACATTCAAGCTGCCCGCCTGTTCGGTTTTTCCGAAGACGGCAATGGGGTCAAACTCGGCATAAGCCTCTACTCCCCGGCTAATGCCGGTTCCTATGTTGGTCCGGAACTGATAGCGCGAACTATCGGGCCACAAGCGGGTAAGTGTGCCGATACGGTTATGGTAGCGTATAAAAAAACCACTTATATCATAGCTGAGGTAATTGCCGGCCTTGCCCCTGATGCCTGCATCGGCATTAAAACCCGATGCGTCTTGCAAATTGGGGTCAATTACATCTGTATTGGCAGGCGGCGTTAAATCGGAATATAAAACCGGGCGGTAGTTTTGCGAAATATTGCCATAAAAAGTCAACTCGCTAATGGCTTTAAATTGGGTTCCGATGCCCAATAGCACTAAATTTCGGGTTTGGGTAATATCGTTTATACGGTTTTCAGAACCATCGGCATTAAATTTTAACCTGCCCGATGCGCCGGAAACAATATTTTCTATTCTTACACCCGGTGTTACAGAAAGTTTGGGGGTTATGTTGAACAGGTTTTCGGCAAAAACGGCAATGTTACGGGTATTAAACCGAAGGTCGCGGGCAAAATCGCCCCCTTGGAGGGCAATATCCATATCTGTGCCGGCAGAGCCATTGCCTAATTGCCGGCGGCGGGTGTTTGCCTTAGAAAACCGGATGCCTGCCGCCAAGGTATGGGTTTGCTGCCACAGGTTATAATGGGTAATAGTGCGCAACTCAGCGCCGCCGGTTTGGTAGTGGTCGCGGTCAACTTGCCTTGGGGCATAGCTGCCGGTTTGCAGAGAAATGGTATCGGGCTGGGAAATGGGGGCTACAAAGCCTGCACTGTTGCGCGCCGCGTCAAGCCCGAATACATTAATGCGCATTTTATTGCTATTTTTCCCATAAGTTATATCGGCATACAGGTTGGCAACGTTCCATGGTGCGCTAAACCAATTTCGGGCGCGTAAACTTTGGCGGCTGTTTTGTTTAAAAAGTGAGTCGGTTAAGCCGCCGGGCTGCTGGCTCAGGTATTCCATCCGGGTATATTCTGCGCCAACAGTTACCTTTTCCGAAACTTCATAATTGAGGTTTACATGACCGGTATTAATATGGTAGCGGCTGTTTTGGCGCCAGCCATTAGCGCTGCGGTGGTGAAACCAGGTTGTGTACTGCAACTTGCCGCGCGTACCGCCCAAGAGGGTAAAGGAGTTAAACAAGCCGTTGCTGCCCACTGTATTGCGTGTTTCTGCCGAAACCGGTTTTACCGCACTGCCCTTTTTAAGTTGGTAATTCAACAGCCCGCCAAATTGCGGCCCATATTGCAGACTTGCCGCGCCGCGTACTACCTGTATTTGCTCCACGGCTTCTGACGGTGGTGAGTAATAAGCCTCGGGATACCCAAATACATCGGGCGAAATATCATAGCCATTTTGCCTTACGTTAAACTCCCATGAACGGTTGGGGCTTAAACCCCTTGAAGCAATGCCTGTTTGAATGCCCGAACCGTCGTTTTCCCATACCGATATGCCGGGTGTTTTGGCAAACAGTTGCCGTGCAGGGTTAATGGCCAGGTTTACCGTTAACTCCGATGGCTGAATTGCCTCGGTTTTTTTACCGGCATACAGGGCGTTGTTCTGCACCTCGTTAAGATAATTTAACCGGGTTTGATTTCTGTATCCGCGTATTTCAATTTCTTTTAACTGCTCATTGCGCCCGATGGCGGTAATGCGTATGCGGGTGGTTTCTGCCGGTTTAATAACCACCGTTTGTACCAAAGGTTCTATGGTAACGGCGCTTAGCGCCAAGGTGTATCTGCCGGGTGTTAGCCCCAAAAAATTGAAATTGCCCAAACTGTCGGTAACTGTGCCTTTGTTTTGCAGGGTAACAGTAACTCCCGTTAAACCAACGCCAGTTTGGCTATGAACCTTGCCCTCCAGGCTGCCGGTTTGTTGTTGTGCCATGTTAGATACACTGTGCAAACAAAGCAACATGGGTAAAAAAAATAATCTACTTTTGTAAGTCAGAATTTCAAAAAAAATGCCTTTCATTGCTCTTTATTTAATTAGACTAAATCTAAACAAGATGCAAAGTAAAACATTAATTCTCTAAAATGGCTATAAAAGCGCTAAAAAAAGAATTTTTTTTACTCTCTTGCTGTATAGGGACAAGGAGTTTTACATGGAGTTTGTGAGTTGCAAAACAGCATTAAAAAGCAAGTTCCACGTAAACAGTAGCGTTATCGGTATTGGTTTGTCCCGCTACACTTTCTACGCTCATCACCTCAAAATCGATAAAATAAGCATTATCATCAACCAAATCAGTTGTTTGCAAAGGGTCTTTTTCTGAGTAGAGTATAGTTATTTCATCGCCAATGTTGGGTAAAAGGAAATAAAGTTTTTGAATTCGCCATGCAATAAGTTGGCAACAGTTATCTGCCATTTCCTGTGGCATATCTGCTTCCTCAGCATTGGTAATAACAATTTTCATGATTTGGGTTGTGATTTTAGTATTTATTAATGAGCAAAAAAGCGCTGTTTTTTAACGAACCTGAATTATGCCAATGTTTCCCAGATTTGGTTGCAGGAGGTTAAAATCGGCGGCATTTACGTTTTTGTCTTTATTTACATCGGGCAAAGCAAAAACGCCTGTGGCCTGTGCGGCAATCCATGCGTTTACATCGGCATAGTTAATAATTCCGTTGCCATCAGTATCGCCGGCAGGCAGGCAAAACTTTCCGCCAATGTTTTTGAGTTGGTTGTTGCCATAGGCGGCATTTGCATTGGTGGTAAAATTGTAGGGGGTAGCATTTGGCAATGCAATGGGTGAGGCGCTTAAAACGCCCAGGTGTCCGCGGGGTAATACGGCAAGGTAGTAGTTGGCATTAAGCGTGTTTACGTCAAAAGTAACGCCGTCTGTGCCGTCGGGGTCGTGCAGGGTGCCGTCTTTATATAAAAACGCAGCTTTTCGGGCAACGGTGTAATCACCGGCGGTTAAATCGGTATTGCGGCGCAGTTCCAGCAGTACCCAATCGGCAATATTGGAGGTGTTTACGGTGTTGCCGGTTATTTCGGTGCCGGCATAGTTCCAAGGTTGGCTGTTAAAGGGCTGCGCATCGGGAAGCACTGCCGGGAAACTACCCAATGACCCCGACATTTGAATGCCGTTATAGGGGCCTTCGAGGTAGAGTTTTGCCTGCGTTTTTACCCCGCAACTATGGTTGTCGGCATTGGTATCGAGTACAATGTTTTCATCGCCGGTTTGGTAAGAGAGGTAGGTAAAAAATACCAGCATCATTTCGTCGGTGGTAGCTTCACCGGCAGATACGGGTTGAGGCGGATTGTTGGGGTTGTGCGGATTGGCAATAGTATTATCGTACACAGCTTCGGCTTTCAGCACGCTGCCGGCGGGTATTTTTATGGCTTTGGTAAAGGTGTATTGCCCCTGCCAGTGAAAATCCCAATGCGGTATATCTATAAGCGGAATGGTGTCTTGCGTTGGGGTAACGGCATAGGATTTAATACTGGTTCCGACGAGGTGCATGTGCGGCGCTACACTTAATATGGTGGCATTAAATGGCACGTTAAAAGAGGCATAAAAAGTTTTAACCGTATTTGCGGGTATTACCAGCGGCCCGTTGGTGAGGGAGGTAGTGTGGTTGAGCACCGGCGCTATGGAAGCATTTCGGGTGCCGGGCGCATTGCTGAGTTTAAAGTTTACGGTGGTGTTGTCTTGATTTCCCTGGCTGCCTGCGGGATAGTGTACCTGCAAAACAATATAGCTGTTTGCCGGAAGATTTGACCCCATGCCCGACGGATAGTAATAGGGCAAAGCGCCCGGTGCCCAAAGCCCGATGAGTACCGCCGAATTGGAACCTACGCCGCCAAAACCGGCATAGCCCGGCAAGGGGTCGGCAGCGTCGAGGCCGGCGCAATCGCCCGATGTATCGTAAAACACCAATACGTGGTGTACAATTTCGGGGTTGCCCGGCACAACTTCTATGGCGGTAATGTAGCGGTTTTGCAACAGGTTGGAGGGTATGGCAAAACACCGGTATTCGTCAGTTGTGAGTTGAACGGTGTAATTAGGTATGGTAACCGATAAATCGGGGGTTCCCAAAACCGATTGGTTATTATATACCGGCGGCGCAGGCGCTAATGCCGGGTCGCCTTCGGGTGCTCCGCCCTCTAACCATTGTTGTATAATAGCTATTTCGTCATCGCAAAGTACTCTTTCATCGGTATAATGCACATACTGTTTATCGGGCGGCCAAGGAGGCATGTGTTTTTCTGCGGTTTCTATGGCAATCATATATTGGTGGTCATAGGCATCGGCGTAGGTAAGCAGCGAAAACGGGGCAATTCCGCCATTATGATGACACTTGGTGCAATTGGTGTACAGAATGGGCGCTATATGCTCGCTCCAGGTGGGTGTTTGGGCAATCAGCCCTTGCAGACAACAGGCGAGTAAAAGAAAGGAAACAGAGATATTTCTCATGCAAATTGGCTTTGTAGATGATAAAAGCAGAAAAGACGTTACCCAAGTGCAAATATACCTGTTTTTGCTGCGCAGTCAAATTAGGGCAGCTTTTTCAGGATTATTTTTTTTGTATCGAAGTCAGCAATATGGTGGAAAAAGGAATAGATTTCGGGATAGTCTTTTGCTGGGTAGCGTCCTTCATTTAATACAAACTTTCTGACAAAACAGATCCGATTATTATCTTGCCGGGATTTGAGTTCGTAGCTGCCCAAAACAGATTTGGCCGTTAAAGCATCGGGTATAAATTCGGGTGTATAGCCTTCGGGTATGGTAAAATAGAGGGTATCAATTTGCATTGACCCATATTCCAGCCAAATATCGGAAGTTCGCTTAGTTGCTCCGCCAAATGGGTTGGAAGCCCGGTTAAACGGGTTAAACGGAACGAAGATGCGTTGTCCGGTTACAGAGGCATAACCGGAAGCAGTTGCCAAAAATTGCACACTTCCCGATGGAATACCGGTTTCGTTGCTGGAGTCGAGTACTTTCCAAGTATCTAAGTGCAAGTTGTTGATTGGAATATTTTTTTGAATATAATTTTTTTGCTCCTCTTTTGAAGAGTTTATTAGTCCAAAAACATCTTCATAAGCCATTTCAGTGTAATAAAAAGAGGCATTTGTTGATAAATTGCCGTTAGGCAGAATGATTTGCGAGGCAACGGTAGTTTTTAAATTGTTTTGTGCCGAATAAACAGGGGTTTTTACCAAATGTCCTCCGGTAGATGTTATTGCCAAAGCATACCGATTTGAGTTTCCGCTACCTATATAACCAAACGGAATTTTTTGGTTTGTACATTCAAGCCAAATGGTATCTTTATCAATTGGTACGCATAGGATTACGTGGTTTGATTGATAAGCGCTGGCAAAATCTGCATGAGCTATTTTCTGATATGTTCCATTGCCAATTTCGGTATAATAAGCCTCAATATCTGCAATTTTCAGTAAACTTTTGGTATAGTTGCTCAATGCTTTGCAATCTCCGTAACCATTTTCATCAACCTTTTGAGCGTTTACCGGTTTAAATCCGCCAATACCCAAAGAGATATTTACGTAACGGGTTTTAGATTGCATGTATTGGTAAATTTGCTTAGCAATCTCTTTTTTACTACTCAGCGGCGCAATGAGTTGTTTTATGAATGTAACCACATTTTCGGGCAGTTTATCCTGTTTACTAATGAGAGAATAACTCCAATTGCCGTATGATTCCCAAGTGCTGAAATCGCCAAAAGTGTTATCGTATTCAAAATTTGCAGGCGAAAGTAATATGGCCGGAAAAAGTTCGGTAAAAGGAGGAGAAACAGGTTCGTCTGCAATAGCTTTCAGATTTTCGGCATGCCATTCATAGGTTAGCAGATTATTTTCTGTTTTTTCACTGAAACTTAATTGTCCGTTTAGCATTTTATAATTGATTCCAATAACCGAAGGGGTTGTATAGCTTAATGTTGCCTGCATAACCGATATGTGATAATCCGGAAGCGGTCGCCACGGTTGTATGCCTACAAATCCTTTATAAGTTACTACATAAGAATATTCTACGGTATAAGGGTAGGTTGCAATTTTGGGCGTTATGTATTTAACCCTGTTATCGCTATACAAGGTAAAAGAGGGGTATGCCGGTTCATCAAGCAGGTCTTTGGGTTTAATTTCTCTGATTTTTACGCCGTTTTCGTTAAAAATGGTTCCGGTAAAATCAGAAATTGTAATGAAATTATCATAAAACCCAGCAAAGGCGGCGTGTTTGTCGCCCTTGGCGTTTAAAATGGTTACAGCAAAATGAACATATTCCCTAAGCGCCGAAACCGACTTTCTGGTGTATGATGTGTTACTGATACGGTAAACGGCATTTGCATTTTCAAGCAGTGAGTCGGGAATTAGCCCGACATGGTAGTTATTGTTTTGAGCCGAAACGCTTGTCATTATTGTTATGCAGGTAAACAACACGAGGGCATTTTTCATAGGATTAGTTTTTTTTAAGTACAATTTTTTCGTTTTGCTTGGCAACTACCTGCCCGTAGAAATCTTTCAGATTTTCATATTCTTCGGGCAAGAATAATAATTTATATATACTTAACTGGCTCGAAATCTGAATAGTATTTCCCGATTGCGTTACATTATATACAAACTTAGCCGACTTTTCGGTGTCTAAAATAATGGATACGCTTTGGGGTAAGGCTTCTACTGTTACATTATCGGGTAATTCCAGCTTTACAGAGTTGTAAATGCCATAGGTAAAATTAAACTCTACCGGATAATCGCGTTTTTGTAGTTTAAAGGGGTTTTCGGAAGTTGTTTCATAAAACAAAGGAGAAAAATAGATTAAATCTCCGGCGGTTTCTGCAGCATTTTTAACGGAAACATCATAATGTTCTTTCATTTTGTAATTTGAGTAATCCGGTGTGGTTATTTCGCTGCCTAAAATATTTAAACCGGGGTTTTCCTTTTGCAAATATTCAATTTGGTTCTCTTTGGTTTTGTTTTTGCTGTATTGCAGATTGTGGATATAGGCGGCATAATTGCTTGTATTATAATCAATAGATCCTTTAAAACCTAAATCTGTAGCATCTAAAGACAGGTTATATAAGGTTTGTACTTTGTAAACAGCCTTTTCTTGAAGGTCTATCCATGTAAGCGGAGCATTTTCGCGCAACAGCAACCCTTTATCATTAAGACACCGGATGGGCAACAAATTAATACCCGAACTTGGTTCGGTGGCATCAAGGAGGTACATATTCTCGTCTAAAGTAACAGCAACCACTACATAGCAAAAATCATTAATTGATGGGTGGACACGATTGATGATGCCATGTTCTTGTGTACTTAATGTCACAGGATATGCGTCAAAACCCAACTCACGCAACATCTGTAATAAACACAGATTTATTTCGGCAGAATTGCCTGTTCCTTTATTATAGGCATCTCGCAATGTATTGCTTATAAACAGTTGGCTCTTTTCATTCCATCGCATTTTTGTTGTAATAAACTTATGGGTTAGATGCATCAAATCGGTGCCTGTGGCTCCTTTTTGCCTAAGCAGATTAATATCATCGGCAGGAATAACAGACTTCTTTATCTGCTCTCCAAAAGCGCCATCGTTCAGCAAGGTAGTAATAACTGTTTGCCATGAATTGGTAAAATTTCGGTAAGCTTCGCCCGGAAACTGATAGCTTTGTAATTCAAATTCAACAGCAGAAAGGTAGGTATCTTTTGTTTTAAGAAACCCATCCTCTTTAAAAGCCGGTATATTTTGCCCTGTGAAATGGTAAAGGATATAACGATAGTCATATTTTGCATCATCATATCTTACAATGTTTGACCCGCTACCCCTTTCATACACTTCCAATACTAAAGTTTGGGATCCTTCCTGTTCTTTTACCTCAATATTGGCGTATCCTTTCATGTTCATACTAAATGAATAGTATTCGGGAATACTTACATGATATTCTGATTTAAGCGCCGGAATGGAATGTTGGAAGTTCCAATCCTGAAGGTTCCCGGTAATATATGAACTGATGGCATAATTTACTTCAATGATTGAACCTTCTTTAACATTTGGCATCGGAAATTTGTATAAAGTCAAATTTTCGTTCACTTTTTCCTTGATTATTGCCGATTTTTCAAGTTTTGACCCAACTACTGCATTATTCTCCAGATTGTATGTGCTTGCTTTAACAAAATCTACATCATCGCTGCCCCATGCTCCCCGATAAACGGGAAATTCTATGTCCGCTTCCGAAAAGGCTGCCTGGTTTAATATTTTAATCCGGAAATGACGTTCAAAGGTAACTTTAAATCCCTTGTTGGTTCCTTCGTTTATCATTATCTTTTTGTCAGGAAAATCAAAGTCTGATTTTCCGAAATCAAATAAATAATAGGCATGTGCATTTGAATCTATGGGGCAAATAATTGCTTTTAAATCTTCTACTTCAATATGACCATATTTTTCGGGTGGTTTTTGTGCAGTTAATGTACTGGAGAGTAAAATGCAAAAAAATGTGCCTGTTAATTTAATTAAAATTTTCATAGTTTTATATTTTTAAATTTATTTAAAACTGCGCTTTGTTAATGGCCTAAAGATAGGGTAATAATAACTATTTGCAAAACATTTGTTTTGGTTTTCTATAGAAAAAAGAGTTCAATTTATATATATTACCATATACATCAGCATTTAGTCTGAATTATTGGTTTTTTTTACCTTCTAATGCCTATATCGGGTAAAGCGGCACCAATTCATTTAAGCATACACCCTTTGATGCGTATATCACACAACTATTTCAGTCCTTTAAGCGTTTATTTGGGTAAATAGCGTGTTTATGAAGCGGTTTGGCGGAGTTTTAGCACTGTTTCTGGCTTTGAGCCTTTTCACTAATGCTAAGGTACAGGCACAGGATATAAACAGCCGGTTGGTGCAGTTTTCGGGTATTGTAATGGCATCTGACAGTTTAACTCCTGTTTTTTATGCCAACATTTGGGATAAAAACAAGCGCCGTGGCACTATCAGCAACGGGCAGGGCTTCTTTTCTTTTGTAGTTACCAAAGGCGATACCATTTTGTTTTCGGCCGTAGGTTACCAGAAGGCAAAAATGGTAATACCCCCCAATTTACCCGAAAACACCTACTCTGTTATTCAATTTATGAAGCATGATACCATTATGCTGCCTACTGCCGTAATTTACCCCTGGCCGGCACCTCATGAGTTTAAACAGGCGTTCCTATCGCTCAACATCCCCGATGACGACATTACCCGCGCCGAAAAAAACTTAGACCAGCAACGCATTCAGGAACTTACCCTCTCCATGAAAATGGACGGCAACGAAAACTTTGACTACCAAATGCGCCGCTACTCGCAAAATTTATATTCCGTAGGGCAATCGCCGCACATGCGCATTTTTGATGTTTTTGCCTGGGCAGAGTTTTTTAAAGCCCTGAAACGCGGCGACTTTAAAAACAAATACAAAGAAAATAAGGATTAACTGCAGTTGCCCCCCTCTGCTGTTTCATTTATTTGGCAGGCATTTTGTTAGCTGCCCATTTTTTGCAAGGGTAGTTAAACCGGTGGCCTGTCTTTGTTGTTTTGGGTTAAATAGTTTTTCAGATTAATTTATACTAAATTTTTACCGTATGAAATTTATCAAGAACCGGTACCCGCTACCGGAAAGCATACTGGTTATTGCCACCTGCTTGTACCTGATCGCTACTTTTACCGCCTGCAATCCAAAAGGTAATAACAATACCGCTGAAGGCAAGCTGAAAATTGTTACCACTACCGGCATGATAAAAGATGCGGTGCAAAATATAGTACAAGATAAAGCCGACGTAGCAGCGCTTATGGGCGCCGGTGTTGACCCGCATCTTTATAAAGCCAGTCAAAACGACCTGAACCTGCTGAGCAACGCCGATATGGTTTTTTATAACGGCCTTTTTCTGGAAGGGAAAATGGAGGACATACTCGAAAAATTAGCCCGCCAAAAACCGGTTTTTGCTGTTTCTGCCGGCATTGATAATGCGCTGTTTTTAACCCTTACCGGTAAAACGGCAACAGACGATAAGCACGCCTACGACCCGCATATTTGGTTTGATGTATCGCTTTGGGCAAAGGCGGTAACACAAATAAGCAAACACTTGCAGGAAAAAGACCCCGAAAATGCCGCATTTTACCGGGCAAACGAAGCCGCATACCTGCAACAACTTGCCTCTCTGCATGAAGAGGTAAAGCAGCAAATTGCCGGCATACCCAAAGAGCAACGGCTGCTCATTACCTCGCACGATGCCTTTAACTATTTTGGCCGTGCCTACAATATTGAGGTTAAAGGATTGCAGGGTATTTCAACAGTAATAGAGTTTGGGCTGAAAGATATTACCGATATGGTAGAACTCATCAGTTCCAGAAAGGTAAAAGCGGTATTTGTTGAAAGTTCTGTACCTGCAAAACCGCTTGAAGCCGTGGTGGCCGGCTGCAATGAACGCGGGCACCGGGTAAGCATTGGCGGCACCTTGTTTTCTGATGCCATGGGGCAAGACGGTACGCCCGAAGGCACCTATATTGGTATGGTAAAAGCCAATGTGCATAACATTGTGCAGGCATTGAAATAGCGCTTTTCACCCCATAAAACAACCTGCAAACTTTACCGCCGCCCAATGTGCCCGGGCTAAACCTGCCTGCATAAGCAAAAGGCTGCCCTCCCGGAACAGCCTTTTGACATAATATCTTTATGTGTCAACACACCAATTCTGCACTTCCTAATAATTCCAGGTGCCTTGGTCGGGGTTACAGATTGCATTGCCAAATGGCATATTTACCGTAGCCGGAGCACTTGCCACCCCTGCCGCATCAACTTCACTATAAGTAAAGGTTAGCGTAACATTGCCATCAACAGGATCTGCGGTTAACAAGGCGGGGTTGTAGTTGGTAATGGTTTGACCTGCTGATACAGCTACGCCATTGTAGTATAAAATGCCTTGTGTGCCGGCATTCGGAATGGTTTGAATAATAAGGTCATCGGTAAGACCGGTGCCGGTGTAGCTGCCGTCTTCGGGGTCAGAACCCGTTAAGGTTGGTACGGTTACCTGAGTTGTGCCGCCGGGATTGGGCTGCGATGCTGCGTTTACCGCATTGGCTACCGGCGGCTGCTCTATGCCAAAATTTACCCCGGTTACATCATTGCTGCCCACCGTTACCGCTATGGAACCATTGGGCGTGCCGCCTTCGTTGCCGGCGCCTGCGCCGTTGTTGGCGCCAAAGGCATCGCCAACATTCACCCAACCGGCAGGAACAGACGGGCTTGTGGCGCTTGCACTCGTTGCTATTACCACCGTATAACTGCCCGATGCTACGCCCGTAAACGTATATGCGCCGCCGGCAGGCAATGTAACGCTTTGCACCACACTGCCGCCTTGCACTAAATTGGCATACATTTGCACAGCAGATGCCGTGCCTATGCCGGTACCGTCAACCGCACTGTCGGTTAAACCGTCGGTATCGTGAAACAGGGTGCCACTGACGGTATAAGCGGCAGGAAGCGGACACACATCTGCCACAACCGGAGTGGAGGGCAAACAGGTAGAACAAGTTGCGGCGGTGTAAGTACCACCCCAGCCGGTACCGCTAACCTCATCGCCGGAGCGGAAAAATGCGCTGTTAACAAAAACCTGATTTGAAGATGCCCCCTTATAAACCGGACCCGTAAAAAATGGTGAGGCTACAAAAGATGCTGCCACATTTGCTGTTACGGTTGACGGGCTGGAAGTGCCACACCAGTAAAATCCTCTCGGGTCACTTTCGTTGGCCGGCACATCACCGCCACTATTGGAATTAGACCACCAAAAAGTCCAGTTTCCGGCTACGGGGTCATACATTACTTTAAAGGCAATATACCCGTCTTCGTTTGCAGGGGTAGCAAAAAGTTGAATTACGGTAAAATTAGGGGTATTATCTAAACCACCGGTAAAGCTGCAAAATTCAATTTTTGAAGTTCCATCTCGGCCTTTTACCACAGCAAAGCCGTTGCCCTGTGTAAAATCGGAGTTAGTACCGCCTAAACAGTATGCCATATATCTGGTGTCTGACGAAAAGGTATTTGCTGTGTACATGGTAAATGTCCAATACAGTTTATCGGTTGCATTGGCGGCAGATTCCTGCCGGTTTGCATAATGAAAAGAAGCTCCTGCCGAACTTAAGAGCAATCGGTCTCCGCTAGAAGACACAGTACCGGCCGAATTAGGCCAGTTGGTGACATTAAATGCGTTGCATCTATCGCCTGCACCTCCGTTATTAAACTGAAGCGAGCCGGGGTTATTTGATAAATGATGTCCATCGGCTAAAAATTGAAGGTCGTTGTTTGCGCCGTTAATATGCGCTTCGGTAAACACATCAATGCCGGTGCAATTGCCGTTGGCATTATTGCCGGTAAAGGTATTGCCGGTAAAGGTAAGTGTAGCCACATTATTGCCCTCGGTCACAAATACACCGCCGCCTTCGGAGTTGGCATCATTTGCGGTAAAATAATTGTTGTTAAGGGTAGTATTGGCATCGTTCAAATAAATTCCTGCACCGGTTCCGGCCACATTGCCGTCAAAAACAGAGTTGCTGACAGTAAGCGTTACAAGGCTTGCGGCAGCGCCGGCAGCATAAATTGCTCCGCCGTAGCGGGTATCTGCGCTGGCGGTCCAGGTGGCATCGGGTGAGCCATTGCTTTTAAAATTGCAACCGGTTATGGTAACGGTCGAACCACTTTCTATATCTAAAGCGCCACCATCGTAGGTAGTTCCGCCCGATGTAAAATTGCAGGTAAAGAGCGTATTGTTAAAAGAAACAATGGCATTGTTGCGTATAGAAACAGCGCCGCCTGCACTGGCATTTGCTTCGTTTCCGGCAAAAGTACACCCGTCAAAATCAACGTGTACATCATCATGAATTTGAACAGCGCCACCCGATGTATTTCTGAAATTGCACCGGAAAGCAGAATTGATGATATTCAGGTCGGAGGTAACGGTTCCGGTAACAGACAGGGCGCTGGCGGTAGCAGTTCCTACGGTAGCGGGGTTATAAGCCAAAGGGTTGCTGTTGTTAATAAAACTGCAACCGGTTATAGTTCCTGTTCCGGCTGCTGCCAAAGCAACTTTAAGTGCATCGGTAGCGAGGTTGCAGTTATCAAACGTACAGTTGCTGATAGTCCAACCGGTAGCAGTACCTGGCACATTGATAGCACCGGCAGTATTACCCGAAAATTTCTTAAACTTCAAATTATTGAGTACGCTGCCGCTGCTTAAGGAGGCAAAACACACCTGACTGGTTCCGGCCAGGGGCGTATTGTCAATTAATGCTCCGTTTCCGTTTACCGTAACATTGGCAGGAATGGTATAACCAACACTGGCAGTTCCCCAATCGAGGCTGCTGCCTGTCATATTTGTTAAATAGGTTCCCTGCGCAAAATTAATAGTTGTTACAGACGGGTGGGTTTGCGCATATTGCACCATTGCCCGCCAGGTGCCAAAAGGCGTATTTCCTGTGGCATCGGCAGCTGCAGCTGCATCTTGGGCAGCAGGAGTTGTGGGCGAGTAACAACCGGGCGGTACAATGCTAATGGTAGTTTGGGCGTAAATTTGCACACCCATGCCACAAAGCAGCAATAAGAAACCCAGCAGTGGCAGTTTGTTGGGTTGGGTAAAATAGTAGCAGGAACTGAGTTTATTCATGAAAATTGAGTTTATCGTATTTTTAAACAACTATTATCGAACATAGGCTTTGGCAAAGCCTTGCATTACTACCTTGCCACCGCTGCATTACAGGCAAAAAACAACAAAGTTGCAGGCCGCTGCAGGCGGGGTAAACCACCTGCTATTTTATGTCGTAAATGCCCTGTTTGTGTGTGTTTGGCAAGTATTGGTCTAAACGCCATGCAAAAATAAAACAAACATATTTACTTTAAATGTTTTCAATGAAAATATTTGATGTTTTTTTTTCCGAAAATAGTAAGTAAAATTGCTTCTTTAGCACTCCAAAAGCTTTATTTTGTTATATTGCAACCATAACTTACAGTAATCAGTTTTTACATGTCCGACAAACTACATGAACTGGTACAGAATTTATCGGGGGGCGAAATGCGCTATTTCAGGCAGTTTGCAGCCCGTTCGCATAAATCGAGTGAGAAAAACTACCTGCACCTGTTTGATGAGATGGTGCGTTTGACCGCGTATGATGAAACAACATTGGTAGAACGGCTCAAAAAAAAGGGGGTAAACACGCAGTTTCTTGCCGCCGATAAAAACTACCTGTACAGGCAAATCATGAAAAGCCTGCTTGTCTTTTATTCGGAATCAAGGGCCGGACTTCAGACAAATTCCTTCATCGGGCAAATTGAAATTTTGTATCATAAAGGACTCCATGAACACTGCGCTAAAATAATCAGGCAATGCAAAAAACTGGCAAAAGAAAAAGAACAGTTCAGCCTGCTCATTGATTTGCTGCACTGGCAACGAAAAACAGAAGGCATTACCTACTCCCAGGAACAGGCCGAAAACCTGTTTAACGAAATAGATGAAATGCTCAAAAAACTCGACAACTACAACCAATTTAACCGCCTCTATTACCAGATTATGCTGTTCAGAAAACAGTACAACAAAATTAGAACCGAACAAGACCTGCAACATTTAAACACCATTATGCAACACCCCTTGCTTGTTTCCGATGAACAAGCATTGAGCGTAACTGCCAAAATCAGGTACTACGAAATATACTCCAACTATTACTTTCTCTTGCAAGATAAAGAACCGGAATACCGCGCAAACGTACAAATACGCTCCCTGCTTAACGATGACTACCTGCAAAACAGCCCGTTTGATTACCTGGCTTATTATAGCCGCGCCCTGTCTTTGCAACAACACATGGAACCCGAAAAATTTGAGGCTACCCTTGAGCATATAAAAAATCTGCCAAACCTGCTTAAAGCGCCAACTACAGGGTTTTACGCCATGGTTTTTACCTATACAGCAAGAATTGAAATGAACAGGGCTATTCAATCCAAACAGTTTGATGCCGCCCTGGAGCTGATAGAACCGCAACAAAAACAGCTTCTTAAGTACAATAATTTTATTTCAGACGAATATAAATTGACCGCCTGCTACCATTTTGCCTACATTTACTTAGTTCATGGCAATTTGGTAAAAGCGCTTCAATACATCAATAAAATTATTAACGATTTTGGAGAAACAACCCGTCCCGATGTGTATTTCTACGCCCGGATAATTCAAATTTTGCTGCACTATGAACTGAAAAATTACCGCCTCCTGCCCTACCTCACCCGCTCGGTTACCGAACTGCTGCAAAGCCGCAAAAAATTATTTGAGCCGGAAAAAATGGTGCTCAAATTCTTTCAAAAAATCTACACCGTTACAAGCGAAAAAGAACGTCTGCAGGAAATAACCAACCTTAAAGATTACTTTACCGGCAAACTGGCTGAAAACAGTTTTGAATACAAAATTCTCGATTATTTTGATTTTGTGGCATGGCTTAACAGCAAAATTAACAAAACCTCTTTTTACCAGTCAATTACAACACCTCACTAACCCTGCCGCTGCACTGCCTGCAATACACCCAATAACTGCCGGGCAGTTTGTACTGCAAAGCGCTGAAATGAGGCAATTTCGGGCATCTTACCGCTTGCGGGGCATCTTCCACAGGCTTTTCCATTAAACAGGCCGGACTACCTCCGCACATTTGTTGCCATAATTTACAAAAATGCCTACCTTTGCAGTTTTTATTACACAGGCAAGAACACCCCTTTTTTTATGCAGGAACTCAATAAAACATACAACCCCGAAACCGTTGAAAATAAATGGTACGAATATTGGCAACAACACGGGTTTTTCCGCTCTGTGCCCAATGACCGTCCACCTTATACCATTGTTATTCCGCCGCCAAACGTTACCGGCGTGCTGCACATGGGGCACATGCTCAACAACACCATACAAGATGTGCTCATCAGGCGCGCCCGCATGAAAGGCTACAACGCCCTTTGGGTTCCCGGAACCGACCATGCCAGCATTGCCACCGAAGCAAAAGTGGTGCAAATGCTGCGCGAAAAAGGCATAAAAAAATCGGATTTATCCCGCGACGAATTCTTGAAATACGCCTGGGAATGGAAAGAAAAATACGGCGGCATCATTCTCAAACAACTCGAAAAACTGGGCGCCTCGTGCGATTGGTCGCGAACGCGCTTTACCATGGACACCACCTACTACCGCGCCGTAATAAAAGTGTTTGTTGACCTCTACAACAAGGGGTTTATTTACCGTGGCCTGCGTATGATTAACTGGGATTGCGAAGCTAAAACCGCCCTCTCCAACGAAGAGGTGCAATATGCCGAAGGCGGCGAAAAATCGCACCTCTACTCGGTACGGTACAAAATTCAAGATACCGAAGATGAATGGGTAATTGTGGCCACCCAACGACCCGAAACCATTATGGGCGATACCGCCATTGCCGTTAACCCCACCGACCCGCGATTTATGCACCTCATTGGTAAAACCGCCCTGGTACCGCTTATTAACCGACCCATTCCTATTATTGCCGACAACTACGTTGATGTGGAGTTTGGAACCGGTTGCCTCAAAGTTACCCCCGCACACGACCCCAACGACTACGAAATCGGGCTGCGCCACAACCTGCCCGTTGTTGATACCATTAACCTTGACGGAACCCTGAACGAAGCCTGTGAAATACCGCACTATGTGGGCTTAGACCGCTTTAAGGTGCGCAAACTCATTATAAAAGACCTGGAACAGGCAGGACATCTGGTAAAAACCGAAGACTATATAGCCCGAATTGGCCGCTCTGAGCGCACCGGCAGTGTAGTAGAACCCAAACTGTCGCTACAGTGGTTTATTAAAATGAAAGAAATTTCGCAAAGGGCATTGCAGGCCGTTGAAAACGACGAAGTGCAACTCATTCCGGCAAAATACAAAAATACCTACCGTCATTGGATGGAGAATGTGCGCGACTGGTGCATCAGCCGGCAGTTGTGGTGGGGACACCGCATACCTGCCTATTACTATGGCAACGGCGAAAACGATTTTGTAGTGGCCGAAACCGAAGAACAGGCATTACAAATGGCAAAAAAACAATCGGGTAACCAACAACTTACCCTGCAAGACCTGCGCCAAGACGAAGATGTACTGGATACCTGGGCATCGAGCTGGCTTTGGCCAATTGCCGTTTTCGACGGATTTGAAGACTATGACCCCGAAGCCCGGCAATTTACGCGCATTAACCCCGAACTGCAATACTATTACCCTACCAATGTGCTGGTTACTGCACCCGAAATCCTTTTCTTTTGGGTAGCACGCATGATTATTGCCGGCTATGAGTATATGAACGAAAAGCCCTTTAAAGACGTTTACCTCACCGGCATTGTGCGCGATAAACTGGGGCGCAAAATGTCCAAATCGCTTGGCAACTCGCCCGACCCGCTGGAACTCATGGCACAATACAGCGCCGATGGTGTGCGTACCGGCATGTTATTCTCCTCGCCCGCCGGAAACGACCTGCCTTTTGACGAAAAACTTTGTGAACAAGGCCGCAATTTTGCCAACAAAATATGGAACGCCCTGCGCTTGGTTAAAGGCTGGACTACCACGCCCGGCAACAACCCCAATATGGAGCCGGTTACGCAATGGTTTGAAAGCAAACTTGCCGCCACCACCGCCGAATTAGACAAACTGTTTGAACAATACCGCCTTTCGGAAGCCCTTACCTTGCTCTACCGCTTTATTTGGGACGATTACTGCTCGGTGTTTCTGGAGTTGGTGAAACCCGATTTCGGGCAACCGATAGAGGAGGACACCTACCAGCAAACCATCGGTTTTTTTGAGCAACTCATGAAACTGCTCCACCCTTTCATGCCCTTTATTACCGAAGAGGTATATCAACACTTGTATGACCGCGCAGCAGGCGACAGTATTTGCATAAGCCCCTACCCGGTTGCTGCACAGGTAAATGCCACCCGGCTTACCACCGGCGAAAACCTGAAACGGCTGCTTACCCAACTGCGCGAAGTGCGGGCAAAAAAGAACCTGAAACCCAAAGATTTACTGCCGCTATATGCCAATGTGGCAACGCCGCAACTGTACGAACCGGTTTTGGCGGTGTTGCAGAAAAAAGCCTTCCTGTCTGAAGTGCAGTTTACCACCTCCGAAGTTCCCGGCAGCGCCATGTTTATGATTGGAACCGATGTGTTTCATGTAGGTTTAGGCCACCATGCCGACGCCTCTGCCGAGCGCGAGCACCTGCAAAAAGAACTCGATTATTTCCTTGGCTTTAAACAGTCGGTACTGGCAAAACTCAACAACGAAAAATTTGCCGCAAGCGCACCGGCTGCCATTGTAGAAAAGGAACGCGCCAAACTTGCCGATGCCGAGCAAAAAATTGCCGCTCTGCAAGATGCTTTGAGCAGGTGGTAGTGTAAGGTGCTGCGGCATTGTATTGGGGTAAACAATGGCAAGCACCGGGGTACAAGCCAGCCCTTGCACCATAGTTTATTTTGTGCAAGAATGTATTTGTTTTACCTTTTTGGTTATTTATTTTGCAACAGGCTTTGCAAATGCCGGGCAGTCCGGTCGGGGCCGTTATGGCTCCAACCGGGCGGTTTAAGGGCATAAAGCAGGCTGTCTTTCCATGTGGGGGCATTTTTCATGTCGTGCCAGAGGGAGGCAAACTCGTGTGTGGCAATTTTAATCGGGTTAAACGTGTGTATGTTGGAGGTAATGCCATAAATTACGGGCACCTCCTTTCTTTCGGGGTAAAAAGTACCAAAGAGTTTATCCCAGAGGATAAAAATGCCGGCGTGGTTTCTGTCGAGGTATTCCACATTTGCGCCGTGGTGTACGCGATGATGCGAGGGCGTGTTCATAAACCACTCTAAAAAACCCAGTTTGTTTACAATTTGCGTGTGCAGGGTAAACTGATAAATAAGGCTTATGGAGTGCATGGTAAGTATCATCAGCGGGTGAAACCCAACCAAGGGCAGCCACAACCACCAGAAATACTTGTACAGCAACTCGGCCCAGCTTTGGCGCAGTGCTACGGCAAAATTATAGCGCTCAGAAGAATGATGGTTTACATGAGCTGCCCACAAAATACGCACTTCGTGACTAAGGCGGTGATGCCAGTAGAAGGTAAAATCGTCGGCAAAAACAATGAGCAGCCAGACCCACCACTCCCACCCAAAGGTAAACAGGCGGTATTGGTAAACGGCACTGTAAGCAATAAAAGCCAGCATTTTCATGCCTGCGCCTATTACCACAGACCCCAGCCCCATGGCAATACAGGCGGCGCTGTCTTTGGCTTCGTAAAGGCTTAAATGTTCTTTATACCCAATATATAGCTCAATGGCCATCATGAGCAAAAAGAACGGAATGGCATACATAATAACAGGGTCGAGCAACATTTCCATGTAAACAGTATTTTACCATGCTAAAATACAAACAAACCAATAAATTTCCAAAAAACAAAAAATTAAAACCCAAAAATACTGAAACCGCCATCTACACACAGCGCTTGTCCGGTAATGTAAGCTGCGGCGGGCAGGCATAAAAAGGCTACAGCGGCTGCAACCTCCTGCGGTTCTGCTATGCGGTTAAGCGGTGTTCTTTGCAGCACGCCGGCTAAGTATTGCGGGTTTTGCAGCACTTGCGCGGCAAGGGGCGTATTGGTGTACCACGGCACAGCGGCATTTACCCTTATGCCGTCTGCAGCCCATTCTGCGGCAAGGTTTCGGGTGAGCTGCAACAAAGCCGCTTTGCACATGGCATATACCGAACCGGTTTTAAGATGGGTAATGCCCGCAACTGAACTAATATTTACCACACTTGCCGGCTTTTGCGGTGCCGCTTTTAATAACGGATAGCACAGCCGGCTTATTTCAAATACCGATGTAAGGTTGGTGTTGAGTAAAAAGGCATATTCTTCTTCGGTATAATCAACGGTTTTTTTGCGCAGGTTGGTGCCCACATTGTTAACCAATACATCCAAATACTGCCATTCCTCTTGTATCAGGCGGGTTATGTTGCAGCGGTGGGCGGCATTGCTTACATCGGCGGCCAGGCCAATGGCGGTAAAACCTTTCTGCCTAAGTTCCTGCACGGTTTGCTGCACTTCTGTTTCCTTTCGGGCAACAATCAGCACTTCAGCGGCACCCAGCAGCAGCAATTCTTCGGCAATGGCTTTACCAATACCGCGGGTAGCGCCGGTTACCAGCGCTTTTTTACCTTCCAAACTCCATTGGGGCGGCAACGCCAAAGACATAGCTCTATGTTTTTACAAACTTTTTCAACCGGCTTGTATCAATGTACACCCAAACTGCTGCCGGCTACTTCTGCTGTTTGGTATTTGCTGTTTCGGGCGCTGCCTTTTCAATACTCAGGCCAATGCTCAGCACATCGGGCAGCGGGTTTACCCGCATGTTTTGTTCAAACTCAAACCGGTAAGTTCCGGCTTCGGGCATAATGGCGTTGGGCTGTATCAGAATTTGCTGGTTAATGATGCTGCCCGAATCTTTACCGTACCACTTCCCTTCCTTATCAGACAAGGGCAACTCTGTACGGCGTTCCAATTTTTTGCCCGATGGCAGGGTGGTGTATATGATTACCCACATGTTGCTGTAAGTGTAGCTATTGGTGTGCCGCAGGTTTACATACACATTATAGCGCGATACCGTATCGGTAACCGGCACTTCAAAGGCGGGTTTAACATCGTAAGTCCAGTTACCTTTTGGTATTTCGGCGTTTTTTTCAAACACCGTATTACCGCTGTTGCAGGCGTGCAACAACAAAGTGCAAACAGCCAAAACAGTAACAAACATTAGGGCAGGTGTACGCATAAGCAAAATGCCGTTATTACAAATAAAAGATAAACAGGGTTATTCGCTCTTTTTATCGGTATTGTTGGGGTTGATGGAGTTGCGTTTGGCAACAACAGGCGGTTTATTTTCATCTTTAGGCGTTTGCTCGGTTTTACCGCCGCCGCTACCCAATGGTTTCTTTTTGCGTTTGCGTTTTTTCTTCTTAAATTTATCAATGTCTTCTAAGGTTGCCTGTCCAACCACATCTTCAAATTGCACTTTGTTGGCTGCTGCTTCGGTTTTTTTATTGGCAAAAGGCTCGAGCGATTCGGGCATTTGTCCGCTTTTAATCAGTTTTTGCAGTTGTTTCACTTCATCAACCCGAAGCATAATTGGCGGGTTAGGTCCGGGTATGGTGTACCACATCAGCCTTTTAAAAATATCGGTTTTAATGAGTATGCTTTTTCCTGCCTTAGTATACAACACTTCAGCATCTTTCGGAAAATCTTTGAGCGCATCGAGGTAGGTATCTAACTCATAGTTGAGGCAACATTTAAGGCGGCCGCATTGCCCCGATAGTTTTGACTGGTTTATAGCCAAATTCTGGTAGCGGGCAGCGGCTGTAGATACCGATTTAAACTCATTGAGCCAGGTAGAGCAGCATAATTCGCGCCCGCAGGTGCCTATGCCGCCAATTCGGCTGGCTTCCTGCCGTGCGCCAATTTGACGCATTTCAATTTTTACCTTAAACTCGCGGGCATACAATTTAATGAGTTCCCTGAAGTCAATGCGTTCATCGGCGGTATAATAAAAGGTGGCTTTGCGGCCGTCGCCCTGGTATTCCACGTCGCCAATTTTCATGTTCAGGTTCAATTGACGTGCAATTACCCTTGACATGAGCATGGTGGAAAATTCCTGACTTCGGGCTTGCTCCCATATTTCGAGGTCTTTTTCGGTAGGAGTCCGCAGAATGCGTTTTATGTCCGATTTTTCGGAGATATTTTTTTTGCGCATCTGCAATCTTACCAATTCGCCGCTCAGGCTTATTTGTCCTATATCGTACCCGCCGGTAGCCGTTTCAACCACCACCAAATCGCCGGTATGGCAGTCAATATTGGCAGTGTTGCGGTAGTATCCTTTACGGCTGCCGTTTTTAAAGCTCACTTCTGTTATTTTGAAGTTGTCTTGTTGTGCCGAGAATGGCAAATCCGACAGCCAGTCATACACGTTCATGCGGTTACACCCTCCTGTGGCGCAACCGCCGTTGCTACGGCAGCCCGCAGGTTTGCCGTTTGCCTGTGTGCCCGAAGCACACGAACTACATCCCATAATGTCAATGATTTAAGAGTACAAAAATATGTTGAAGCCGGCTGTTAGTTTTCCCCGCAGCCAACCGATGTATATGCCCCCTGCTCTGTAGGCGTAGCTTGCAGGGCATTGGGGCATGATTTTGCCGTTTTGGGCAATGCGGCAGGGTGTAAATGCGGTAAATTTACAATCTGCTGCAAGTGCCTTTTTTACGACGTTGCAAATATAAACAAAATTGTGCGTTAAGTGAAACTAATTTTACCCTGTCCGGTGTCTGCCAATCTGATGGAGAGGTTAAAGAACACTATTTTGGGGTTGGCATTTCGGGCAATATGTTCATCGGCTTTTTCAAATGCCTGTACCAGTTCTTCAAGGCTATTGTAGTTAAGGCTTTGCAAAAACCGGTTTGCGGTTTGTATTTCGTCTTTTTCGAGCAGGGCTTCGTAGTTGGGCAACATGCTCAGGCGCAGGCATTCATGGAAAAAATGGAGGCAATACCCAATAAAATTCTTTTGAATTTCGCGCCCGGTTTCGGCAATTTCTTCGGTAAATTGGGCAAATTGGGGTACATTGTTTTGCAAGCAGGCATTCAGCCAGCCTGTAAGCAGTTGCCGGTTGTTTACATTGGCATTGCTCATAAGCCTTAGTGCGGCGTTGTAGTTGCCGTTGCATTGCGCCGCTATTTGCCTTGCAGCCTGATGCGGCAATTGAAACCGGTTATGCAGGTTTACTGCTATGTCGGGTGGGTTCAGGGGCGGTATGCGCAGCAGTTGGGTTCGGGAAAGGATGGTAGCCAGCAGGGCATCGGCATTTTCGGCAACCAGCAAAAACAGGGTTCCGGCGGGTGGCTCTTCAATAACTTTGAGCAGTTTATTGCCTTCTTTACCCAAATATTCGGGCATCCAGATAATAAGTATTTTGTAAGCACCCTGAAAAGAGGTGAGGTTAAGTTTTCGCACAATTTCATCGCACTCTTCGGCGGTAATATTACCCTGTTTGTTTTCGGCTTTAATAAACTGCAGCCATTCAAACACGTTCATATAAGGGTTTTGCAGTACGGCTTGCCGCCATTCTGCCATGTAATCGGTACTTTTTTTGCCCTTACTGCCCACCGTTACGGTAGGGTATGAAAAATGAATATCGGGGTGTGCCAGCTTCAGCGACATTTGGCAACTGTTGCAACGCCCGCAGGAATCGGCGGGTTGCTTATTGGTGCAGTTAAGGTATTGGGCATAAGCCAGTGCCAGGGCCAAATTGCCACTGCCTTCGGCACCCAAAAACAGTTGTGCATGGCTTACAGAATCTTGCCGGGCATTTTTCAGAAGGTAGCTCTTAACCGCTTCCTGCCCAATTATATCGGCAAATTGCATGGTTTGCGGGTGTTTGGTAAACAAATGTCAGTGCAGCAATAACAATAACTCCTCGCTCAAAGGGTCGGTTCCGGGTCCAAAAACTTTTATTAACTGCCCGTTTTCATCAAACAGAAATTTCTGAAAATTCCATCCGACTTCGCGTTGCTGGTTTTGCTCATACAACCACCGGTACAATGGGTGCTTACCCGGCCCGGTTACTTTCAGTTTCTCCGACATAGGAAAACTTATGCCATAATTGCGGTTGCAAAATGCAGCTATTTCTTCATTGGTGCCGGGTTCCTGATTGCCAAAATCATTGCTTGGACAGCCTATTACCACCAAACTGTTGTTAAAATGGGTGCTGAGTTCCTGCAACCGGGCATACTGTGGTGTATAGCCACACTCCGATGCTGTATTGACCAACAGTATTTTTTTACCCGCAAAATCAGCCAATACAATGGGTTTGCCGTTTAAACCCGGTAATTCAAACCCATGAACGCCGGAACGTATTGTCATAACAAACGGTTTTGTTTTACTGCAAAGGTATTAATATAACCACAACAAAACACCCGTTTG
This sequence comes from Sphingobacteriales bacterium TSM_CSM, assembly GCA_002212725.1. Taxonomy (GTDB): domain Bacteria; phylum Bacteroidota; class Bacteroidia; order Chitinophagales; family UBA2359; genus UBA2359. Next base: position 24,328 of record MTCR01000097.1, on the reverse strand, counting down.
GCAGTTTATAGTTTACGTTGCCACAAAATAAAGATACGCGCCTGCTTGTAAACTATTGCTGCAGTTCCTTGTTTCTTTTGTAATTTTACCCCAATTTACTATTATCCAGCGCCACACCCCCATGAAAGTTTCTGTTTACCGAACCGCACACTTTAATGCTGCACACCGGCTACATAACCCCAACTGGAGCGCCGAAAAAAACAACCGCGTTTTCGGGCTTTGCAATAACCCCAATTTTCACGGACATAACTATGAACTGGAGGTTAAAGTAACCGGTAATATTGACCCCGAAACAGGTTATGTTATAGATATGAAAATTTTGAAAGACATTATTGAAGAAGAGGTAATAATACCCTTTGACCATAAAAACCTGAACCTCGACACGCCCGAATTTGCCCAACTGAACCCAACCGCCGAACATATTGCCGTGGTGATTTGGCAAAAACTTCGCCGCCGTATTAACCCCGATTTCGGGCTACAGGTACGGCTGTATGAAACACCCCGCAACTACGTTGAATTTGCCGGATAACTTTACCTGCCCGAATAAGAACAATATTTCTTCACCCCGCCTTATTCCTGTTACACTCTATGGATAACAATACCATTGCTGCCAATATTTTCAGAACCCTGAACATTGTTTTTCTGGGAATGACCATGGGGCAGGTTATTATGTTTGCCCTGTTCTTTAACCTCCGGCAAAACAATCTCGGTTTGCACCTGCCGTTTCAGTATGTGGCGCTTGCAGCCGTTGTTGGGGCTATTTTGGGTGCCCCGTGGCTATATTCCCGGCTGCTTACCTCTTACCAAAACGGCGCAAACCTGCCTTTTGGCAATAAAATGCGGGCTTATTTTAGTGCCAACTTAGTAAAACTGGCAGTATTGGAAGCGGCAGCACTCTCTTGCCTCGTCTTTCTCTTTTTAACCGGGCAACTGTATTACGCTTACTTATTTCTGGCAGTGTTTTTTGCCTTTTTGCTGCACCGCCCAAAACCGGTAAAATGTGCCGAAGACCTGCAACTCAACGATGAGGAACGCATGTATCTGCCAAGGTAAACCTGCTGCCTGCATTACGTAACCCCGAAACTGGAAAAGAGATAAAGCATGTGGCATACCCGTTTCCTTCCGTTTTGGCTATAGTTGGCAAAACCTTTATAATTTGCGGCATAAATTGCTTTTCTTTGCACAAAAAATGTGGCGTGTATTTTTTCACCATATCTCAAGCCGCACCTGCGGTAATATTATGCCGTTTTCAGGTACAAATTTGCGGTTTATACCGCACTTGCTTAACTGTTGCCCATGAAAGCCAAAGCACCTAAAAAGCGCATTTTATTTATAGTAAACCCCATTGCCGGTGTGCGCAGTAAGGTAGGCATACCCGATTTAATTGAGCAGGAAATTGACAAGCAGCAATACGACTGCCACATTGCCTATACCCAATTTGCCGGACATGCTGTATTTTTAACCCGTGAAGCCGTTGAAAAACAACTGTACGACGTGGTGGTGGCCGTTGGCGGCGATGGCTCGGTAAATGAAGTGGCCTCGCAACTGGTAGATACGCCGGTGGCATTGGGCATTGTGCCGTTGGGTTCGGGCAACGGGCTGGCGCGCAAGTTGGGCATACCCATGCAGCAACGGGCTGCCATTCAAACCCTTAACCATTGCCACACTACACCGGTTGATGTGGGAGTAATTAACAACCGCTATTTTTTCAGCAATGCCGGTATTGGTTATTCGGCGCAAGTAGCAGCAAGGTTTGCAGGCAGAAAAAACCGGGGCATGTCCGGATATGCCTTTACCATTGCAACCGGATTGAGCCGTTATCATCCGGTTAGCTGCCAGATAGCCTGCAACAACAGCAATTTTGAAGTTCATGCGTTTGATATTACCTTTAATAATTCGGGACAATTTGGCTATGGCATGGGACTTACACCCAACTCCAACCTTTCCGACGGGCAAATGGAATTGAGCATTGTCCGCCATTTCCCATTGTACCAGATTTTTTGGGTGGTTTTGCTGTTTCTTATAAACCGCCTCTACAAAAGCCGCTATCTCAAAGAAATAGAAATGCAACAGGCATCGCTCTGTTGCTCAACACCCCTTCAGGCACAAATTGATGGCGACCCGGTTTTTATTGACGACCGGTTTGAAGTACAAATTAAACAGCTGGCGCTAAAAGTGGTAGTGCCCGACAAAGACCGCTAATCTTTTACCAATACCGAAAAGCATAATAAATAGTTGTTTTTGTGGCAAAAAGGCACTAAACTGCCCATATTTACCGCAAATTGCTAACTTTACCCCTCAAAACTTGCAACATATGTACACCGGAAACCTTTTTACCGACACGCTTCCACCCGATGAAGAGCCTGTTATAAAGCATGGCTGGATTAGGGCTTTGCTCTATTTTTTCGCTTTTCTCATGGTGTCCTTTCTGTTTCAGGCAGTGAGCTTGTATATGCTGGCAGTGGTTACCGGGCAGGGCGTACAGGCGCTTATGGAAAGCATGAATACCCCCGAAGGCGCTTTGTATTTTACCTTTATTCAATTTTTCGGGTTGCTGGGCACAATGCTGCTTACATTTTTGTTCAGGCGGTATTTAGACCGGGGCAGCCTTATGTCATTGGGATTTGATGTAAAAGGCCGCCTGCCCGATGCACAGTTGGGTTTAGGCATCGGGTTTGGGTTAATTGCCATCGGGTTTGTGCTGCTGTTGTTGCTGGGCAATTTAACCGTAACAGGCTTTCAATTCAGCCTCTCTACTATGGCGCTTTACCTGCTGCTGCTCATTATGGTGGCACTCAACGAAGAAATTTCGGTAAGAGGATATATATTGCACAATCTCATGCACTCGGTAAACCGGTATGCGGCATTGGTTATTTCTTCGCTGTTGTTTTCGGTTATGCACCTGCTCAACCCTAATTTCAGTCTTATCAGTTTTGTTAATATTGTGCTGGCAGGCATTTTGTTGGGAGTTTACTACATACACCGCCAAAATTTGTGGTTTCCTATTGCACTGCACTTTGCCTGGAATTTTTTCCAGGGGCCGGTATTTGGTTTTGAGGTTAGCGGCATTAACCTGTTGGGGCTTGTGCAGCAACAGGTGCAAGGCAAGGAAATGCTTACCGGCGGACAATTTGGTTTTGAAGGCTCCATTATTTTAACCCTGCTGCTTGCGGGCGCTATTTATGTCACCAACCGGCTGTTTAGCCCAAATACCGGCGCAGATGCACAGGTATAGCCTTTGGCTGCTGCCGTTGAGCGCGGCGCTGCTTTGCCGCCTGGCATGGATTCCGCTGCCGTTTACCCCCCTGTTGTTTGTTGCCTTTGTGCCCATGCTGCTGCTGGAGCGGCAGGTTGCCAATAACCGGCAATGGTGGCAGGCATCGGTGTTGTTTTTCCTGCTATGGAATGTATTTACCACCTGGTGGATTGTTAATTCTACCATTGTGGGCGCTGTTTTTGCCTTTTTGGCCAATGCCCTGCTCATGAGCATACCGTTTATGTTGTTCAGGGCAACCCGCCTGAAGTTGGGCAACCGCGTGGGATACTTGTCGTTTTTGGCATATTGGCTTGCCTTTGAACACCTGCATCAACGGTGGGAATTGGCCTGGCCGTGGTTAAACCTGGGCAATGCCCTTGCAGCCTTGCCCAAATACATTCAATGGTACGAATACACCGGTGCAGGTGGCGGCACCCTTTGGATTTTAGGGGTAAATCTGGCTGTTTTTATGGCGCTGCAACCCCGCCTGTTTTACACCACGCAGGGTATTGACAAGTTGCAAAACCGGCAACCGGTTAAAAATGCAATGTTGCCCGTTGTGTTGCTGTTGTTCCCGGTTTTGGCATCTTTCTGCATTTTTTATACCTACACAGAAAAAGGCAAAGATGTGGAAATTACCTTGGTGCAACCCAGCGAAGACCCTTATTTTATACCCGATGCCGCACAGGCCGACCAGCAGGTTGCCACCTTGTTAAGCCTGTCGGAAAAAGCGCTTACGCCCAACACCCGCTACCTTGTTTTTCCCGAAGCAGCCCTGCCCGATGCCATCTGGCTGCACGAATTTAACCAACAAACCCGTATTGAGCAACTGCGGCAATGGCTGCGCCAATACCCCAACCTTAAATTGGTAAGCGGCTTTACCGCCCTGCAACACTACAACCAACCGCATGCCACCCCCACCGCCAGTCCCTACCTGCAACAACCGGGCAGCTACGATGTTTTTAACTCCTCCTTTCAAATAGATACGACCAACCGCCTGCAAGTGTACCACAAATCAAAATTAGTGCCGGGCGTAGAAAAAATACCCTACCAACAACTGTTTGGAGTGCTTACACCACTTATTTCGGCATTGGGCGGCGGCATGGGCAGTTTTGGTTCTCAACCCCATAGAACCGTTTTCAGGGGAACCGATTCGCTGGGCATAGCGCCGGTTATCTGCTATGAGTCTGTTTTTGGGCAATACCTCACAGATTATGTGAAAAAAGGGGCGCAACTCATTTTTATTATGACCAACGACGGCTGGTGGGGCAATACCGATGGCTACCGCCAACACCTGCATTACGCCTCGCTCAGGGCTATTGAAACCCGAAGAAGCATAGCAAGGGCAGCCAACACCGGTATTTCCTGCTTTATTGACCAACGCGGCATTGTCCGCAGTTCCCTTGGCTGGCAACAACGCAGCGCCCAAAACGGCACCGTTAAAGCCAATACCGCCCTTACCTGCTATGTGCAATACGGCGATTTTATTGGCCGCACCGCCCTGCTGCTGGCAGCTATACTTATTTTGTTTACCTTTGTGAGCCGCTTTACCCCACATTTTTCCAATAAAATACGGTAAGCAGCACAAAATCAAAACAGGCAAACCCTTTAACAATTTGCGCCCCCAAATTATGACCAATACCTCATCGTTGTTGTTGCTCTGCCGGCAGGTGCAGGAAATTGCCGCCCGCGCAGGTAGTTTTATAAGAACCGAAGCCGGTAAGGTTGCGCCTGCCGACATTCAGTTAAAACACCACAATAACTTAGTAAGCTATGTGGACACCACTTCGGAAAAAATGCTGGTAGATGCACTTGCACAACTGCTGCCCGAAGCCGGTTTTCTTACCGAAGAAAATACCGTAGCCCAAAACCAAAACGCCGCCCTGCAATGGGTAATTGACCCCCTTGACGGAACTACCAATTTTTTGTACCAACTACCCTCTTATGCCGTAAGCATTGCCCTGCTGCAACACGGGCAGCCGGTTTTGGGGGTAGTGTATGAGGTAAACCGGAGCGAGTGCTTCTGGGCGGTAAAAGACGGGGGCGCTTTTCTTAACCAAACACCCATTTGCACAAGCAAAGTCGGAACATTGCCCGATGCCCTTATCGGAACCGGATTTCCGTACTACGATTTTGAATTAATTGACGACTACACCAATATTCTTAAAACCCTCATGCAAAGTACCAAAGGCATCAGGCGTTTTGGGGCAGCCGCAGTTGACCTCTGCTACGTGGCCTGTGCCCGTTTTGATGCTTTTTACGAACATAGCCTGCACCCCTGGGACGTAGCCGCCGGCAGCCTTATTGTACAGGAAGCCGGTGGGGTAGTTTCCGATTTTTCGGGAAACGGCAATTACCTGTTCGGGCGGCAAATTATTGCTTCGGCACCGGCATTGTACCCCGTTTTTCTGAACTTGTTTTCCAATATTGAATAGCGTTTTTTCACATTTAACTTCACCAATCACACACTCCAAAAATGGCAAACGCACCAAAAAAAAACAACCCGTTTTGGTTTATTGCGCTGCTCTTTGGCGCGGCTTGGCTGTGCAGCGCCTGTAATACCAAACCCCAAAATGCCACACCCAACGGCCAGCAAAACACCAACCCGCCCCCGGCCGCCGATACCATTACCAATGGCAGTTTGTTAACCCCGCAACAGGCAAAAGCCGTTATTGAGCAACACGCCATGATTGCCCTGCGCGCACTTGCCGAGAACAATACCATGCAACTTGCCGGCATGGTACACCCGCAAAAAGGGGTTCGTTTTTCGCCCTATGCCTTTGTAAATACCGATACCGATATGGTTTTTCTGCAACAGCAAGTAGCAAAACTGGCCGCCGAAGTACAAAAATATACATGGGGAACGTTTGACGGTAGCGGCGAACCCATTACCCTGACCTACAACGAATACCGCAAAAAATTTGTTACCGATAAAGACTATCTCAATAAAGCCGACTCTGTTGGGTACAACCAGATTATTGGGCGCGGAAATTCCTTAAACAACCGCGAAAAAGTGTATGACAAAGCCATTATTGTTGAATACTACCAAAACGGCAAAAACCCCGATTTTGGCGGCATGGACTGGGGCAGTCTGGTACTGGCTTTTGAAAAATACAACGGACAATGGTATTTAACCGGCATTATGCACAACAGTTGGACCATTTAACCGCCCTCTCAAACAAAAAACCCGAAATGTTGAAAAAAATTTCGGGGTGCATTAAATTAAAGCCGATGTTGGGTGTCAAATTAATAAGATATTGGTGTTTCAAAATTTAACTACTCAAAATAAATACCATGAACACAGCAAAAAATTGGATAGGCATGGCGCTTATTGTGTTTTGCGCCTTTATTACCGGCACTGAAGCAATGGCACAAAGGGTTAGCATTATTGGCAACGTAAAAGCCTTTGGCATTGACAAAGTTGGCGGCGAAGACAGTACGCAGGTAAATTATAAGGGGGAAACTTCGTTTTCGGTAAACCTGCGCATTTTTGATAACAACTTATGGGCGTTCAGGCTGGGTGCCGGGCTGGATAAACTCAAATACCAGTTTGGCGATAGTTCTTACACCAACTATGATGTAGTGCGCAAAAGCATTACTGCCTATCTTGGGCTGGAAAAGCATTTTGAAGCCGGCCCGTTTACTCCTTACTTAGGTGTATTTGTACCCATTACCTTTAACGGCGAGGATAGTGTAAAAGATAACCTGAGCGGTATTGTTGACCAAATTGACAACGGCGATATAAGCGCCGGGTTCAGCCTGTTGGGAGGGTTAAACCTGCGGCTGTTTAAAGTTTTGCGCATTGGCGGCGAGGCAAGCTTAGGTTTTTCGCAATTTAAGGAGGAAGTACTTCGCAACCTTACCAATAATCCCAGCGCCATAAAACTCAAAAATTTGGAGTTTAACACCGAAATAACCTTCGGTTTTGCATTTTAACCCCCGAAACAGGGAACCGAAAAGGCTTTTTCAGAATTTAGTAAACAAGATTTGGAGATTTGGGCGCAAGGTATTATCTTTGCGCCGCCAAATGGCGAGGTAGCTCAGCCGGTTAGAGCGTCGGATTCATAACCCGGAGGTCACGGGTTCAATTCCCGTCCTCGCTACAAAACAAAGCCCCGCACCTTTACGGTTGCGGGGCTTTTGCCGTTTTTACGGCATTTAAAAATCGAGCGGTTTAAAGTTTTTAAAATAACCGTTCATTTGCACTTTAAGTTTAAGCCGTTCAATTTCAATTACCTTTGGCACTATCTGTTGCAGGTGTTCCAGTATAAACTGTTGCCGTTCATACTCGGCGGGCAGTTGCAGCAGGGCATATTCCTGTTCCAAATCTAACCCTATGTGGTGGGCAATGGTAAAACTGTGGTAATCGGGAAATGTTTTCTGAATGCGCAGGGTTTCATACAATTGCTCTACCAATTGTTTAACATCTAACTCGGCCACAACATCGGGCTGGCTGTTGTCTTCCCGAAACAAAACCTCGCCACCTGCATACAGGCGGTTGGGTATGGCGTTATAAAACTGCTTCACTTCAAAAACCTGCAACCCCAGGGCGGTAATGTCCATTTCACCTTCGGGATAGTAGCGCTCTACCGAAACCACGCGCATTTCGGTGCCAAAACTGCCCACTTCGTTGTTAATAAAAGCAGGTATGCCAAAAGTGGTTTCCCGGGCAACAGCCTCTGAAATAAGCTGCCGGTAACGAGGTTCAAAAATATGCAAATTCAGTTTTTCGCCCGGGTACACTACCAGATTAAGCGGAAAAAGCGGTAAAAGTTTGGTTTCCATGCCTGAAATACCGCAGGGTATGGTTAAAGATTAAAGAATGCGGGCACAACTCCTGCACCGGTGAACAGGTAAACTACTCGCTTAATACTTTAGGTTTATGCCTGCCGCATTTATTGAGTTTTAAACAGTTTTTTCACTACCGTGCCGTTGTTGGTTTTAAGTTGCAACAACAACAATCCGTTTGGCAATTGGTTTAACGGCAGTCTGTAGCCTTGCGGCGGCAGTTGTTTTTGGGTAAACAATATTTGCCCCCAAATGTTTGCCACGCTAAGTTCATGCACCTGCAGTCCGGGGTATTGCAGCCATACTTCGGTACTGGCAGGGTTGGGGTGCAGGGCAATGTTGGCCGGGCTGCCGCCCGCAGGAGAGGCAATAGCGGTAGTATCGCAATTTTCAACCATTACCAGAAAATGGTGTACCATGCCAAAGTTACCCGGCATAGGCGTATATTCCCGAAGCACATACAAGGTGGTGGTATCGGGCGATGCCCAGGGGTAGTTACAACCAATATCATAACAACTCAATCCTTCGGTGGGCAGCCATTCGTACAAGGTTTCAAAAACCCAGGGCACGCCAATTTGCACACTGTCGTTTTTACAAATGAGCAGGGTGTCGGCAGTACCGCAAACGCCCAAAGTCCAGGAGGTTACACCGCCATAGTTCAGGGCTTCGCAGGAGTTGCCGTAGGTTTCAAAATTGCAACCGCAAACGGGCATATACAAATCGGGGCACCCCACGCTAAGGTCTATAAGTGAGGTATCTACACAAACACTGTTGTTGCTGCCGCAGGGCCATACATTAATGGAATAATGGTAGTAGTTGTGCTCCATACCCAACGTGTAAAAGGTATGCAGCGTGTAGGTGGTGGGAGTGGTTGGGGCAACGGTAATATTGTAGCAGTTGGCACAGCCGCCGCCGCAGTTATCGGCACAGCCGGTTATGCCGGTAGCAGGTGTCCAATCGTATAAAACATTACCCTCCCAGCCTTCCATTCCAATATCAATGCTATCGCCGGCACAAATGTTGTACTCAAAGTAGTACTCATTGCCACAGGGCAAAACGTTAATGGTATAATGGTAGTAGTTATGCTCCATGCCCAGCGTAAAGAAAGTGTGCAGGGTATAGGTGGTAGTAACATCGGGAGCTACGGTAATGTTAAAACAGGTGGCACAGTTGGTTCCGCAAATATCGGCACAGCCGGTAATGTTGTTGGTGGGTGTCCAGTCGTAAAACACGTTACCCTCCAAGCCTTCCATTCCAATATCAATGCTTTCACCCGGGCAAATAGTGTACTCAAAGTAGTAATCGTTGCCTGAGTTGCAGGCGCCGGGTGTCCAGGAGGTTACGCCGCCGTAGTAGTAGGCAAAGCACCAGTTGTCGTAGATAACGTTGTTGCAACCGCACACGGGGTCGTAAATTTCAATGCAAAACATACCGGGGTCAATCTGGGCGGGGTTAATACAATCCTGGCAGTTGATGGGTCCGTACAGTTCAATAAAATCTTCGCCGCAACCGGTTAATACATCGGTTACATGCAGGGGTATGTACTCGTCGCTAAGGGTAATGAAGGTTTCTTCAGCTTCAGGTAAAACAACACTGCTCATACCGTCCAGAAAAGCCTGTCCGGTGCTTCCGGTTACGGTAAGGCCAACGGTGTAGGTTCCGTTGCCATTGCAATTGGGCGGTGTGGTAACCGTTACATGCGGCACCTGCATAGTAATGAGCAATTGCGATTGTGGTGTATTGGGCGAGAGCACATAACAACCGCCCGACATGTTGAGTTGTGTAAGTGAAGTTGCCGTTAAATCGGGCATATCGGTATTGCTGTAAATAATGGCTCTTACATAGAAATTGCCGGCGCCAAGCGGGGTGAAATCGAGATTGGTACTTGCAGTAAAAGGAATTACGATATTACCTTCATTGTTGGTAACAAATAAGCGCAGGGAATATCCCGACGGAGGTGTTGCCGGAACCACCGCCACATCAAAAACCGGCGGCAGTACGCCACCACCCAAACAAACAATATTTTGCGGCAGCGAGGCCGAAACCGTACCCGGGTTACAATCAGCCGCAGCGCCACCGCACAGGGGTGTTACGTTGCCAATAGATTCAAAAAAGGCGGGGCAGTCAACTCCGGTTCCGCCGGCAAAGCCGCCAAAAAAACAAATCTGGCTGCCGGCACAATCCATTACCGAAATCATGGCATCGGCGCAAAGGTTGTCGGGGGGCAGGTTAAAAAAAACTGTTTCGCCGTTGTATTGGGTTTGGTAAACGGGGCCGCTGCATACGTCGGTACAACTCCAGGCAAGCATATCGGAAAGCCATTGCAGGGCAGTTGCAGGATTTTGGGTTTGGCAGGCGTTTATTACCACATTGGGAGAAGCCGCTACGCCGTAATCTACAACTGTGGTAAAGAAATCGGGAGGGCAATTGCCGCCGGTAAAACCGCCGGTAGTACAATAAACTTCAGAACAGGTCATAACCGTTCCCGGATAATCGGGGCAAAGCGGTTGTGCCCATGCTACCACCTGTCCGTTGTAGGTTCCGTAGTGTACGGCATCGAGGCAATCATCGGTAAAAAGGGCGGAGAGTAATGGTTCATTTACACTAAAACAAGACGACTGTTGTGCGGTAAGCGGTATCCAATTTGCCGAAACAGCCAGCATTAGCATTAAATATAGCTTTTTCATAGCAAAAATTGTTAAGAGGTTAGAAAATGGGGGTACAACCGGCTGACAACAGCAGTTAAACGCAAATCCGGGTTTGCTTTACTGCCTTGCAAACCAAGAACAAATTTACCCATTTTACGCCAATAACTCATGCATAACAGGTGTTTATTTTGTGGTTACGCAGCAAAAAAAAAGATGGACTGCCATACAGGAAGCCATCTTTTTGCCAAAAGGCATTATGAACAAAAACGCACTTATTTAGGTCGTACCTTTGTTGGCGATGTTCTTAACTGAATTCCTTTCATTTACCGCAAAGAACGCAAAGTTCCGCAATGTTTGTTTTACTCTTTGGTCAATGCATCAAATGAGCAAGGAATAAGGGAAAATGCCAGGATTTACAGATAGTACCCGAATAGTTACACAAAAACAAAATTACAGCCGGCTCTTCTCATAGGGTTTTAGCGCCAAATTGGGTAGCCCTGTTTGTTATTGCAGTTGCAAAATATCGTTCGGATTGTTGCACAAAATTGCTTTTGAGCCTCGTACTGCAATAGGCGCCTTTATTAAATCGGGGTTTTTCATTAAAATATGCAACCAGCCTTCCGCATCAAAATCTCGCCCTTTAATGTTTTCCTGATAATAAGACTTTGATTTGTTGAGCAGGTCTTTAGGGCGCAAATTAAGCATGGCCAACAACTGATACCACATGGTGGCTGTAAGGGGCGTTTTATGGTACTCTACTTCTTTAACATTGGCGGCAATGCCCCGTGCCAATGCCAAGACTTTTCGTGCCCGCACCGATTGCGGATTGTAGTAAAGCAGAATTTCGGCAGGATGCGTTTTCATAGGCAACGATTTTAAAAATGAACAAAAAAAACCTGCTGTATGCAGTTGTTTAACCGGTGTGGAGTAACTGCACCCGCTTTAAAGTGCTTTCCTGCACCACTTGACCACCGGCTGTACAATATTGAGGGCTGTAATTTACCTTCGGCATACAATTATAACTGTTTTGCTGCAAAATTGCAAAAAATAAACACATTTATTTTATTATAACAATTTTCCATGCCGGTTTTGCCGGCTACTGCTGCCCGAATCAGCACAGTTTTGCTTCGGGAAATTACCCCTTAACCACCCTTAAAGCGGTTTTATAACTTTCTGCCGGCAATTTCCCTTTGGTTATACCTTAATTGCTTATATTTGCGCCCCAAGATAGTTTACCAATTCTCATCCTTGCAAATGGACTATAATTTTACCCTCATTGAACAAAAATGGCAGGCCTACTGGCAGCAAAACGAGGTTTATGCCACCCCCAACCAATCTGACAAGCCCAAGTATTATGTTTTGGATATGTTCCCCTACCCTTCGGGCGACGGGCTGCATGTAGGCCACCCGCTTGGTTATATTGCCTCCGATATTTTTTCGCGCTTTATGCGCATGAAAGGATACAATGTGCTGCACCCTATGGGGTTTGATGCCTTTGGATTGCCCGCCGAACAATATGCCATACAAACCGGACAACACCCCGAAATTACCACCCACCGGAATATTAAACGCTTTAAAGAACAATTGCAACTACTGGGGCTTAGCTATGACTGGAACCGCGAACTGGCTACCTGTGACCCCAATTTTTACAAATGGACACAGTGGATTTTTTTGCAACTGTTTGACTGCTGGTACAATAAAACAACCGACCGCGCCGAGCGAATAGGCGCCCTGATTGAGCATTTTGAAAACTACGGAACCGCCCGTTTGGAAGCCAACTGCTCTGAAGGCACACCCGCTTTTACCGCCGATGACTGGAAAAATATGAGCGGCGAAGAACGAAGTAAAATTCTGATGGACTACCGCCTGTGCTACCAGTCTTACGCCATTGTAAACTGGTGCCCCGAACTGGGAACCGTACTGGCCAATGATGAGGTGAAAGACGGTGTATCGGAACGAGGCGGACACCCCGTACACCGCATACCCATGCGACAGTGGTTTTTAAGAACCACCGCCTATGCCGAAAGACTGCTGCAAGGGCTGGAAACTATTGACTGGCCCGAATCTACCAAAGAAATGCAGCGCAATTGGATTGGTAAATCGCTGGGAGCCGAAGTTACCTTTAAAGTAGAAAAACCCGACATTGAACTAACCGTTTTTACCACCCGGATAGACACTATTTACGGCGTAACCTTTTTATCTATAGCTCCCGAACATGGCTGGGTAGAACAGCTCACCACGCCGGAACAGGAAACAGCGGTACAAAAATACGTTGCCGCCGCAAAAAACCGCTCGGAGCGCGACCGCAACGCCGATACCAAAACCGTATCGGGTGTGTTTACCGGCAGCTATGCCATTAACCCCTTTAACGGCGAAAAAGTGCCCATTTGGGTGGCCGATTATGTGTTGGCAGGCTACGGAACCGGCGTGGTTATGGCCGTACCTTCCTCTGATGACCGCGATTTCAGGTTTGCCAAACACTTCGGGCTTCCGGTAATTTGCGTTATTGAAGGCACCGAAAATATGGAAAACCCCACCGATGTTAAAACCGGCAACATGGTTAACTCGGGCATATTAAACGGCCTCGATTGGCAAACCGCCATTCATACAGCCATTGACCATGCAGTAAAAAACAATTTTGGCAAAGCAAAAGTAAACTACAAAATACGCGATGCAGGCTACAGCAGGCAACGCTACTGGGGCGAACCGTTTCCGGTTATTTACCGCAACGGAACCGCCTACGCCCTGCCCGAAGAAGAACTGCCCCTTTTACTGCCGCCGGTGCAAAGCTACCAACCCACCGGAAACGGAAAATCGCCCCTGGCAAACCTGCAAAGTTGGGTAAACACACCGCAGGGCGAGCGCGAAACCGATACCATGCCCGGTTATGCCGGCAGCAGCTGGTATTACCTGCGCTACATGGACCCCACTAACCACAATGAATTTGTATCAAAAGAAGCCGAACAGTACTGGCAAAATGTAGATTTTTATATTGGCGGCGCCGAACATGCCACCGGCCACCTCATATACTCGCGCATGTGGCACAAGTTTTTGTATGACATGGGCTGGGTTTCTGCCGAAGAACCCTTTAAAAAACTGCTCAACCAGGGCATGATACAAGGACGGTCTAATTTTGCCTACCGCATAAAAAACACCAACACCTTTGTATCTTACGGACTGAAAGACCAATACGAAACCACCGAACTGCACGTAAACGTAGCTTTGGTAGAAAGCGGCGACGTGCTGAACATACCTGCTTTTAAAGAATGGCGCCCCGATTTTGCCGATGCCGGATTTATACTGGAAGACGGTAAATACATTTGCGGCTGGGCCATAGAAAAAATGTCGAAATCGAAGTACAATGTGGTAAACCCCGATGTGATGGTTGCCAAATATGGCGCCGACTGCCTGCGCATGTACGAAATGTTTTTGGGACCCCTTACCGACTCAAAACCGTGGAATACCGAAGGTATTGAGGGCGTATCGAGGTTTTTGCGCAAGTTTTGGCGGCTGTTTAAAATTGAAAACAACCAACCCCAACTCAGCGCCGATGCACCCACCCCCGAAGAACTGAAAGCGTTGCACAAAACCATAAAAAAAGTAACCGACGACATTGAACGCCTGTCGCTCAACACGGCGGTAAGCGCCTTTATGGAGTGTGTAAACGATTTGTTTACCCTGAAATCTGCCAACCGCAGCATATTGGAGCAACTTACCACGCTTATGGCGCCTTTTGCCCCCCACCTGTGCGAAGAGTTGTGGTTTTTGCTGGGCAACACCCAATCGGTACACCTGGCAGCCTACCCTGTTTGCAACCCCGACTACATAAAGGAAGACACCTTTGAGTATCCTGTACAGGTAAACGGTAAACTTCGCCACCGCATAACCCTTCCGCTGGGCTACACCGAAGAAGAAGCCAAAACCGCCGTACTTGCCGACGAAAAAGTAACCGAATGGATACCCAATGGTGCGGTTAAAAAGTTTATTTTCCTGAAAGGTCGCATTATTAATGTGGTAGTGTAAACATCATTTACCCGAAGCATTTAACCGGTAAACATACCCTAACTGTTTAACCCCCGCAGGTTTTTAACAAGCAGCAGCAGGGCATTGGGGTTTTGGGGGTTGTATGTCCAGTTATGGTCAAAACTGTTCATCACCTGTTGGTTGCCGCTTTGCCCGATAACCAGACTGTGGAATTTGGTGTTGTTTTCCTTGGCGTGGGTAATTTGTTGATTGGTTGTTGTATCAAAACCCGCCATAATAAAATCTGAAATCATTAGCACATCGGCATTTTTGTAGTCTTGTGTTTCCAGCATTTTGAGTGCTTCTTTTACCGCCGGTGTTGCATCGGTGCCTCCGTGAAACGACATTTGTAAAAAATCTATGAGTTTAGACAGCGACCGCTGTACCTCGGTGAGTTCAAGCGTATTGATGCCGGTAGAATATGAAATAAGGTAGCATTTCCGCTTATCTTGCAAGGCAATTTTAAGAATGGCAAAGCATAGCGTTTTGGCAATGGTTTCGGGAGTGCCATGCATAGAGCCGCTGGTATCTACACAAATAATAAAAGGCCCCTTTCCTTGCTCCTTGTCTATTAATCTTTTCTCCTCCACTTCTTCATCTTGATATTGTAATGAGCGGCTTTGAAATTCAAACGTTTGCAGTTTTTTTTCGGCAAACTTTTTAACAAATATGGTTTGCAGCACAGGGTCGCTTAGAAAAGCCGTTTCCGATGGCAGCATATTGCTTATATCATCGCTTTCATGAATGCCTATGAGGTCAGATTTGTGGGCAGGTTCTATTATCCATTTGGGTTGGGGTATAATATTGATAAAGGTTTCCTCCTCATACTCGCGTTCTGCCTGCCTCATACGCCCCAACATTTCGGCCAACTCAGCAATGGCTTTGTCTTTTTTAAGCAAATCGGCATAGTGTTTTAAAACATCAAAGTTTATCTTTTGCCAGTTACCTTTAGACATATCCCACAAGCGGCCAAGTTCTCCGGTAATTGGCTCTAAAATGTCTTGCAGTTTTTTTAGTTCTTCTATGCGTTTGTAGAGGTCTTCGGTAATCTTTTTCCGCCATTGGTCAATAATGCTCAATTCAAAGGCAGTTTGTTTATTAAACAATAATGACCGCCATCCGTCTGCCAAATGTTCTTTAATACTCTCAAAACTTTGTGCGTCTGCCCGGGGATTTGATTTTTCCAAACTTTTAAACTCCTGTGCATAAAACTCGGTATTGATTTGGGTTGAAGCGTAATTCTTCTTCAAAAACTGCTCATATTTGCCCCATTCATTTTTGAACTTAGTTTTAGGTAAATCTGCAAACTCGCTTAGCAGTAATTGTTCTTTTGCAAAGGGGGATTCGGTTATATTGATTTCGCGTTTAGCGCCATTTAAAAAATCTAATATTTCCTGTGTTATAACTTCTGCCAATTGAGGGTCTTTTTGGCAAAGCTGACGCAGGGTATTGTTTTCTAAAATTTTGTTTATGGCAGGCAAATAGTTTTGCACCTCCAAATCGGGGAGTGAAACATTAGTGCCCGATGGGCTTTGGAGAGCATGGTAAATGGCTTCTGCCAATTGTTTACGCAGCTTGGGGTTTCCTATTTGTCCAAAATATTCAAACTTCATAAAAGGGTTATTCTCCATGGTTGTTAGTGTCTTGTAAATGATTAAGTAATTGTTTAACAGCAGTTGCCAACCCCGGCATATCGTTCTTAATTACGTTCCATAGTAACTGAGGTTGTACTGCAAAATACTCATGAGACAAAATATTTCGCATACCTACTATGCTGCGCCAAGGTATTTGTGGTTGCAATGCCAGCAGTTCAGTATCAATCCGGCTCACTGCCTCACCTATAATTTCGATTTGCCTTTCAATAGCAAAGCGCAAAATCAAATCTTCCCGAAATTCATTTTCCGATTTGTTTTCCACAAACCGGAAAATGAATTGAAGCGCTTCCTGAATATGCAACAGCCTTGCCTTGTTACCTGACCTGTCTTTCATAAATAAGAATTTTTTCGCTATCTATAAAAGGCTTAACGTAGGGCGAAATACCATCTGCCGTTAACAGATCAACGGGCAGGTTCAATTGCTCGGTCAGTTCTATTTGCATAGTAGCCAAATCTAACAGACTAAGTGTAACCGGTTTTTGCAGTTCAATAACAATATCTATATCGCTGTTTTTATTGGCAGTGCCACGGGCATAAGAGCCGAACAAGTAAGCACGTTGTACAGCGGTTTGCCGGGTGAAATACGTTTGCAAATCTTCTATGGCTATAGGGTTCATATTGGCTGCTTAAATGGTTATTATATAGTTCGCCTTGTAAAGATAGCAGATTTTTTAGAAACAGACTATTAGTTTGTTATAGGGTCGCTTTTGCAAACAAGGCAACCTTCTTTTAGTTCCCCTTAGGTGGCGGAATCACTACCTCTCCGTCTTTTAAGGCTTTATAATCACTTTGAATGCTCTTAACTTCAACTTCCAGTTTTTCAATGGCTTTTCGTTTGTCGGTGATATGGGTTTCCACAATATTGGCAAGTGCGGGATCTACAAACAAATTTACCCGAAGGTGTTTTAAATCCATCTGTCTGTATGTTTCCAATTGTTCTTTTAAGCCCGATGTAGTTTCAAGAATTTTGGCGACTTTTTCGTCCCAATGTTTTTCCATAACCTTGTTGGGTTTGCGGGTAATCTGGCGTTTATCGCCAATTATCTCGGTTTTAAGGACACACTCTTTACCATTCACAATAATATGAAAATTATCGCTCCCTTTACGAATTCTGAATTGACTATGACGGTAAAAGCTACTATGTTGTGAATAATGAAGATATATATATTGCTCTGTACCATTAAGCGCTTCTAAATCCTGCTTTCTTAAATACTTATCATATTCGCCAACACCTTCAATTTCATAACAGT
Source organism: Sphingobacteriales bacterium TSM_CSM (assembly GCA_002212725.1). Classification (GTDB taxonomy): domain Bacteria; phylum Bacteroidota; class Bacteroidia; order Chitinophagales; family UBA2359; genus UBA2359. The sequence goes on along the minus strand of MTCR01000097.1, from coordinate 6,708 downwards.
CATATTCTTTGATATATTTTAATGTCTCAACGCGGGTATCCTTCACAAACTTTGTTTCTTCTGTAACTTCAGCTTTTAAATCTGCAATTGTTTCTTTAATTGTCTTCAAATTGAAATTAAGCTTATACCCGTGCTTTTGCACCGCATCTTTTACAAACTGTTCCGTTATAGAGCGTTGTTCGGGTTCGTTCCAAAGGCAATGGCAGATTAAAAAGCAATCCATTAAATCTACGGAAGTGCGGTCGTTGAGAAGGGCCGATGTGCGGAGCAGGTGTATAATTTTGCGCCAACGGCGGTCTGATACATATATTTGCCGGTCTTTGTTTTCTTCCTGTTGGTTGTATGTGTTTATGTAATTGCGTATGGCATGTATAACACCAAAAACGTTTTCGGGTATTTCTACTTTGTCTATAGCCTCTTGCAGGGCAGTATAAATTTCCTCGGTTAGTTTTATTTCCTCAGGAACATTATCTTCATAAATGTTAAAAGAATTGGCAATCATTTCGTTAAAATTTTTTACCTCTTTAATTCCTTCTACTACATACCGCACCAAAAAGCGGTCCCAAAGTGCTTCCAAACCTTGGTCGGAGGCGGGCAGTTCATTAGATGCAGAGATAAGGGCTTTCATGGGTACTTTAACTTCCTGGTCGCCGTTTCGATATACTTTCTCATTTAACACTGTAAGTAAGGCATTTTGGATAGAAGGGCCGGCTTTCCAGATTTCATCTAAAAACACCACATGTGCAGATGGCAGGTAGTTCTTTACAATTCTTTCGTACTTGTCTTCATCTTTCAGTTTGGATATAGATACGGGTCCAAAAATTTCATCGGGCGTGCTAAAACGGCTCATCAGGTACTCAAATGCAGTAGCATTTTTAAAGGCAAATTTAAGGCGGCGGGCAATAAGGCTTTTGGCAACACCGGGCGCGCCTAACATGAAAATACTTTCGCCGGCAATAGCACTTAATAATGCCAGTTTCATTTCGTTTTCTTTTTCATACACGCCTTTGTTCAGGGCTTTCAGCAATTCGGCAATTTGTTCTTTAATAGTCATGGCAAGTTAGTTTTACAGTTTTTTGAAGTGGTTAAATTTTATATCATTATTTATTTTACTTTTTTTAAGGAGCAAGTACAACCGTCAGGATGTTTCACTACTTCATAATATGGGTGTAAAGATTCGCAAAACATGCGGAAATTGATAAAACCAAATTGTTTTGGCGTAAAATTATTGGCTTTGCGAAGGGTTTCGCTTAGTTGGCTCAACAATACGGTGCCATTTGGGTTGCCTGCAAATTGAAGGAAAATTTCATGGAACCGGCTCAAAAAAGTACCATCAATATTAACAGGTTTGGTAAAAGTAATTTCACCGGGTGGCAGGGTATCTTCTACCTTATTAGTAGGTTTCAGCTTTTTTCCGGTACGGCTATCTAATGTTTCCAAATCTATTTTTCCAACAACATTTAACCCCGGCAGTTGAGGAACTTCGGCTTTATAAGCTGGAATTACCTCTTTTACAGTTTCCTGGTCATTACTCATGTCCTGTTCCAGCAAGTTTTGCAGGGCGGGTAATTCCTGTGCAGGAGTTTCGGGTTCAACTTCGGTTTGCAGTACGGGTTGGGTTTCATCTTGGCTGGGGGTTACATCATCGAGGTAAATAAACTCTGAACAGGCATTCCTGAAAGCCGGAAGGGTACAGAATTTACCCAACCCTACTACCTTAATGCCATTTTCCTGCAATCGCACAGCAAGTTGGGCAAAATCGCTGTCGCTGGAGGCAATGCAAAAAACATCGGCTTTTTTGGCGCACATTAAATCCATAGCATCAATTACCAAGGCAATATCGGTTGTGTTTTTACCTTTGGTAAAGGCGAAGGTGTGCATGGCGTGCAGGCCGTTATCCAAAACCGTGTTTTTCCAAACAGCGTGCTGAGGCTGGGTAAAATCGGCATAAACGCGTTTAATAACAAGTGTGCCAAAACTTTTGGCCTTTGTAAGTACTTTTTGTATAAAATCTGGCGAAATGTTATCGCCGTCAATCAACAAAGCAACACGAGTAAGATTTTCAATTTTATTCATCTTTTTAGTTTTTTTAGATGAGATAATTATGAGCAGTTTGATATGTGGTAAACGTTTTGGGCCATTGGGCAGTTCCCATCCAAAATGGATAAATGCCGTGCATCTATTCGTTCTGCTTTTATGTGTTGCGTTCTACCCCTCCCCTTCTACAACGCAAAATTATAGCGCTTTGCTCCCAAAAATGCAATCCATATTGGATTCCAATCTGGATTTTCAAATCTTCCATTTCATGACATCTTTGCCTCATTTTGCCATGCATAATTTCCGCCGCGGGCAACAAATTTGGAGTAATCAAAACAGATGTCTTCTAATGCTGCTTTAACGCCAACTTCTAAAATTGGGCGGCTATAGGTGAGTTCTCCGCTTACATTATCAAAAAATCTTCCTGCGGGATCTATCATCACATAACTACCGGTCATGGCATCATTATCTTCTGGCTGCATAGCTATTCCTATTTGTTCCAAATGGATGTGGCGCTTAACAAATTGTTTGAACTCTTCATCGGAAATTAAAAATGGCGCAACAGTGCCACAATTTTGCCCTTCAATGGGTAACACCTGAAACAATTTCCAACGTTCCGGTTGTAAGCGCACAATAAATTGGCTCATGTCTTCGGCAAGGTTAAACCTGTTCACTACTGTGTTTACTTTCAGGCATATGTTTCGGTCTTTTATCATTTGGGCAATATGCTCATAACCCTCTTCGGGTATAATCTTTCCACTTACAGCACGCCCAATGGTTAGTTGAGTTTCAGCGTTTACTGAGTCTATACTTAAAGCTATCCAATCGGTATGCGGCTGAATGGTATCAAGGTATTCAGGCGTTAGGCGGGAGCCATTAGTAACAATCATGGTGGTCATACCTAATTGCTTGGCAGTTTGCAAAAGTTGAGACAACCAAGGGCATAATGTGGGTTCTCCACCTACAAAAGTTATTTTTTTAACCCCTGCTTTGGCAAGCTGCCCTACCACTTGAATGGTCTGTTCTTTTGGTAAATGCCCTTTGGGTAGCACAGATTGTTTTACATCTAAGAAGGTGGCAAAACAAAATTTACAACGCATGTTACAGGGCTGCCAAAGATGAAAATTGACTGATGGGATGTTCATAGATGCACTGTATTTAAATGGGTGAATTTGTAATTGAAAATTGGAGTTTCTTTTTATCTCCTTTCTGTTTTACAAACTCAAAAATACGTGCTTAAATTCCCGTAAATTCAATCCACTTTGGAATCCAATCTGGATAAATGAAAAAGCGGTTAAACCCATATATTAAAGGCTTAACCGCTTACTAAAATGCAGTATCTTAACCTCTAAAGGGTTGTTTCTGATTTATCATCCAACAAACCAAAATCGTTGGCAACCTGCATAATTAACTGTAAAATTTCCCAATCCTCATTTAAACCCAAACTTTGCTTGTATAACCGGAAATAACGGTCAATGCTGCTACTGTCGGCAACTTCATCTAATTTATCTCTTACATCTTTGCTTAACAATTTGCGCCAGTTTTCTTTACCCTCCAATAAACCGCTTACCGATTTTTCTTTAATCATCAAAGCATACTGTCTGAAAATATCTCTATGTTTCTTGTCTTCCCTGATATCGTGAGTTTTCGGTTCCAAATAACTCCTTGTCTCTTCAATTTGCCTGCTGTAAAATGCCTCATTAGTGGCAATTACCTGCTTCACTGCTTCTATTAACTGATGCCCGTCTTCTGCAGCCGGAGTATCTTCTTTCCATATATAACCATCAACAGATAGCTTATGAATAGCCTTGTACACATATGCCGGGTTGTCGTTTATACTGTAAATAAGCTTTTTAACTTTCGGGTGTTTATCTTTAACATATTCCAATAAATTTAACCCCGATTTATCGGGCATACTAATATCAGTAACGAGTATATCTACAGGCATTTCTTCCAGAAAAATAAAAGCCTCTTCTACCGAGGTTGCTGCAAGAAATGTGGCTTGTGACCATTCTTTGGTTAATATAGAAATTAGCCCGATAGCTATTTCGGGTTGATTATCAACAAGCAGAAACACCTTCGGCTCAAAATCTTCTTCATATATTTGTTCCGAACTTGGAGCCGAAGCAGTTTTTAACCTGTTTTCAATATCCTCATCAAAAATAGTCTTTTCTTCCTGCTCCCTCCAGCTTTCCCGTATAGGTATTGTTATTTTTACTCTTGCTCCGCCTCCGTCCGGCAACGTTTTTATGTTACATTCACCGCCTATAAACTGTGTTCTTGCCATTATGCTTTTTAAGCCAATGGAATTTTTTTCCAGCGCAACCTGTAAATCAAAGCCTTCGCCAAAATCCTGTACAATAAACTCCAGAGAATCGGGCAATTGATTGTATCTTATTAAAACCAAGGGCGATTCTGCGTATTTACTAATATTGGTCATGCATTCCTGCACAATATTAAATAGCTCGTTTTCAATATCTTTTGGCACCTCAATCTGTACATTACTTCGGTAATCCACATGAAACTGCCCCTTATAGGTTTTGTTCAGTGTAGCTGTATAAATGAGCAGATACTCTTTTAGCGAAAATTCCTGCAAACTTTTAGGCACCAAATTATAGGCAATGTTGCGCAGTTCATCTAAAATTGCATCTACTTTTTGTCGTTGCCCCGGCTCATGCATTTCATCGCGCAGCAGTCGCAGTTTATTCTGTACACTGTCGTGCAGGTTCAGGCTAATGCGTTTGCGTTCATATTCCAACACTTCCAGCATATTTTCCAGCACCAACTTAGGCGTATTGGGAAAAGTTGTCATGTATTTTTCATTTTTAATTATTTAACAAATAGCGCCTCCATCATCCTACAAAGTTATTAATTTACCTTTCCATTTTATATATTTCTCATTAAAAAAATGCCCTTCGCCCGTAATTTTTCTTTACGGTGGCATACTAATTATATAAAAAGCAGCGTACAATGCGCAGCTATAAAACGCAGTACAATGAAAACCGAAGCACAACAAATTATTTCCACCCATGTATCGTGGGCAGTAGCAGCCGGGTTGTTGCCTGTTCCGCTGCTCGATTTTGGGTTGGTTACTGCCGTACAGTTAGATATGGTACACCAACTTTGCAGTGCGTATGGGGTTTCTTATACCCAATCCGAAGCCAAAACGCGGGTTATTGCTGTTATGGGCGGCATGACTCCAAGGCTTATGAGCAGTGTTATTAAAGTGTTGCCCGTTATTGGCACGTTGGGCGGGTTGGTGGCTATGCCGGTGCTCTCGGGGGCAAGTACCTATGCGGTGGGGCAAACGCTGGCCAAACACTTTGAAGAAGGTGGCAACCTCGAAAACTTCGAAATAAGCAAATTTACCGAATTTTACCGCCAAATGCAGGCAAAAGGTAAAGACCTGTCGCAACTTTTTGCAGACCAAATGCGCGCCGGACGCGACATGGCTACCTTGGCAGATATTGAACGTCTGCACAACGAAGGCATTATCAGCAATGAAGAGTACGATAACATTAAAAAACGCTGGAATGATAAAGCCAAAATAACCATTGTAATTGACTAACCTTGCCTTGCGTTTTCTTGTACCGAAGCATCACAAATGAACAATGCATGATTAATTGCTTAATCTCAACGGTCTTTTTATTGCCCTTCTGAAAATCGGCGTGAAAAAAATCGGAACGCAGGGCGATAAGAAAGCGGCGCAACAAACGCCCTGCAAAAGTTAATTGCAAAGCCGTATGGTGGCGGCGTTTGTATTGGCGCTTTCCGCCCGTAGTGCAGATTTTTAGCCAGATTTTCAGAAGGGCTTGATTTTTTGCTACTTTTTCATCAAGGAAAAAGTAGATAAATCAGCAATTTATACAAAAAAATACTGCATATATTACCAAATGCGGGCTTTAAAAATAACTATTTAGGCGCTATCTGTAAATACCGGCATTTCCTCTTGTTCCCTGCTCATTTGAAGCATCGACCATAAAGCGCAAAAAAACTTTGCGGAACTTTGCGTTCTTGCGGTAAAATGAAAGGGCGTTTTGTATTTAAATAAAAAAACTCCCGGCATATTAATGCGGGAGTTTTGCACTTTTAAGAGGTCGGAACCGGAATCGAACCGGTGTACGAGGTTTTGCAGACCTCTGCCTAGCCGCTCGGCCATCCGACCTTTTGCGTGTGCAAAGATAGGGTTTATTTTTGAATTTACCTAATTACCCCAAAGTTTTTTTCACTTCCACAAAAGTACGCGCTATGTTAAGGTTGCCGGGTATATGCCATTTGCTCACCCGCACCCGCACTTCTGCCACTTGCGGAAACCTTTGCTGCAGGGTTTGGGCAATGGTAAAGGCTACTGTTTCGAGCAGTTTTACCGGCTTGTCCATAATTTGCCGGCAAATGGTAAACACCGTTTCATAGTTCACAGTTCCCTCCAGGGTGTCGGCAAGCGTGCTTTCGTCAAGGGGCAGTTGTACATATACATCAACGCTAAAGCGGTTTTCGCACACCTGTTCGGTTGCATAATAGCCGTGCCGGGCGTAAAATTCCATGCCTTCAATGCCAATAATGGTGCTGTTCATGTTTAACCTTTCGGGGGTTTAATTGTTTTACCCTAAAAATACGTACCTTTGCGGCACAATAATTGTAAACAAAAATACTCTTTTTATGGCAACCAAC
>MTCR01000048.1 GCA_002212725.1 Sphingobacteriales bacterium TSM_CSM | reverse complement strand
CTCCCAAATGCCGCAGCAAGCAACTTCTGTTACCTAATATACTGAAAAGTTAGGGATTAATATTGTTGTAAAGGCTATTTTCTCCAAATGCGCTGTTTAATCCCCCCAATGAATTTGAGAACATGGCATTAGCTCCTGCGGCAGTATTATCTGACCCTTCTGTATTGTTGTAAAGAGCATTATACCCTACTGCACTATTTACTGCACCTGCCCCATTTGAGAATAATGCCTTCGACCCAACGGCAGTGTTACCAAATCCATTGTTATTTAAAAGTGCATTGAAACCCAATGCCGAATTTTGAGAAGCGGTTGTATTTGCACTAAGCGCTTGTTTACCAATTGCTACATTTTTATCGCCACTGAAATTATAATTGCTATCTCCTACTCTCATATTTTCTCCGCTCACCTTCACCCACCTTGTTTCTTCGCCATACAAGGCATACGGTACGCTTACCAATTGTTGTGTGCCCATGTTTACAAAAGGTTGTGCGCCCGGGCCGTCGGGGTCTAATTCTGTTTGCAGGAATTTGGGTTGCCCGTCTGTCCAGGTAATATCGGCAAAAGAATCGAGGTTAGGTGAGCCGCCGCCTATTTGCAGGTTGATTAAAGCCTGCGGGCCGGAGGTAACGTTGTGCGTTTCCTGATACTGAATGGTGCCGCCGGCGGTGCTTTGCCTTACCGATAGCCTTACCGATACGGCTTGGTTAGCCAACGGCTGTCCGGCTGCATTGCGGGCTACTGCCTGGTAGTTAATAAGTTGCGGTACTTGTGCATAAGAAATAACAGAAATGCCAATGAATACGGTAATAAACCCTAAAAACCAATGTGTGTTTTTCATTAAGTAGTAAAGTTTAGGTTAAAAATTTTGCTTGAAGGTACAAATTGTACGTTTTGTTTGGGTAGTGCTACTAAAAATTGCCCCAATGTAGTATTTAATCGGGGTAATTGAAATAGCAGCACAGATTAGTTTAACTGCTTACCCGCTTAGCCCGCGCAAGGCTAATCCTTGGTCGGTTAACCCAACTACAAGGAACAACCTTGCGCAGACAAGGAAAAGAACATCGGCCAAAAAACACATTCAGTCTGCCGGTAAAATTGTATCTTTGCCGCCAAACAAGTTTAGTTAGCAACATGAGCAATTACCAATACATACAACTTGCCTGCAAACCCGGCATTCGCGATGTGGCTGCCGAACAATTGGCCAAAAAAGCACAGCGGTATTTTGGCATAGATACGGGCGCGGTTAAGAGCAGTAAAATTTTTACCATCGGCTACCAACTTACCCCGCAACAGGTATCCGATTTTGCCCGCCTCTGCCTGAGCGATGAAATTGTAAACGAACTGTATGTAAATGAACTCATGCCGCAGGAGGGTTTTCAATCTTACATTGCCATAGCCAAGCTGCCCGGCGTTACCGACGACGAAGGCACTACCGCCCAAAAAGCCCTGAGCGATTTTTTAAACACACCCATTGATACCAATACGCAGCATATTTTTTCGCAAGAGGTTTACTACCTGCAGCATGCCTTGCAGCCCCTGCAACTGCAAACCCTGGCGCAGGAGCTGGGCAATGCGCTCATTAACCAGTTCAGTTTTGCTTCGGGAAAAACGCTGCTGCCCGAAAAACTGTATGTGCCCGAAGTAAGGGTAAAAGCCGATGAAAGCGTATCGGTTATTGATATCAACATTTCCGATGAGGCGCTGCTGCAACTGTCAAAACAAATGTTGCTGGCGCTTAATCTGGAGGAAATGAAGGCAATACAGGCCTATTTCCGAAACCCGCAAACCATTGCCCTGCGCGAGCAAAACGGGCTTCCGCTTTTACCCACCGACTGCGAATTGGAAGTGCTGGCGCAAACCTGGAGCGAACACTGCAAACACAAGGAATTTAACGCCGAAATAAGTTATACCGATTGCGAAACCGGCCGCCAGAAAACCATACGGTCTTTGTTTAAAACCTACATTAAAGGCGCTACCGATGCGGTGCGCGCACAACTGGAAGCCAATAACAACCACTGGCTGGTAAAGGTGTTTTCTGACAATGCGGGTGTGGTAAAGGTAAACCCCAACCTGCATTTTGTGTGGAAGGTAGAAACCCACAACTCGCCCTCTGCCCTTGACCCCTACGGCGGCGCCATAACCGGCATATTGGGCAACAACCGCGACCCCTTGGGAACCGGCGTGGGCGGCGCAAGGCTGTTGTTTAATACCAATGTGCTTTGCTTTGGCAAGCCCGGTTACAACAAACCCCTGCTTACCGGACAACTGCACCCCAAACGTATTTTTAACGGCGTAAGGCATGGCATAGAAGACGGCGGCAATAAATCGGGCATACCTACGGTAAACGGCGCCATTGTTTTCGACGACCGTTTTAGCGGCAAACCCTTAGTGTATTGCGGTACGGGTGCGCTTATGCAACCTGCCTATGCAGGTAAACCCGCCTGGGAAAAACCCATTGACCCGGGCGATGTAATTTTAATGGGCGGCGGACGGGTTGGTAAAGACGGCATACACGGCGCCACTTTTTCATCGGTAGAAATAGATGAATACTCGCCACAATCGGCTGTACAGATTGGCAGCCCCATTACCCAAAAACTGCTGGCCGATTTTCTGGTTCGGGCCTGCGAAGCCGGGTTGGTAAAGTGCAGTACCGATAACGGTGCCGGCGGGTTGTCATCATCTTTGGGCGAACTGGCAACCATTAGCGGCGGCGCACAGGTACACCTTGAAAAAGTGCCGCTCAAATACGCCGGACTGAAACCGTGGGAAATTTTTGTTTCCGAATCGCAGGAGCGCATGACCATTGTTGCCGAACCGCAACACGTGCCCGCCCTGTTGGAACTTGCCACCTCCATGGAAGTGGAACTAACTCATATTGGCAACTTTACCAATACCGGCTTTCTTGATGTGCGCTTTAACAACCGCCCGGTGGCTTACCTCAACATGCACTTTCTGCATGAAGGTGTGCCGGTAAAATATCTGGAAGCCGAATGGGTAAAACCAGCCCTGCAAGAACCACAACTGCCCCCAAACCCCGATTACAACGCCATTTTACTGCAACTTATGGGCAGCCTCAACATCTGCTCGCGGGAGAACGTAATACGGCAGTACGACCACGAGGTTAAAGGCAAAACCATTGTTAAGCCGCTGATGGGGCCGCAGGGTAAAGCCCCGCAGGATGCCGCCGTGCTCAGGGTAAATTTTACCGGCTACGAGGGCATTGCCGTATCAAACGGCATTATTCCGCGCTATGGCGATATTGATGCCTACCAAATGTCGGCCGGGGCTTTTGATGAGGCGGTGCGGCAAATAATTTCGGTAGGTGGCAGTTTACCCAATACGGCCGAAAACGACGGTATTTTCTGGTCGGTAAACGATAATTTTTGCGTGCCCGATTCGGTATATGACCCGGTAAACAACCCCGATGGCAAACTAAAATTGGCCAAGTTGGTGCAAATGTGCGAAGCCCTGTACGATATGGCTACGTTTTACCAAATTCCGCTTACATCGGGTAAAGACAGCATGAAAAACGATTTTAAGGCAGATGGGGTAAAAATTTCGGTTCCGCCTACCATTCTCTACTCTATGGCAGCCAAAATGCCCGATGTGCGGCAGGTGGTAACCGCCGAGTTTAAAGCCGCCGGCGATTTGGTTTACCAACTCGGCGCCACCTACAACGAGTTGGGTGCATCGGAGTTTTACCGCCTGTATAACCAATTGGGCGCCAACGTGCCGCAAGTGCGCAAAACCGAAGCCCGAAACCTGTACCTGAAGGTGATGCAGGCAAACTGCCACCGCCTTATTGAAAGCAGCCACGACCTGTCTGACGGCGGCTTGGCCGTAGCCCTGGCCGAAAGTGCTTTTGGCGGCAACCTTGGCGCAAGAATTGATTTGGATAACTTTTTTGATAAATCTCTTTCGCTCAACGCCTTGCTGTTTTCTGAAAGTCACAGCCGGTTCTTAGTTACGGTAAAACCAACCAACCGCATGTTGTTTGAGCAAATGATGGGCGGCTATGCACATTTTTTGGGTATGGTAACCAAAGAACAGCATCTGCAAATTTGGCAAGGCAACAATGAATTGGTAAACCTGCCGGTTGCCCAATTGCTGGAGGCCTGGAACAACGGATTGGCAATGGTGTAGAAGCGCAAAAAAGGCAAATAAATTATGAGTTATGAGTTATGAATTTATCCGATGAACTTGTCAAACCCGTGAGTTTGCCGTACCAATAAATTTGGCTGGTGAGCTTGTCGAACCAGTTATTTTGTGCGGTGAGCTTGCCGAACCAAAACACCACTCATAACTCATAACTCATAATTCATAACTCATAACTAACAATCACTGGCTTTCCAAAAGGGCGTAGGCGCGGTAGTCATAGAGTTGTTCATGAATAAATACATACCAGTCTTTTTGCATTTGCATATCGTGGCTGAAATGCGTTTCCAGGTCATATTTTTTGTCCATTTTTCGCCATTCATCCAAAATTGCTGCGGCAATCATTTCCATATCGGCAGATTGGTTGCAGGTAAAGCGGTATTGGGCTAATTTTTCGCGCAGTTTTCGGGCGTAGAGTTCGGTAATATCAAAATGCAGCAGTTCGTGGTTGAGATAGAAATCGGTTTTAGCTTCGGGTCGCACCCACGACTCGTTTTTTCTGAACACGGCTTTTATGGTAAAAACCAGTTCATCATTATTGCAGTAATAGCTGTAAACAATAGAAGAAGAAGTAAGGGCGGCAATATAAAGGAGGTTGGTATCGGGTGAGGCTTTAAAGTCTTCCCAGTTTATTTTTTTTGCCGACGACCACAGCAGCCGGTCGCTTTCAAGCGTACCCGGTTTTTCGGGCAAAATAGCATATTGGTGGTTGCAGCCGTTGAAGTCAATTTTTTTAAAACCTGCCCAAACAAGCGTGGTTAAGGCAATAATTGCTGCGAAAAACGGGGTAGTCTTCATTTTTGCCTCCTTTTTTATTGGAATATTACGCAAAAATGTAGCGAGATTATATTTAAGAAGCTTTATTAACTTTTATCTTGACTACTCGTGTGCAAATATTGGAATGGGTTTAATTTTAAATAAAAAGGGAGTTGCTGGTTTGCAACTCCCTTTTTAATAACGGGTAAAAAATGCAAAAGCAAATTATATACGCACCAGCCAGTTGTACTTATCGGGCGAAATGCCGCGTTTAATGTTTTCCAATTCTGCTTTTACCCTTACCGAAAGGGTTTTGGGTTGAACCGGCGGCAATGTATAACGTTGCTCTTTGTACGATAACTCTTCTATAGGGGTAATGGTTGCAGCAGTTCCGGCGCCAAAAGCCTCCTGTAACAGTCCTTTTTTATGGGCATCAATGAGTTCGGTAATGGTAATTCTGCGTTCCGATACTTTAATGCCCATTTCCCTGAACAAGGTAATAACGCTATCGCGGGTAACGCCATGCAGAATAGTACCGTCGAGGCTTGGGGTAATTACCTCATTGTCAATAACAAAAAACACGTTCATAGTGCCAATTTCTTCTACGTATTTATGCTCTACGCCATCGGTCCACAAAACCTGGTCGTATCCTTTTTGTCTGGCTAAGGTTGCCGGGTACATGGTTGCGCCGTAGTTACCTGCGGCTTTGGCTTCGCCGGTACCGCCGTCAAATGCGCGCACAAATTTATCGGCAATTACCACCTTAACCGGCTTGGTGTAATACGGGCCTGCGGGGCTGGTCAGCACAACCATTTTGTAGTTATCTGAAGAGCGCACGCCAATAAAATTATCGCACCCAAACATAACCGGCCGTATATACAGCGAGGAGTCTGAAGAAGCGGGAACCCAGTTCCGGTCTAACTGAATGAGTTGCACCATGGCTTCCACAAATATTTCTTCGGGCACCTGGGGCATATCCATGCGCACGGCAGAGTGGTTAAAGCGGTGTGCGTTTTCATAAGGGCGAAACAGCAAAATATCAGACGAATTAGTATCTTTATTGGCTTTCAGACCTTCAAAAATAGCCTGTCCGTAGTGCAGTGCCGAGGTGGCGGGGCTTAATTGCAGATTGCCGTAGGGTATAATTTGACCTTGCTGCCATTGCCCGTTCTGGTAGTCCATCACAAACATGTGGTCAGAAAAAATGCGACCAAAAGGAATGTTGTTGAAATCTACTTGTGCCAGCCTGGAGTGTTTGGTTTTAGTAACCTCAAACATAGGTTTTGGGGGAGCAAAATGGGTGAAGGTCATAAATTAAATTTATAATGGTGAAAGAAGTTGCCCGTTACTGAAGATTGCTACGCAGCGCAAATTTAAAAAAAATAATTTGGTTTGCCAAATTTTTTAAAAATTATCTAACAGCAAAGCCGGTTTGATTAACAAACTGCAACACGCTCAGTAACGTTTATCCTTTGCAGATAGTTCAATAACCTGCTTTACCGAACTTTGCGTGCGGTAAACTGTTTACAACTATGTTTTTTTTCACTTCCTAATCTGTTCATACTTTTGAATACGCCAAACATTGAAGCCATTACCACACTGGGAGCCTTAAAAGCAGCAGGTTACCAAAGCAAATCTGTTAAGGAAGAACTCAGGTTTAATTTAATACAAAAACTTAAAAACCGCGACCGCATTTTTGACGGCATCATCGGGTATGATAATACGGTTATTCCCGATGTGGAAAGAGCCATTTTATCGCGCCACAACATTATTTTGCTGGGTTTGCGCGGGCAGGCCAAAACCCGTTTGGCGCGGTTAATGGTACACCTTTTAGATGAATACATACCGGTGGTTAAGGGCAGCGAACTGAACGACGATCCGCTGCACCCCATATCGCGACATGCCAAAGACCTTATTGCCGAAATGGGCAACGATACCCCTGTTGAATGGCTGCACCGCAACGACCGCTATACCGAAAAATTAGCCACCCCCGATGTTACCGTTGCCGACCTTATTGGCGACGTGGACCCCATTAAAGCCGCTAACCTGCGCCTGCCGTATTCCGATGAAAGGGTTATACATTTCGGGTTGGTGCCGCGCTCGCACCGGGGCATTTTTGTCATTAACGAATTGCCCGATTTACAAGCCCGCATTCAGGTATCGCTGTTTAATATTTTGCAGGAAGGCGATATACAAATACGGGGCTTTAAAGTGCGTATGCCGCTTGATATACAGTTTGTATTTACCGCCAACCCCGAAGACTATACCAACCGCGGCAGCATTGTAACCCCGCTGAAAGACCGCATAGAAAGCCAGATTTTAACCCATTACCCGCCCACCGCAGAAATATCGAGAGCCATTACCGAACAGGAGGCTCATCTTGCGCCCGAACAACAGAAGGGAGTGAAATTTTACGATTTGGCAAAAGACCTTATTGAACAAATTGCCTTTGAAGCCCGCAAAAGCGAACTGGTTGACAGCAAAAGCGGGGTATCGGCAAGGCTTACCATTTCTGCCATGGAAAACCTGGCCAGTGCCGCCGAGCGCCGTATGCTCATAAACAACGAGCAATCAACCCATGTGCGCGTGGGCGATTTCTGGGGCGTCATTCCGTCAATAACCGGTAAAATTGAACTGGTGTATGAGGGCGAGCAGGAAGGACCCTTTATTGTTGCACAAAATCTGATTGGCAAAGCTATTCGCACCTTGTTTACCCGTTATTTTCCAAACCCCGAGGAAGGTAAACGCAAAAAACAGCGCAATATTTACCAGCCTGTAATTGACTGGTTTTCGCAGGGGCAAGACCTGAACCTGTACAACGACCTTAGCAACAACCACTACGCCCGAACCCTCAGCAGCATTGCCGGCCTTGCCGAACTGGCCGATAAATACTACCCGCAGGTATCCGCATCGGAAAAACTGTTTTTAATGGAGTTTGTGCTGCACGGGCTGGCAGAGTTTTCGCTGCTGGGTAAATCGCCCGTGCAAGCCGGTTTTGCCTTTAAAGACCTGCTCAACAGCATGTTTAATATGGACACCGCAGCAACTCAGGACGACGAGGATTTTTAATGCCTGATATAATGTACCACTAAACCGGCTGCCCTTTGTGTTTTTTACCCCGAAGCAAACCGGCCAATGTATTATGCTGCTGTATGGAACTTTCGGGACAAAAAATTTGCTTGGCAACGGGTTTATTTTTATCATTGCAAGTAAATTCGCAGGCAACAAGGGTCATTAGCTCAGCTGGTTTAGAGCGCTACCTTGACAGGGTAGAAGTCATCGGTTCGAATCCGGTATGACCCACCAAACAGCGGCAAAACAGGCGGTAAGGCATTCAAATTGCCCCTTGTTTGCCACAAATCACACGGGTTTACCCGCCTTTACTGCGTTTTTTTGCTATCTTTGCCCCGTATCAGCATGTTGTAATTGTATGGGACGCATTGTGGCCATAGATTTTGGATTGAAGCGAAGCGGTATAGCCGTTACCGATGAACTGAAAATTACCGCGAACGGACTTACCACCCTCGATACGCCGGCGTTGCTGCTCTTTTTAAAAAACTATGTTGCCGCCGAACCGGTAGAAATAATTGTAGTTGGCGAACCGCTTAACCTTAACGGAACCGAAACCCATGCCACACAAGCTGCCAATAAATTAGTGCAGGAATTGCAAAAACTTTTTCCGCAAATACCCGTTGAACGCGAAGACGAAACCTATACCTCAAAAATGGCCATGCAAACCTTGGTAACGCTTGGCGTGAGCAAAAAAAAACGGCGCAACAAAAAACTGATTGACAAAGTGAGCGCCACCCTTATTTTACAATCTTTTTTGCAACGAAAAGGCATTTGGTAACCATAAACCACCAATCAACCCCGAACCGGTTACTTGTTTTCGGGGTTTAAAAAAATTAAATTCGCTTAGTTAATTAACCCCCCCGAATATTTTTTACCAGCATGATTTTACCTATTGTAGCCTATGGCGATGCCGTTTTGCGAAAAACCGGTGAGGAAATAGCCCCCGGTTACCCCGATTTGCAGGCGCTTATTGCCAACATGTTTGAAACTATGTATAATGCCCGCGGCGTTGGGCTTGCCGCCCCGCAAGTGGGTTTGTCTGTAAGGTTGTTTATAGTAGATACGCTGCAACTGAAAAACGATGAAGATGATATGGACGATGAAGGAATGAAAAATACCCAACCCATTAAAAAAGTGTTCATTAATGCCCGAATTCTGGAGCAAAACGGCAAAATGCTTCAATACAACGAAGGCTGCCTGAGCATACCTACCGTGCGCGAAGATGTAAAGCGCAAAGAAACGGTAACCATACGCTACTGCGACGAACAGTTTAACTACACCGAAGAAACCTACGAAGGGTTAACCGCAAGGGTTATTTTGCACGAGTACGACCATATTGAAGGCATTTTGTTTACCGACCACCTGTCGCCCATAAAAAAGCAACTGCTTAAAAAACGCCTTGAGCGCATCAGCAAAGGCCAGGTCGAAGCCGAATACCGCATGAGGTTTCCGCTTATGGGTAAAAAACGGTAAACATATAAGGTGGTTGTTGCAATCAAGGGGAAACGCGCGGGGCAAAAAGTTACTCTCCCGTTTCTTTGGGTTCTTCTTCTTTCAGCATGTTTTCGGTAAGCACCAATCCCTTCAGCACTACATGGTAAGTGGCGGGGCTGCCATTTGTCTGAATGGTTACGGTTTTGGTTTGGGAGCCAATTTTACCGGTACTGTCATATTTTACCAAAATTGAACTGGTTTCGCCGGGCGCTATGGGTTCCAGCGGTATTTCGGGAACGGTGCAGCCGCAACTGCTGCTGGCATCGTGTATTATAAGCGGGGCGGCGCCGGTGTTGGTAAATGTAAATTCATGTTGCACCTTGGCGCCGGTTACAATAGAGCCAAAATCAAAACTGGTGTTTTCAAAGGTCATCACCGCTTTATTGCCAGCAGCGCCTGTTGCCTTGTCTCTTGATGCAGTGGCCCGTAAGGGGTTATCCGGCTCTTGTTGCGCAGCATTGACCGCATTGCCTAAATCCCCCCGGTTATCTGTATGTGTGCTGTTTAACCCGGTTGTTTTTGTACCCCCGTGCGGGGCATTTGCATTGGCTTTATCATCGGGCAAACCGGCAGTTGTCAAAGTTGTATCGGTATTTGTGCCAAAGGCCTCCGGGTCAGAAATAGCACCATCGTTTTCCTGCTCTTGCCGGGCTGCCTGCGCATTTCCGGCAGGTTTCCGCTTTTCGGCTTTGCTGTTTTTTGAAACCGATGTGTTCTCATCAGAGGTGTTACAGGCAACCATCCACATACAGATTGTTGCAACAGCCAAAGTTTGCAGTAATTTCAGTGCGCTTTGCATAAGCAGGCAAATAAGGCACAAAGGTAGTGTTTTATATGCGAATGCACACCATGAACCCTGCTTATTTTGTTTTGCTTGCCACCATCAGCGCCGGGCATTGCCGTATTTATAAGAAGACAACGGCTTTTTTACCAAACAGGTGTAACTTTAAGCCTCTTTTCGCAGGGAGCGGCCGGAAATAAGCAGGATAGGGGAAAAGAAAAACAATTGAGTTTATTGTTTTACAAACGGTTTTTCTAAATAATTGATAATCAGTTGCTTAAAAGTTAAGCAATAAAAAATATAAAAAGTGTAAAAAATACACGAACTAAAAAGCTGCCGGTTTGGTTTAGCTAAGTGTAATTAATACACTAAATAAAACCGAAAAAAAATTACAGCTATGAGAAAGAAAAATGCACTTTTGGTAATTGATGCGCAATACGATTTTTGCCATCCGAACGGAGCTTTGTATGTACCCGGCGCCGAAAACGACATGGTAAAACTGCGCGACTTTATTTTGAAAAACAGCCGCTTTATTGACCACATTTGTGTTACCCTTGATTCGCACCCGGTAAACGACATTTCGCACCCGGCTTTCTGGATGGATAAAGACGGCAAATTTCCGCCGCCGTTTACCCAAATTACCCTGGCCGATATTAACGCCGGTAAATGGACACCCCGCTTCTCGCCCCAGGAAGCCATTAAATATGTAGCCGAATTAGAAGCCCAGGGGCAGTTTCCGCACTTTATTTGGCCGGAACATTGTCTTATCGGGTCAAAAGGTGCTTCGCTGCACGACGAACTGATGAGTGCACTTGTAAGTTGGACCCGCGCCGGAAAATGGTATCAGGCAGTAACCAAAGGCACCTACCCGCTTACCGAACATTTTGGCATTTTTATGGCACAAATACCGGTTCCCGACCGTCCCGAAACCCAGCTCAACCAACACCTCATTCATACCCTTGAAAACTACCGGCAGGTATTTTTAGCCGGCGAAGCCAAATCGCATTGCGTGGCAACCAGCCTGAAACAAGTAATGGATTATGCGCCCGCTCTGTCAAAAAAACTGGTGGTAATAGAGGATATTATGTCTGATGTGCCGGGTTTGGGGCACCTTGGAGAGCCAATTTATGAAGCCGCCCGAAAACAGGGTATTTGCTTTGCCAAAGCTGCCGATATAGTGTTGGATTAAACGCCGCACTGCTTTAAACGTTGCCCTTTTTATTTTACTGTTTACCATACCGCAGGGGTAAAACCCCTGGGCAGAAATGCCTTTGCCCCTGCGTTTTTTACAGCCTTTGAGTTGTTTTTTTCTTACCAAAATTAATTTGCTGAAAAATAAAAATAAAAAACTATGCAAAACTTAAATTTTAACGACGTTGATTTTAACCTCAGCTACAACAATTTTAACCCCGAAGACATTCAGGTTGACGAAACCGTAAATGCCGTGTTTGTTGTAGATGTTTCGCCCTCGGTGGCTGGCTATATTAATGAGCTTAACCATGCCCTTAATGATTTTACCGCCGCCATGCAGCAATCGCATATTGCCGACCGCCTTTTGGTTTCGGTAGTGGAATTTTGTGAAAAAGTAAAGGTGAAAAGCGGGTTTCAGCCTGTGGCGCAGTTGCCAACTTTCGGGTTTAAACCAACCGGCGGCGGCACTGCCCTGCACGACGCTGCTTTACAGGGCTTAAAAATGGCACTCGATTACCGTAACAACCTGGAGGCATCGGGTGTAAATACCAAAACCCTGCTTTTTATTATTACCGATGGCGAAGACAACAGTTCGTCGCACGGGGCAGATGAGGTTAAAAACACCCTGCAGCAAGTGTTGGCAAGTGAGCGGAATGCCTTTTCTTTTGTAAGTGTATTGTTTGGTGTGGGCAACGCCGCCTCTTTCGGGCAGGCACAAAAGGATATGGGCATTCAGCATCTGGCAAAAGTAGGCACATCGGGCGCTGAAATTAAACGCATGATTGGCTTTATAAGCCGTTCTGTTTCAAGTGCGGCTGCCAATGCTCCCATTACTTTTTAACATTTTTACCACTAGCGGCCGGCAGCGGTTATGTTGCTGTAAAGCGCCAATGCTGCCTGCCGCTTTAATTTTTAAAATGCAAATGAAAATATATACTACGGTTCAGCGCGGTTTTGAGCATAGAACGTATTGCGAAGATGCCGCCGGTTTCTGGCAGCCTTTGCCCGGGGTAACCGTGGCGGCGGTTTCCGATGGTTGTTCGGGAGGCTGTAATTCGCATTTCGCATCGGCATTAACGGTTAAAATCATCGGGAAAATAGTTAATTCCATGTTGCCGCAAATGCCTTCCTCCGCTTCCGGAACAGGTGGATTCATCCTCAGCAGGTATATGCAGGAACTCTTAACGGTAAAACAAGCGCTTTGCCTTGAAACCGGCGAAATATTGGCCACGCTGCTACTGGCAGTTGTTTACCACAATGCGCTTTGGATAGCCGCCCTTGGCGACGGAGTAATTGCCATTGACGGCGAAATAACCGAAATAAACCACCAAAACACACCCGATTACCCGGCATACCATTTGCACCAATCTGCAAATGAACAAACTTCATATCTGTTTGCGCAGGTGTGCGAACAAACCGCTTTTACCCATTTTGCCATTGCCACCGATGGCGTATTGAGTTTTACCACTGCTCAACATATTTCCGCCGTACCGGCCGGCAATGACTTGGTCTTGCCCTATTTATTAAACGATAACAGTTTGCAAACCACGCAAAGCATGTTGGCACGCAAATGCAACCTGTTGCACAGCAAATACGGACTTTTGCCCGCCGATGATGTGGCCGTGGTAAAAATAATAAACCAGATTAATTCTTAATAAAACCAGCCATGAAAGCATATACTGAAAGCGGAATGCAGGTTGTATTGAACGACCATGCCGAGCTGAACAGGGGAGGAGAGGGGCGTATTATTTTACTTCAGGAACTTCCCGGCATGGTGGCAAAAATATATTTCAATAAACAGCAGGCCATTACTCCGCAGCAATTACAGGCGTTGTCTGTTTTAAACGAATCTGTTTTTGTAAAACCCCGCGCCTTGCTCTTTGACAAACCCGGCGGAAACGTACTGGGTTTTACCATGCCCTTGTTGCCTGCAGGTTTTGAACCGCTGAATGCCTTGTTCAGTGAACCTTATTGCCGCAAAAACGGCATAACCTATACCCGCAAACTGCATATAGCTTCGCAAATAGCACAAGCCGTAGCGCATGCCCATAACCACGGACTGATAATTGGTGATTTGAGCGCGCTGAACATTCTGGTAAACCCGCAAGATGAAGTTAAGTTTATAGACGTTGACTCTTACGAAACCCCGGTAAAACCGCATTCGGGAACCCTGCTCAACGAAATAAGAGATTATTACTTCGGGGGTGGAGTAAGCCGGCAAAGCGATTACTTTGCCTTGGCCGTACTCATTTTTCAGTTGCTCACGTATGTGCATCCATACAAAGGCACTCACCCCCAATTTAACACCCTCAAAGACCGCATGATTCAACAACTGCCGCTTTTTGCTCCCGATAAACAGCTTGTTTTGCCCAAATGCTACCAACCCGTAACCGATAATGCGTTACAAAAACAATTTGAAGCCATTTTTATGTATGCAGCAAGAACTCCTTTGCAATTGCACAACCTTGCACAGGTTACCCGGCAGTCGGCGCCTGTTCAAACGTTTCAGCCGGTGCTAATGCCCAAAAGCGCCCTGCAAATACAAACCATTTTACAGCCCGCCGGTAATGAATTTATTGAAGACCTGTTTTGCCTGTCAAACCGGCTGCTTGTTACCACCAATACCCGCTTTGTATTGTATGACATGAGCCGGAAGGGTGTTGCCGTTTTGCAGGCTGCTTACCCGCGCCATATTGCCCGAAGACTTTTTGCCGGACATAACAATATTGTTGCCGAAAAAAACAACCTGCTTTACCTCCTTTTACCCGATGGAAACCTGCAACCGGTACATAACATTACACTGCAAGCCGGCTACCGGTTTATGCAATACAACAACCTGCTGGCTGTGGTAGAAGACAGTCTGCTGAAAACCATTTGGTTAGATAATACAAACGGCAACTGCCTGCAATCCATGCAAACGCCGGTGTTTGGCCCGGGAATTACAGTGGCAAACGGGGCCATGTGGCAAAATACGGGCGGTAAATTGTTTGTTTTCTACCCTTCGGGGCAATTTTTGTCTGCTGCCGGATGCAATTTTGCACTGCACAACCTCTACATGCAACAGAATATAGGCATAATGCTCTGGAAATCGGGCAATGCCAACGGCGAAACCGCCCTGCAAACAGCTTATTTTGGCATACACAACCTGCAAGTTCGCCCCTTGTCAAACTTGCCCCACCATAACGGGTTGGTGAAAAAATTTGCCCTCCGCCAGACAGACAACCACCAGGGCATTATTTTTGAACCGGCCGATAACCAACTGCTCATTCGCCGTACCGAAGACGGGGCAGTACTGCAACAAACAGATTGTACCTGCCTTACCGACCATGATGAATTGCACCTTACCAATGCCGGTTTGGTTTGCCTTACCGCATCGGGGCAGTTATACCTGCTCAACCTCAATGCATAAAATTATTCGTGCTGATGGTAGCAAATGCGGCACCGCGGTTCGTACAAATCTTTGGCGCCCAGCAAAACCTGCTCTTCATTGGCTTCTTTGCGGTACGAGTGGCTGGCCAAATTGCCGCATACCATGCAAATGGCATGAAGTTTGGTAATATACTCTGCTACCGATAGCAAATAAGGCATGGTGCCAAACGGTTTGCCAAGGTAATCCATATCAAGCCCGGCCAAAATTACCCTTATGCCCTGCAAGGCCAATTGCTCACACACCTGCGGCAACTGTTCATCAAAAAACTGCACCTCATCAATGCCAACAACTTCGGCACCTGTTGTGGCAGCAAGTTCCAGTATTTCAGACGAGTGTGCTATGGGAACAGATTGCAGCATACTGGCATCATGCGAAACAATATTGCTGATGTCATAACGGGTATCTAAGGCCGGTTTGCAAATAACCACCCTCTGGTTGGCAATGGCTGCCCGGCGAAGCCGCCGGATAAGTTCCTCGGTTTTACCCGAAAACATAGAGCCGCATATTACCTCTATCCACCCTTTTTTTACCTGTGGTTCTAAAAACATTTTTTTCGGTTACCTCTTGTTTCACCGCTAAAATTACTACTTTTATACCAAATCTTGTAAATAAAGCCTTATTTTTGTAAAAAATACCCCAAATCATACCCTTTTAACTCATGTAATTGTAAAAATAAGGGCTTGTTTTGCCAGAATTAGTGTTTTTGTGCAATATAAAAAATACTTTTGCAAATACGTAAGGGCAAAAACAAGCCATTAAAATTACTAAATATTTTTTAAAATTAATTTATATGGACAAAAAATTGGTTAACCGTTTGGCAGTTACCATTGAAAAAATCAATTACCTCTACCGCAACATTCGCAAGCGAGAGGAAAATATGCAAAAACTGGAACTGGCCCTGCTCAAAAAATACGTTACCGAACTCTATGACGGGTTGGTAGAAGTGGAACTTACTTTAAAACAAGATGCACCTTTGATTGCCGAAGAGCATCCGCTCCAAAAACGGGAACAGGTGGTAAAGGAAAAAGTAATGAATGAACCCCTTCCCGAACCCGAAATCATTGATTTGCCCGAACCCGAATCGGTTATTATTCCCGAACCCGAATCGGTTATTATTCCCGAACCCGAACCGGTTATTGTTCCCGAGCCTGAGCCGGTTATTATTCCCGAGCCTGAACCTGAGCCGGTGGTTATTCCCGAACCCGAACCGGTGGTAGTGCCGCTCCCCGAACCCGAGCCTGAACCGGTTATTGTGCTGCAGGAGCAAATTCTTGAAGATATAGTGCCAACGGGGCAAATTGACCAGTCTTTTGCCCAGGATTTGGGTAACATGTTAACCCAAAAAGTGCAGGAAGAGGTAGAAGAAGAGGTAATTATGGATGATGAAGGATCGGTTAAAACGCAAATTCTTACCGATTTTCAAAAAGCTAACCTCCTCAAACAGGAGGAAGAAGAGGATGATGCTGATCAGGAAACCGTTGCCATGGAGTTAAACGACGTTTTGGGCAATAAGCAAAAAGAAGTAACTGTGGCTGATAAATTTGCCACCAAATCGGGGGCAACGGAATTTGCCATAGGACATAGCCAACGCTTAGACTATATTAACCACCTCTTTGGCGGCGACGAAGAAGCCTACAATATTGCAATTGACGACCTGGCCAATGCCAAAGGTTATATTGAAGCCCTTACCTATGTAAACCTGAACCTGCGCTACGATTATAAATGGGACGACCATGACCCCAAAGTGCGCGAATTTTTGGACATGATTAAGCATAAATTTCTCGATGCCTATAACTAAAAAACTTTGCTCATGAAAAGAAAGGTCCTTCCCGGCATTTTGTTTATGTTGCTTGTGGTATGGGGTTTTGCCGTGAGTACAACTGATGTAAACGCCCAATCATGTACGGGTACTGCCACGTTTACCGTAAACATTGGCAGTGTTCCGGCGCAACCCGGCACCATTACGGGGGTTGCCGGCCCATGTCTTGAAACACAGACGTACTCGGTAACCAACACAAGCGGTGTTAGCTACAACTGGACCGTTACCGGCGGCACGGTTGCATCGGGGCAGGGAACCAACTCGGTAAGTGTTAACTGGACCGGTACCGGCGCACAAACACTTACCGTTACTCCTTCAAACACCTGCGGCAGTGGTACGGCAAGAACCTTGTCGGTAACGGTAGGTACTGTTCCGGCACAGCCCAGCCTGATTTCGGGCAATCTGGCTCCCTGTATTGGCAGCGCCTCCTATTCTGTAACCTCTGTGTCGGGCGTAACCTACAACTGGTCGGTTACCGGCGGAACCATTACATCGGGACAGGGAACCAACTCGGTTAGTATTAACTGGACCGGCTCCGGTGCGCAAACGCTGTCGGTTACCCCCTCCAACGCTTGCGGCAACGGTACTTTGCGAAGTTCGGCGGTAACGGTAAATACTGTTCCGTCACAGCCTTCCACCATTACCGGTACTGCATTTTCCTGTACCGATGATGTGGCGGCAAGCTACAGCGTTACCAATGTAGGCGGGGTAACTTATACATGGTCTGTTTCGGGCGGCGGCTCGGTTACGCCTTCGGGCAACACCGCTTCAGTTGACTGGACTACTGCGGGCAGTTATGTGCTTACCGTTGTTCCTTCCAATACCTGCGGAAACGGCACTTCGCGCACTTTGAACGTAACGGTTGAAACAACCCCTGCACCTGCTATTAACGGAGTTGCCGATGCCTGTGCCACTGTACAGCAAACCTATACCGTACCGTTTACCTCCGGCAACACCTATAGCTGGACCGTATCGGCAAACGGCACCATTATTTCGGGACAGGGAACCAACAGCATTGTAGTAGAGTGGAACAGCGGAACCACCGGTACGGTATCGGTTACCGAAACCAATAACTAAAAGTACAGGTTACTAAACAACCGTGTAACCAATCATTACCGGCTTGCATACATTGGCAGTGCAAGCCGGTTTTGTTTTCATTTACCCCAAAATGCAAGCCATGTCCTTGCCTGTGTTGTTTTGCGATGATTTTTATATTGCGGTAAACAAACCAAACGGGTTGCTGGTGCACAAAACCCGAATTGCCGCCGATGCTACCGAATTTGCCCTGCAAATGGTGCGAAATCAAACCGGCAGGCAGGTGTACCCCGCACACCGTTTAGACAGGGGAACCTCCGGCGTATTGGTTTTTGCCTTTTTGCCCAAGGCACATGCCTTGCTGAGCGCCTGTTTTGAAAACAGACAGGTAAAAAAACATTACCTTGCCATTGTAAGGGGTTTTACCCCCGAAAACGATACTATTGACATGCCCTTGGAGCAGGGCAACAGCAACCTGCCCGCCCGGCAGGCAATAACCCTGTACCATCGGTTGGCAACGGCAGAGTTGCCTTTTGCCGTGGGGCCTTACCCAACCGCCCGTTATTCTCTGGTAGCCGTACAACCGCAAACCGGCCGTATGCACCAGATAAGGCGGCATTTTAACCGCATCAGCCACCCGGTAATTAACGACCTGAAACATGGTGATTACCGGCACAACCATTTTTTCCGCGATGAACTTGGTTGTACGGCGCTGCTGTTACATGCCCTGAGACTGGAGTTTATACATCCTTTTACCCATGAACCGGTGCAAATTCAGGCGCCTTTGCTGCCGCCTTTTGCGCAAATTTGCCAAAAAATGGGGTGGGAGTTAAATGTAAATTAAAAATTAAATATGTGTTTAAAGCATCTAATGCGCCCTTTGCGAAACGCTTTGCGCACCTTGCGTTTAACTTCTTTACCGCAAAGACCGCAATTGCTGATGTAACATATTACCCAATGACAATGCCTGTAATAAACAAAGAATGTTTCAAAGGCAGTAAACATAGGATGTCTCCGAGACATCCCATGTTTTAATGTTTAAAATGCCGCAATCCGGTAAACAGCATGGCAATGCCCAGTTCGTTGCATTTGGCAATCACCTGCTTATCGCGTATAGAGCCGCCGGGCTGAATAATGGTTTTTACCCCGTGCATGGCGGCAAGTTCTACATTATCTTCAAACGGAAAAAAGGCATCGGAAACAAGAACACATTGCCCAACAACCGATTTAATGTAGGTATCGGCATCGTTTACATGGCCGGTATAGGTTCTGAGCAGGTTTTCGGCAGCTTTTTCTATGGCAAGGCGGGTAGAAACCAGCCGGTTAGGTTGCCCCGCACCCATGCCCAATAGCTGAAAATTGCCGTTTTCTTCGCGAACCAGTGCAATGGAATTTGATTTAATATTACTGATTGCCTTTAACCCGAAAGCTGCCAACGACTCCAATTCGGGCATGTTGGGTTGTTTTGCAGTTACCACTTCAAATTTAGAGAACAGCGCCAGGTCGGTATCTTGTACCAGCAAAGAGCCGCCCAAAAAACGCAGGTCTTGCGGTGCCGGTTGTGCGGCAATATCCAGTTCAATTACGCGCAAATCTTTGTGTTGTTGCAGATATTGCAGCGCATCGGGTTCTATTTGCGGGGCAATAATTACTTCTACAAATTTGCGTTTGCTTTTATCGGCATTGTCTAATTGCAGAAACGAAACCGTTTCGCGCTGCAAGGGTTGGTTAAAGGCAATAATTGACCCGAATGCAGAAACGGCATCGCCTTCCCAGGCTAACTCCAGGGCGGTGGTTTGCCTGCTGCTTTCGCACAAGCCGCAGGGGTTGTTGTGTTTTACAATAGCGCAGCCTTGCCGTTTGGGGTTAAGCACACGAACCGATTCTACGGCAGCATGAATATCCATAATGTTGTTGAACGACAACTCTTTGCCGTGCAGCACTTTCATATCATAAAGCGAGTGGGCGGCGTTGTTGCTGCGGTAAAAAATTGCCTGTTGATGCGAATTTTCGCCATAGCGCAGGGGTTTGCCCCCGCCAAAAGCCATTCGCAATGTGTGTTGCCCGTCTGATTTATCCATGGCAGTGGCTATCAGGGCATCGTAATCGGCGGTGTGGTTAAAGGCTTTGCGCATGAGTTTTTTGCGCGTGTTGTAGCTTAGGCGGCCGTTATTTTCGTTCATTTCGGCAATAATATCGGGGTAATCGTTTACATCGGTAATTACTGCTACCGATTTAAAGTTTTTTGCGCCTGCCCGTACCATGGTAGGTCCGCCAATGTCAATATTTTCGATAAGTGTATCAAAATCGGCGCCTGCTTCCAGCACTTCTTGAAACGGGTAGAGGTTGCATACCACCATATCAATAGGGGCAATGCCCAGTTGGGCGGCTTCATCGGCATCGCGGTCGCGGTCGTAGAGTAAAGCCGATTCAATATTGAATGAAATGGTTTTCATGCGGCCGCCAAAAGCTTCGGGGTTGCCGGTTACCTGGCTTATATCGGTATAGTGAATGCCTGCTTCCTGAAGGGTTTTACCGGTTCCGCCGGTAGATATAATTTCGCAGCCCCAATATTTTAAGGTATTTGCCAATGGCAGCAGGTGGGTTTTGTCTGAAACACTGATGAGGGCGCGGCGTATGGTAAGTTGCATGGAGAAACTGGTTTGGTAAAGAAGTGACAGAAATGAAAAACGGCACACTATTGCTAAGAAGCGGCACTGCCGGCAATATTTATGGTGTTTTTGGTTCGGTGAATATGCTGCACAATGTTTTTAAAAATGGCAAGCCCTTCGCCTTCTTCAGAAATGTGGCGGTTTTGCCGTTTCATTTGCCCCCAATTGGGGTGGTTATATAAAGAAAGGTATGCTTCGGGGTGGGGCATTAGGCCAAACACCTGTCCGCTTGGGTTGGTAAGTCCGGCGCAGTTTAGTTCGGCGCCGTTGGGGTTCTTGGGGTACTCATCGGTTGGGTTGCCATGTTCGTCGCAATAGCTCAGGCAGTTGAGGTGTTGGGCAATAATTTGTTGTTTTATGTCCTCGTTTTTAATAACCAATTTACCTTCGCCATGTCTTACGGGCAGCGCAATCCGGTCAATACCTTTTAGAAAAGGCGTATTAGCGCCGGGGTTAACGCGGCAATAAACCCAGCGGTCTTCATATTTGCCCGAATTATTGCGCATAAGTGTAACCTCCTGGTCGGCAAGGCTGTTAATGTTGGGCAACAACCCTAATTTTACCAATACCTGAAACCCGTTGCAAGCGCCAAAAATATATTTGCCCGAAACCAGAAAACGCAATAACTCCTGCAAGAGCGTAGTGCCCGATGCCAGTTGTTTGTACTTGATTTTGTTTGCCAGCACCTTGCCCGATGAAATATCATCGCCAAAAGAAAACCCGCCCGGAAAATTCACAATATCAAAGGCATGTATGTTAAAACCTTTGAGCAAAATGTCGTTTAAATGCACTATTTCTGATTGTGCGCCGGCCAGCAGGTAGGCGGCATTGGTTTCTTCTTCGCAGTTGATGCCGAAACCGGTAATTACCAGAGATTTTACCTCGTTCATGGTGGTGTTAAATTGGGTGGCGCAAAGTTACAGAAAATGCCCGAACTCAGGACAATTTACCCACCCATTCTGCAGCCTTTTTGTGAGGTAGCTTAGTCATCGGGTAGTATGGTGCAGGTTTCGGTTACCACATCAAATGTAAGGGTAAAGCCTTTTTTAGTACCCGGATATTCTCGCATACGCATTACCACATAACGGCTATCGGGCGACCATTTTACCGTATCGGCGCTCCATAGGTTATTGCCCGGTGTGTAGAGCAGGGTGTTGGTTGCTGTTTCCATAATCATGGGGCTGTCTATCCAATGCGACATGCGCATTTCTATGCCGGAAAACACAACCTTGTACCGGCCATCGGGCGAAAAAACGGGTTCTGGCATAGGTAAAACTTTTTGTTTATAATTGGTATGTCGGGTAAAGATAAACTTATTTCGTCCGGCGGTACCATGTTTTTGGGGTTTAGGTGGCAAGTTCTGTAATTTGTTTCGAAACATCAAATATTTATTGGGTTTTGTGATTATGTTTTTGATTATAAAAAACGGGATATGCGCAACCCGTTTTGTATTGCATGCACACACATAGCTTAGCTGTTTAACCGCAAAGTGTGCAGTGGGTTTTGCAAAGTATTTTTACGATTTACAACACCCTGTTTTATGACAATATTTGGTGCTGCTGTATCGGGTTGTGCATTGCAACAGCAAGGTTCAGTTGCTTATTAGTTGGTATTTTTCTTGCCGTTGGTTAAACCTTTACCCCTGCAAAGGTTCTAAACCGGCAACTTCCCCACCTAAACAGGCTGTTTGCCTGCAATTTTTCAGGTTGTTTGGCTTTGGTCTATGAATAACCGGAGATAAAATTCCTCATCGGGTTGCTTGATTATTCTGTGCAATATACCTGAAACGCATATTTTAGAATTACTAAAAGCCTATGCCATGAAAACTACACTTAAAAAAATGTTGCTTTGCTTGCCCTTGTATTTGTTGGTATTTGTAAATACGTTATTTGTGCAGGCTCAAACCGATTTTTACCGTATGCGCGAGGTGCGCGCCAATGCCACGGTAAAAGAGCAGTTAAACAAGTTGCGTGCAAGGGGGGCAGCAGAAAAATGGTCGTTTGAGGTGGGGTTTACCCAAGCCATGGAAGACCAAATGGATAAGTACTTGGTTTTAAGAGCGCCTGCAAACTGGCGGCAGGAAGCGCAAGAGCAAGACCGCCGCATGAAACAGGTAAGGCAAAACATAAACAGCGCCCCTATGATTGGCATTGGCAACAGCACAGCTAAGTTTGGCAGCGCCACCCAAGCTAAGCTTGATTTGAGGAGCCTGGGCATTATTGCTCCCATTCGCAGCCAGGGAACCTGCGGCGCATGTTGGGCTTTTAGCACTTTGGCGGCTTTTGAGGCAAACTATGTTTTCAGAAACAGTATTGGCAATGCCGCTTCTGTCAATATGTCGGAGCAGTATTTGCTGGATTGTGCCGATTCGGGCAGTTGCTACGGCGGCTGGTACGGCAATACGCTTAAATGGATGTTAAATCGCCCGGTACAGACCGAAAGCGCGCTTCCTTATATAAATGCCGAAAAACCCTGCACCGGCACCGCAGCCGTTACCAATTATATTGTTGAAAAATGGGGGTATATTGATTTTTGGACACCTCGCCCATCGGTACAGCAATTAAAACAAGCTATTGCAGAGCATGGCCCGCTAATTTCGGCAGTTACGGTTACGCCGGCGTTTTTAAGTTATGCAGGCGGCGTGTTTAATGAACGCGCCAATTTTGAAATTAACCACGGCATTGTAATTATTGGCTGGGACGATGCCAAACATGCATGGCTTATTAAAAACTCGTGGGGTACGGGCTGGGGCGAAGGTGGTTATATGTGGATTGATTACGACAGCAACAATATAGGTTCATACCCGTGCTGGGTAGAGGCAAAAGTGAGTACAGTTGCCCCGCCGCCCGCCAACAACAATAACAACAACGGCAATATAACCCCGCCAACGGTTAAACCCACGCCCACGCCAAAACCTGCACCCACACCTGCGCCCACACCGAAACCTGCGCCTGCACCCGACCCGCAACCTGCGCCCAACCCAATGCCGGTTGCCCGCAACTACCGCGGTAATGCCGCATGGAAACCCACGCCCGGCTCAACCAGCCGGTTTACCGGAAATGATACGACCGATGCCAACAAAAACAGTTCAGACAAGGATATGCCCGATGAAGGTAAAAAACCAGCCAATATGAAAGATGCCCTAACCGAAGTGCGCGGCAATGCTGCAAGAATTAAGGTTCCGAAGGTGAGCAAGAACCGGTGACAGAGACAGGTTGGGTGCTGTGCGGGTAATGCAGACAAACCGGAATAGAAAAAAGCCATGGGCAAATTTGCTCATGGCTTTTTTCTGTTAAAATACAGTCGTGTGGTGAAAATTGGGCTTACCTTACCGAATTTACCACAGCCTTAAAGGCTTCGGGGTGGTTGAGCGCCAACTCTGCCAGCGATTTGCGGCTGAGTTGTACGTTGCTTTTGTGTATTAAGCCCATAAATTTAGAGTAGCTCAAACCTTCGGGACGAACTGCGGCATTAATACGCATAATCCACAAGCTACGGAAATGACCTTTTTTCTTCTTGCGGTCGCGGTAGGCGTAGATCAAGCCTTTTTCAATGGTGTTTTTTGCAACCGTCCACACATTTTTACGGCGGCCAAAGAAACCTTTGGCTAATTTTAGAAACTTTCTGCGTCTTGCCTTAGACGCTACGTGATTAACTGACCTTGGCATTGTAACTTTTTTTATTACTTGTTAAAAAATAACCTGTCATAGTACCTCTATGCAGGTAATTCCGGGTTTTAGCAGTTTGGTGCATTTGCCGGAATGTTTTGGTAATTCAAATACAGACATGGAAAACGGCTTTTAAGCCATTGCCTACATCACCAACAACAGTTTTACGCGGGATAAATCGCAGGCTTTTACAAACGTTGTGCGATTGAGGCGGCGTTTTCTGTTTTTTGCTTTTTTGGTTAACAGGTGGCTTTTCCAGGCCTTGTGTCGTTTAATGTGTCCACCGCCGGTTATTTGAAACCTTTTTTTGGCGCTGGAGTGTGTTTTCATTTTAGGCATACTGTGTCAAATTTTTGAAGCGCAAAAGTAGGGTTTTTATTTGTTTTTACCAAACTTTTGCCGTTGTACCTGCCTAAAAAAATATTTTTACTGCATGAAGCGGCATCAACCAATGCTGCTAAAGTGATGTTTGTACAAGAAACCGGCAAGCTGCTGCGCCAAAAAGCTATATTGTGCGCCAATAGGAGGCAGCTGCAAGCCCTGATGTTGGCGGCACAGCGTTGCAGCCAATACTGTTTGCCAACCATTCATTCATTACCCATGAAACATTTGCTTTTTTGTTTGTCTTTTCTGGTGGTTTCTACCTCAATTTATGCGCAAAAAGGGTCTGTAAGCGGTACGGTAACCGATGCCGGAAACAGCACTACCCTGGTTGGCGCTACCGTATTGCTGTACGGTGTACCCGACAGCAGCCGCAGCAAAGGCACCATTACAGATGAAACAGGGAAATTTACCCTCCAAAACATGCCCAAAGGGCAATATAACCTTCGGGTATCATTTATAGGCTATGCCGTTTACCAAACAGCCGTTACGGTGGGCAACAAAGCGGTAAATGCGGGCGTAATTGCCCTTACTCAGGAAACCGAATTGCTAAAGGAGGTACAGATAGAAAGCACACAAATAAGGGCACAGCAAAAAGGCGATACGACCGAATACAATGCCAATGCCTACAAGGTAAACCCCGATGCCGATGCGCAGCAGCTTATTGCCAAAATGCCCAATATTAATGTAGAAAACGGCACGGTAAAAGCCCAGGGTGAAGACGTAAAAAAAGTACTTATTGATGGTAAAGAGTATTTTGGCGACGATGCCACTCTGGCGCTGCGCAGCCTGCCGGCCGAGGTGATTGACAAAATTCAGGTGTTTGACCGAATGAGCGATCAATCGCGCTTTACCGGGTTTAGCGATGGCAATGACCAAAAAACACTCAATATTGTGACCAAAGCAGGCAAGAACAACGGGCAGTTTGGTAAAATTTATGCGGGCTACGGCACCAACAACCGCTATTGGGCAGGTGGTAATGTAAACCTGTTTAAAGGCAAACGCCGTATTTCTATATTGGGGCTAACCAACAATATTAACCAGCAAAATTTTGATACGCAAGACCTGCTGGGGGTATTTGGTTCGCAGGGCAACAGGCGAAACTGGGGTGGCCCCGGCATGGGGCGCGGCGGACCGGGCGGCCACGGCGGCAGACCCGGCGGTGGCGGCGGCGGGTATGGCGGCGGCGACATGTATAATTTTCTGGTAGGGCAGCAGGGTGGTATTACCGCTGCTACCGCTTTAGGTATTAACTATGCCGATAAATGGGGCAAAAAAACAGATGTTACCGCCAGTTATTTTTTTAATTATTCCGATAATAACAACAATACCACTCTTACCCGAACTTTGCTCACCGGCACCCAAAACCAGGTTTATTCCGAAAACAACGAGGCGCAAACCAAAAACTACAATCACCGCCTCTCGCTTCGCATGGAGTTTACCATAGACAGCGCCAATTCCATTATTCTTACGCCCAAACTTAGCCTGCAAAACAACAGCAAAGAAACCGTTTTGCAGGGGCAAAACACCCTGGCAGACGCTTTGCTCAACCAAGCCAACAACTTTACAGCCGCCGATAACAACGGCTATAATTTTACCAATGACCTGTTGCTTCGGCACAAATTTAAAAAAAACGGACGCACTGTTTCGGTTAATTTCGGCACAGAACTCAATAATAAAACAGGCAACACCAACCTGCAATCGGAAACCGTGTATTATACCCTCCTGCCCGATACAGCCATTACCTTGGCACAACAGGCCAATACCAACAACAACAGCCGTACTTTTTCGGGCAATGTTACCTATACCGAACCCACCGGCAAAAACGGACAATTGCAGTTGAGCTACAGCCCCTCTGCCACCTACAGCCTTTCAGATAAAAAAACATTTAATTTTGATGCCCTGAGCAATGAATATACCCTGCCCGATATTCTGCTTACCAATAAATTTGAAAATAATTATACCACACACCGCACCGGAATAAGCTACCGCTATAACACCGAAAGAGCCAACTTTATGGCCGGGGTAAACCACCAGTATGCCCTGCTTAACGGCCAACAATTGTTTCCGCCGCTGCCTTTGCAGCTGGGCAAGGCAGAAAAAACCTTTACCAACTTTTTGCCAACGGCCATGTTTCAGTACAAGTTTTCAACAAGCGCCAATATACGCGTATTTTACCGCACCTCTACCTCACCGCCTTCGGTAACGCAGTTGCAAAACGTAATAGACAATACCAACCCCCTGCTGCTGAATATAGGTAACCCCGACTTGAAACAAAACTTCTTCCAAATGCTGGTTACCCGTTTCGGGTTTGCCAATACCACCACCGGACGCAGCCTGTTTGCTTTTGTATTTACCTCCAACACCATTAATTACATAGGCAATTCGGTTATTGTTGCACAATCAGATACTACCATACTCAACAATGTGCCCTTGCTTAAAGGCGCTCAACTCAACAAACCCGTAAACCTGAACGGCTACTGGAACGTGCGCTCCTTTTTAACCTACGGTATGCCCGTAAAAGCGCTTAAAAGCAACCTTAACCTCAATGCCGGATTTACTTACAGCCGAACGCCGGGTTTGGTAAATAACCAAACTAATAATGCCAACAACTATAATGTAAACGGCGGCTTGGTTTTGGGAAGCAATATAAGTGAAAAAATAGATTTTACCATTTCTTACACCGCCAATTACAATATTGTAAATAATTCAATTTTACCCGAATTAAACAATAATTTCTTTTTGCAACAGGCCGGTGCAAGGGTAAGCTGGCAATTCTGGAAGGGATTTGTAATAAATACCGAAGCCAACGAAACCCTGTACAAAGGCTTAGATGCCAGCCTGAACCAACAGTTTTTGCTTTGGAATGCCGGACTTGCCTATAAATTTTTGAAAAACAATGCCGCCGAGGTGCAGATTAAGGTGTATGACCTGTTAAATCAAAATAACAGCCTTACCCGAAACGTAACCGAAACGTATGTTGAAGATACTCAAACGCAGGTGCTTCGCCGGTATGCCATGCTTACCTTTACCTACAACCTGCGCAATTTTAAAGCTGCTCAAAACAGCGGCAATGCCGGCAGCGGGCAGTCAAAGGGCGCAGAGGGCAGGTAAATTGCCGTTTATATAACTGCACAGGGCATTCAAATGGGGTTGTTTGCAATTGCACTAAGCCCCTAAAAAATGGCTGAAATTTGCCCATATAGTTAAGAAAATGTTAAGTTAATGCAAAAATGCTTGGCAAATCCATGCAAATACATTACCTTTGCACCCCGAAAAAGGGAACTGCCTGTTGCATTGCCCAAGCGCCGGGTACGGCTACCAATTTTGGTTAATTGGGCAGATGCAGAACGGCAGATTTCCGATTGTTTAATTTTTTAAAAATGTTGTTATGAGCATTGAAAAAAAGTATCTTAAAAGTAAAGCAACCTGCAAGGTTACGTTTCGTTTACCCAAAGAAACGGTTGGTAAGGCCGAAAAAGTGAGCCTTGTAGGAGAGTTTAACAATTGGGATGGCACACAGGAACTCATGCAGGCGCTCAAAGATGGTTCGTTTAAAACTACCATTGATTTGGAAGCCGGTAAAGAATACCAGTTCCGTTACTTAGTGGACGACAAACTTTGGACCAACGACGAGGCTGCCGACAAGTATGTGCCCAGCGGCATTGGCGCTGAACAAAACTGTGTGGTAGTGTTGTAAGCAATACCGGTTGTTTTGTATGTAAAAGCCCTTCTGCGCAGGCAGAGGGGCTTTTTACGTGGCTTGGGTAGCTGCACAAAAAGCAGCCAATTGAATTATTCGGGATAATTGATTTCTTTTTTTGCAGCTTTCAGTGTGTTGAGCAGTAAAGAAACAACGGTCATAGGCCCCACGCCTCCGGGCACAGGGGTAATAAAACTGCATTTGGGCGCTACTTCGTCATATTTTACATCGCCTGCAAGCCGGTAGCCGCTGCGTTTGCTCTCGTCTGTCATTCGGGTAATGCCTACATCAACCACTACAGCGCCTTTTTTAACCATTTTTCCGGTAACAAATTCGGGTTGCCCCAAGGCTACAATCAAAATATCGGCGCGCCTGGTGTATTTTTCTATATTTTTGGTGCGGCTGTGACAAACCGTAACCGTACAGTTGCCCGGATATTGATTTCGGGATAATAAAATGCTGATGGGAGTGCCTACTATATTGCTTCGTCCCAATACCACACAATCTTTCCCCGATGTTTCAATACCGTTGCGCTCCAGCAGTTGCAAAATGCCATAGGGAGTGGCGGGCAGGTAGCAGGGCAGTCCCTGTGCCATGCGCCCCACATTTACCGGGTGAAAACCATCTACATCTTTGCCGGGTTTTATGGCTTGCGTTACCTTTTCTACATCTATGTGTTTGGGCAGGGGCAGTTGCACAATAAACCCGTCAACCATGCTGGATTTGTTGAGGCGGTCAATTTGTGCCAGCAGGCTTTCTTCGGTGGTGGTTTCGGGCAGCCTGATGAGGGTAGAGTCGAAGCCCACTTCTTTACATGCCCTGACTTTATGCTGTACATACGTTTCGCTTGCGCCGTCGTTGCCTACCAGCACGGCAGCCAAATTGGGGCGCTTATGGTTGGCTGCCACCAACCTGTCCACCTCTTCCTTAATTTCCTGTTTAACAATCTCTGACAGTTTTTTGCCATCTAATAGTTTCATGCTGTATTATTTAAATAGAACCTAAACAGACACAAAGTTAGTAAACCTCTGCTCAGGAAATACCCGTATGCCGCTTATTTTCAGCGGGCAGCAGGTTACATAAACAAGGTGCAAAGTTCAGGCACTCATTAAAATTGTATTAACCTTTTGTGCGTATTTCTATGCCTTTGGCAGCAGCCATGTACCGGCCGTTTGTAAACCTTACTTTGCTTCTTCGGGAGCGGGTATTTTCCAGCCGCGCGATTCATAGAATAAGGTCATAAAAATGCGGGCTGTTTCTTCGTTTTTAAACAAAGAAGCAGGGTCTTCGGGGTTGCAGCAAATGCTAAGAGCCTTGTCAAACGAGGTATCGGGCTTCAGCAATTCGGCATTGGTAAGGTTTCTTTCTATAAGTTTATGGGTGCTAAGCGGCTCGTAGGGCAGTTTAAACAGGTTGAGAATTTTCAGCAGCAGGCTTCGGGTGGTGGCAATGGGGTAGCTTTCCACTAAATGGTTCCACGAAAACTGCGGGTTTTCTACATAAGACTCCTGCGAGAGGTAGTTGCGGAAGGAGTTGATAAATCGGGGGTTTCCGGTTTCGATAAAAAATACAGCAAAGGCAATATGGCTGAGTGTGTAGGCATTTCGCGATATGTGCATGGCTATTTCGGAGGTGTGGGGCACCATGCCACGGAACTGAAAGCGGAAAACGTTCATAAAGAAACCGAGCAGGGGCACGTCTTCGGCTTGTACGCGGGTACGCATTTTTTCGTACCGGCGTTTAAAAACATAGTTACCCAATGCTTTCGATAAGTGGAAATCGGTATGGTAAATGATCCAGAGCAGCCTGAAAAGGGCGTCTTTGTTGGGTTCGCGCTTTATTTTTTCGAGCCATTCGGCCGATTCTATGCTGTGTATCCAATTGCGCAGTTCTGTTTGGTTAAGTTGCAGCAGTTCCCAAAGTACGCGGTTAAGTTCTATGAGGTTGTAGCGTTGCAGAAAATCCTGAACGGGCAATTGAAATACCATGTTGGCAATGTCGTCGGCAATTTTGTGGTACTGCTCGTTGTTTTGCTCAATGCCCAGCCTTTTTATTTGTTTAACAAATGGCAAAAAGCCGCGGCTAAGCGGAATTTGAACTTGAGCGGGCAAATCAACGTCGGCAATAATTTTGTTTACCAGCATTTTATGTGCGGCAGGTGCAAGGTTTACCAGATTATGCGACAGCAAAGACAAATCGGTTAGTTTTTCTTTCTGCACATCTATTACCTCTACCATATATTTGGCTATGGTTTGCAGTTGCAGTTTTTGCAGTTCGGTAGTATAAACTTTGCTGAAACTGGATAATAACCTGCCAAAAAGTGAAACGGCCTGTTTAAACTCTTTGTATAACTGCTCAATTTTTGCTTTGCTGTTGAGCAGTTGAATAAAATCGGCCACTCCTTTTGCCGATTTGGCGTTTTTCCATCTGCAACTGTATAGCAGGTTGGGCAACTGGTTAATATCGGCGAATTGGCTAAGGTTGGTTGTGGTTGGGTCGTAATTGATAACGGGCATAGGTTTTTGCTGGTTAAAATGGTTATGAATTGCAAAGCGGCGCAAAAATATTGCCAATACAGGTTAAACACAAAAAAAGCAAGGAGGTTAATAAAAAAACCTGTTTTTTTGTATTAGCCCGTTATTGGTGCGTTTCTGCATCAAAGATACAGGCAAAGATGGTATAAAAATTGGTGTTTTTAAGTTTAATGCCGTTTTTTTTATGTTGGTGTTTATGATGCAATAAAAAAACCTTGATTATTGCAAGAGAATAATCAAGGTTTGGTGGGCCCTCAGGGGCTCGAACCCCGGACCAACGGATTATGAGTCCGCTGCTCTAACCGACTGAGCTAAGGGCCCTCAAAATTCAGGTGCGAAGTTAAGGTATATTTTAGAAATAAAACAAACCGGGAGGCAAAATAATTCATCGGGATGGTTTATTTTTTTTAGAGTCTTATTTCGTTGATGCCAATTACGCCTGCATTTGGCCGGTATTGGTTATAGTCGTTTAAATCGGTAATGGCGTTCAGGTTGCAGTCGCCGGGCAAATAATTGGTATTCAGGAGGTAGTCGGTAAAATATTGGTTAAAATCGGAATGATTAATAATGCCGTCTGCGTTCAGGTCGCCGGCAAACAATCCAAAGATGTTGTTACCTAAGGCAACGGTTTGGTTGGTGCCAAACTCGGCGCCGGAGTTGGTAAAGTTAAGCGGGTTGGCGTTGTTGGGTATTACTTCGGGTTGCCGGCTCATTATGGCTAAGTGGTTGCGGTGTCTTACCACAATATAATAGGCGCTGTTGTTGGTGAGCGAGAAAAATTTCACTCCGTCGGGTGTGTTGCCATCGGCATCTACCACAAGTCCGTTGCTAAGCAGTAAACCTGCGCGTCTTTCAACTATTGCGCCGGTGGCGGGGTTTCGGGCTTCCAGTAAAACCCAATCTACGGTATTGGGCGGAAAGTTTTGAGCAGCGCCCACGGTTTCGGTGCCATTGTAAAACCATGGCGCCGTCTGATAGGGTTGTTGAATTGGCAATGCGCCCGAAGCAAGCAAATTGGTATTCATTTGCCCTGTTGCCGGGTTGTAAGCGCCCTGTAACATAAGCAAGACCGCTACCTGCAAGCCACCACAGGGGTTTACCGTTACGGTTGCGGCATCGGAGGCGGTGCAGCCGTTTGCGTTGGTAACGGTAACGGTGTAAGTGGCAGTGGCGGCGGGCGTTACCGAAATTGCTGCTCCGGCAAGGCCGTTGCTCCAGTTATAGATGTTGCCGCCGCTTGCGGTAAGGTTGGCGGTTTGCCCGTTGCAGATTATTTGGTCGGGTCCGGCATTGGCAGCAGGGGCGGGGTTTACGGTAACCAGTACAGCATCGGAAGCGGTGCAGCCATAGGCGTTAGAAACCGTAACCTTGTAGTTGGTGGTTTGCAGCGGTGTTACCTGAATGGTTTGCCCGC
This sequence comes from Sphingobacteriales bacterium TSM_CSM, assembly GCA_002212725.1. Taxonomy (GTDB): domain Bacteria; phylum Bacteroidota; class Bacteroidia; order Chitinophagales; family UBA2359; genus UBA2359. The sequence goes on along the minus strand of MTCR01000048.1, from coordinate 5,391 downwards.
TTTGTCCGCTGTTCCAGGCGTAAGTGGTGCCGGTAGGCGCTGCCGAAAGGGTTACAGTGGTGCCGGCGCACACGGTTTGGTCTGGTCCGGCATTGGCAACGGGTGTGGCAGCGCTGCAGGAGGTGGCGGGCACCTGGTAGGTAAAACCCGCTCCGGAGGCAAGCAGGTTCTGAAAAGCGGTCCATGCCGTGCAGTTGTCTTTCAGGTAAGTGTCGAGCCAGGGTAGGAGGGCATCGAACATTTTTTGGTGCTGTACCGAAAGCGAAACAAACGGTCCCCAACCAAAAAGGCAGGTAAGCCCTTCGGCCAAGTAGCACAGGGTGGCGTTGCCGTTGGTAAACTGGCAGTGTGCGCCGCCGGTAATTTCGTAGTAGGCTTTGCAGTTGGAGGTAATGTTTTGGTACATGGGTAGCTGGTTATCGCCAACCGGGGTTACACAGTCTTCGGTAGCGGCAATAACCAATGAGGGTATGCCTATGGATGCGGAAGCGCCGATGGCCGAAGGGTCGGTTTCTGCAGCGGCAAGGCTGATGAGGGTAGTAATGTTGGAATTGCCCGATGAAGCAGCCAAATGAGCCGCACCACCACCCATTGAATGCCCCATAATTGCCGATTTTGGAGCTACCTTGTTAAAAAATATAGACCCTGCGTTGGCGTTTTCTACCTGCATGGCGTTTACCAAATAAGATATGTCGCCTCCAAAGTTGCCATGATTGGGCGATAAAGAACCCTCTGTGGTGGGAAATACCATAATATAGCCTTGCGGAACCAGCGTTTCCCACATCTGAGAGTAGGAATCGTAGGTAATTTGAAATCCATGTCCAAACACAATTACCGGAAACTGCCCGCTTGCCACCGGCACATCGGCGCCGGCACTGTTGGCCGGGTAGCGTATTTGTGCGCCTATGTTGCGGTTTCTTGCCGCATCAAAAAAACTGGTGGCTTTTGTGCCAATTTGGTAGGGCTGTGCACTTATGCTATTTGCTGCCAGCAGCATTGCCAGAAAAAAAGAGAAGGTGGCATTAAATTTCATACAAAGTTGAATTATTGATTTTAGCTAAAATTAAGAGGGACAATACTTTTCAGGCATAGGTTAGCAGACTTGCAAAAATAGTGTTTTTTTGAAAAAATGTGTGTATAGTACATGTTGTCAGACAAAAACGGGGTGCTACCTATGTTTGATGTAGATTTATACGGTTTCGGGCGCACCGCCCTAAATTCCCCCCTCCCGATTAATCGGGACAGGCGAGCAATCGGGATAGGCCTGAAGGGAACTGTTTTTCTTGCTTCGTGGGGAGAATTACTTACAACATTTGCTGCCTGCGTTCTAACATACCCGGAAGTGGTTCTATCGTATTGAGGTGTTTAATTAAGGGGGTAATGATAGCCCAGTGTTTTTCGGGGTCATATTTGTAGTGATTTTTTAATGAGTTTTTCGTAATCGGAAATTAATTACTCATAGTTTGGGCGGGCTGAGTCCTTTTTCATGGTAGTAACCTTCTTGTTGTTGGTTGAGGTATTCTAAACCCAACACTTCGGGCGGCATAGACAAGTTTTGGCTAACTGGCGGACTTCGCATTTCACCCAAACAACAGATTGACTTTTTAAAACGACTTCACGACAACAAATTACCTTTTTCTCAACGTTCGGTGGACATTGTAAAAAAAATTATGATTGTAAAAGACACGTTGGACTACGTAATAAGAGCCAAGACGGGTTGGGCTGACGAAGAAAAAAGAATGGTTGGATGGTATGTTGGCTATTTAGAAAAGAACAATAAAACATATTACTTCACAAATTGCATTCAAACGAAAAACCTTGACCATCCTGACTTTGCTAAAGATAGAATTGATATAACATATGCCATCCTAAACGAATTAAAACTGATTGGAAAATGAGAATTGCAGCCGCCAACAACTAAAACTTCGTTGCACACGCAGCACATATAATGAAGCCGCTGCTGAACGAAACCTGCGGTAGCAAGCCCGGTGTTATGGGGTTGTTGTTGAAATATGGCAGGAAAAGAAAAGGTATTGAGGCCTGGAAAACCTGCTAAAGTTACCTTTGCAAGCGCAGATAAGGCCACACAAGGCTTTGCGTGCGGGGTAGGCCTATATGATTTTACAAACCCTTGGGCAAGTTTGTGCAAGGCAAACCGGCGGATAAATTCGGCGCATTAACTAAAGTGGTCAATCCCTGCATTTCGCTCCTGGTTGTTTTTTGTGTCATTCCGGCGATTTTAGTTTGGTGACATAACCAAAGATACGCTTTTGGGCTGTATATTTGCTACCACAGGTTTTGTTCAACACGGGTTTTGCGTAATGGCAGTTGTATTGCTTCGTATGACAGTTTTGTGGTAGGTTCAAGTGCTGTTCTTCGATTTAACTTTTGTGCTAAAAATCCGCCACTACGCCAAGCGCTAAAACCATTTCATTAAATAATGTAATAATATGCGTCATTAAGAGAGAAAATTGAAGTATCTTTGTCCCAAATTTTAGTTTTATGAAAGGAACTTATCACAAAATAATAAACGGCGACAGCAGACAAATGAATGAACTCAAAGATGAGAGCATTCACTTAGTTGTAACCTCTCCACCATATTGGCAGTTAAAAGACTACGGTACAGAAAACCAGATTGGATTTCACGACGACTACGAAACATACATAAACCATTTGAATTTAACTTGGAAAGAATGCTTCCGGGTTCTTCATAAAGGCTGCCGGTTATGTATTAACATTGGTGACCAATTTGCGAGGTCAGTTTACTATGGTCGTTACAAAATCATCCCTATACATAGCGAAATCATAAAGTTTTGTGAAATGATAGGCTTTGACTTTATGGGTTCTATCATTTGGCAGAAAACGACAACCATGAATACGACAGGAGGCGCAAGCATAATGGGCAGTTTTCCGCATCCAAGAAACGGTATTGTAAAGTTAGATTTTGAGTACATCCTTCTCTTTAAAAAGCAGGGAAATGCACCCAAACCAACGACTGAACAAAAAGAACATTCTGCAATGACAACAGAAGAATGGAACACTTACTTTAACGGTCATTGGTATATAAGTGGAGTACGTCAAGATAATCACTTGGCTATGTTTCCGGAAGAATTGCCAAAAAGACTTATAAAAATGTTCTCTTTCCCGGGAGAAAACGTACTTGACCCATTCCTTGGAAGTGGCACAACCTCATTGGTTGCAAAAAGTCTTGGGCGGAACTCTTGCGGATATGAAATCAATTCAGAATTTATTCCAATTATTAAACAAAAATTAGGAGCAAATGACAATGTTTTGTTTGACGATGCCAGAATAGATTTTGTAAAACAACCAGAATTAAAGTTTGATTTTGAAGCAAAAGTCAAAGAACTGCCCTACATTTTCAAAGATACTCATAAATTAGACAAAAAAATAGATGTAAAGAAACTTCAATTTGGTTCCAAACTCGACGCGAATGGTAGTGTGAAGAGAGAGGATTTTTATACAGTAAAAGAAGTTATCAGCCCTGAATTAGTAAGGTTAAATAACGATTTAATTATAAGGCTAATCGGGATTAAGCAAGACCTTAGCAAAAATGGTAGTGCCAATGAATTTCTTATAAAGAAAACAAAAGGAAAAAAAGTGTTCTTAAAGTATGATGAAGTCAAACACGATGAAAATAACAACCTTATGGCTTATCTCTATCTTGAAAATAAGACATTTTTGAACGCTCACCTTTTAAAGGAAGGGTTAGCATTGGTTGACAATTCTATTGATTTCAAATATAAACAGAAATTTAACAATCTCTTGAAGCAAGGCGTATGAAAACTGAACAAGGTAAGATTTGGGATTATCTTTTAGCGGAAAATGCGCTTGGGCGTAGTTGTGCAATAAATGTTCCTACTATTGCAAATGCACTTGGAGTATTACCTCATGGAACGAACAATGATGATGTTAGAGCATGGATAAGGTCATTAGTCATAGATTTTGGGAAACAAATTGGCACGTCCAATAAAGGTGTGTTCATAATTGTTGATGAGGATGATTTGCAAACTGCAATCAATTTTGTCAAAAATCATGATGATAGGGTTGCCGCAATCAAAAGAAACGGAATTTACTCCATATAATGAAAAGATACTCAAAAGAGTTTGGCAAAAAGGAAAAGGTCTTGAATTATGCTTGCCAAACCTATCAACTTTCAAGACCTAATAAAGTCGGTGCAGTAATGGCACTCATACGCCAATGCCAACCAAAAACGATTGAAGATTGGGAGGCTTGGTATTTTGAGAATGCCTATACAGACGGTAAAAACACTTTCAAAGTAACCAAAGAAAGTTTGGAAGAACTTGGCAACCGACTTCACGAAAAAATAACAGAGGTTGTAATTCCAGAATGGCAAGAGGCATTCAGAAACTTGACATTACAAGATTGCATTGATTATATCCACAACTTAACTATAAATCGGACTTTTGACAGCTATATTTGTGAGAAATCGGTTGTCAACGACGGATTAGCAAAATTGTACCCCTCAGTAAGGTTTGAAGAAAGCCCGTCAGAACTTGACCATGCTGGCGACATTGACTATTTGGGATACGTCGGCGAAAAAGCAATTGGTATTCAAATCAAACCTGTTACAGCCAAGTCAAACTTTGGAAATTACTCGGTTTCTGAAAGAATGAAAGCAGGTTTTCAAGACTTCGAGGAAGACTACGGAGGAAAGGTGTTCATAGTATTCAGCCTTGACGGCGAAATTGCCAATAAAGATGTGCTTAAAGAAATTGACGCAGAAGTGGAACGACTTAAAAAGGTATAAAGCATGGAACAACACATGAGCCCAAATGGCAGCGAAAGCCCAACCCACAAAGCCAAAGCAGGCGGCAACTGTGGCAGTGCAACCGTTAGCAGTAACAATATGACGAAAGTCAAACAGATTATATTAATTTTGACAATAGCAATTATCGGGCTAACAGCATGTAAACACAAGCAGACGACAGAAATTCGTGACAACTTTAAAAAGCATTACATCCAATTTAATGTTGACGGTTCTTTCGTGCTATACGACCCGCAAACCGACAAGTATGTTTTTTATAACCCAAACCAATTTGAGCAAACTTTTTCACCTGCCTCGACTTATAAAATTTGTAACTCGCTTATCGGACTTGAGACAGGGGTAATTAAAGACGAAAACTTTGTAATTCCCTGGGACAGTGTAACCCGACAAAACCCAAACTGGAATAGCGACCACGACTTAAAGACCGCTTTTAAAAACTCGACAGTTTGGTATTATCAAGAACTTGCAAGACGTGTTGGCAGACAACAAATGAAATATTGGCTTGACAAAGCAAACTATGGCAATGCTGACACTTCGGGCGGCATAGACAAGTTTTGGCTAACTGGCGGACTTCGCATTTCACC
>MTCR01000049.1 GCA_002212725.1 Sphingobacteriales bacterium TSM_CSM | reverse complement strand
AGTAATGGTGAGGTCATAGCTCCCGGCTGAAACAGCGGGTAAATCCTGAGTAGCAGCTCCGTTATTCCATGTATAAGTATATGGAGCTGTGCCACCTGTTACAGTAACATTCACACTGCCATTGTTTATTCCGCAATAAGCATTAAGCACTACTGCCGACGCTGCGGGGCCGTTTATATTGGTAATGGTTGCGCCGGCAACAGTCGTGCAATTATTAGCATCGGTAACAGTAACGGTGTAAAGACCCGCCGAAGCCCCTACAAGGTCTTCAAACGAGTTACCATTGCTCCAGTTATAGTCATAAGGCGGGGTTCCTCCACTAACTGTAAGGTTCATTCCACCATTGGCATTTCCACAAAGTGCACTTGAAGCCACAACAGCAGAAGTTGGTCCTGCCAGATTGGTGATAGAGGTAACTGCAGAAGCTGTACAGCCACCTGCTGTTGTAACAGTTACCGAATAAGATCCGGGCGCCAGATTAGACAGGTTTTGGGTGTTTGCTCCGTTGCTCCACGAATACGTGTAAGGAGCGGTGCCGCCCGAAGCAGAAAGGTTAATGCTGCCATTGTTTAATCCACACGCTGCGTTGTTTCCCGACAGGGCAACTGTTGCTGACGTTGAGGTATTTAGTGTAATGCTTTCCTGTGAGCTGCACCCATTTCCATCGGTAATGGTAACGGTATAGGAACCGGGCGAAAGGCCGGTTGCAAGCGCTCCGTTCAGGCTGCTGTCGTGCGACCATTCATAATTATAACCACCAAAACCACCAACACCCAACGCAGAAATACTGCCATTTGAATTACCACAGGTTGGATTGGTTTCGCTGAGGTAAAGTTGCGGGCCATCGGAATTGGGCACAGTCATATTGGCCGAATTGGTACAGCCGTTGCTGTCGGTAACGGTTACCTCATAAATTCCACCCGGGATACCGCTTGCCAAACCACCCGATAAAGCCGGGTTATGCGACCATGCATAGGTAACAGCACCCGTTCCGCCGGCGGCAACCACCGAAATGCTTCCATTGGAGCTACCGCAGGTAGCGGCAATAATATTACCAATGTTAATATTGGGACCGCTTATTTCGGGAACGGTAACCGTAACGGTAAGCGGCGGTACATCGCCCTACACGTACACGTGGAGCAACGGCGCTGCTACCGAAGACCTTGTTGGTGTTGCTGCGGGCAGCTATGACGTAACTATAACCGATGCCAACGGCTGTGTGGTCACTACGGGCGGGTCGGTAAACAATATAGGCGGTCCAACGGCAAGTACGGTACCGGCAGATGCTACCTGCGGCAATGCGGATGGTTCGGTAACTGTAACGGTAAGCGGCGGTACATCGCCCTACACGTACACGTGGAGCAACGGCGCTGCTACCGAAGACCTTGTTGGTGTTGCTGCGGGCAGCTATGATGTAACTATAACCGATGCCAACGGCTGCGTGGTTGTTTCATCAGCAGTAGTGAATAATATTGCAGGACCGGACGCCACCATACTATTGGAGAATGCCAATTGCGGTAATGCCAATGGCTCAATAAATTTAACCGTAACCGGCGGAACACTTCCCTATCTGTACATTTGGAGCAATGGCGCAGCAACGGAAGACCTTTCGGGACTTGCAGCAGGCGATTATTCTGTTACCGTATCTGATGCCAACGGTTGTACCGTTTTGTTGAGTGCCAACATCAGCAATACACCTGTTCCGGCAATTACGGCCACTGCCGTTGATGCCATAGGAGGTAATGCCAATGGAAGTATAGATATCAGTATATCGGGCGGTATTCCGGCTTATGATTACAATTGGAGTAACGGCGCAACAACCGAAGATTTGAGTAATGTGGCAGCCGGCACTTACAGTGTAACCGTTACAGACAGCAATGGCTGTACCGCAACTTTAACCATAACCGTAGGTAATATTTCCTGCATTACGGCAATCTTTACGGCAACCGATGCCACCTGTGGCAATGCTAACGGAGAAATCAATATAACAGTGAGTGGCGGCACACTACCCTATGTTTATAACTGGAGCAACGGCGCAACCACGGAAGATTTAACCGGACTTGCACCCGGTGTTTATTCTGTTACCATTACTGATGCCAATAACTGCGAAACAACTTTAACAGCAACCATTGAAGATGCAGAAACAGCTACCGCAGCCTTTACCGGCCCCGATGGCATTTGCCTTGGTGAAACCGCCACCTTTACTTTTACCGGAACGGCTCCTGCAGGCACCGTGTTTAACTGGAATTTTGGTTCTGCAGGCCAATTAACAGGGCCGGGGCCGCACACCGTAACCTGGAATACCGCCGGAGTTGAAACAGTTACTTTAACCGTAACAGATGCCAACGGTTGTACAGACATTTATACGCAAACCATTCTGATTTCTACGGTAAATGTAACTGCAACCATAGAACCGGGCGGAATGATTGCTCCGGGTGATACTGTGCTGTTAAGTGCTAACGCCATAGCCCTGCCCGGAAGTACGGTAGTATATGAATGGACGGCCAGCAGCGGCACCATTGACTGCTCAAGTTGCCCCGAAACCATAGCCATTCCTTCGGAATATAATACCATTTACACCGTTACGGCAACAGACAGCCTGGGTTGTGATGCCAGCGCTTCTGTATCGGTTACATGGATGTACGAAAAATATGTTACCATACCCAATGCATTTTCGCCCAATGCCGATGGAAGAAATGATATTTTCAGGTTGGTGGGTATTAATATTGCCAGTTTTGAACTGCATATTTACGACCGTTGGGGCGGCAACATGTTCTCTATTGAAGATACCGATATTGGAAAGGGCTGGGATGGCAAACACAAGGGCATTGACTGTGAACTTGGCGTGTATGTTTACTATGCCTTCGTTACTTTTACCGATGGAACTACTCAAAAACTGAAAGGCAATGTTACGCTAATCAGGTAATGAGTGTTTCGGTACTTGGTTTATGGTGATATTATTGCAACTATTTGTACTTAAAGTATAGCTTTAGGTGCAGATAGTTGTTTTTTTGTTTTGTTTCGGGCAATAAAAGGGTAACTTTGCAGTTTTATAGGGTAATTGTAATAACGAAAATTATTAAAAATGGTGTTGCCTGTTATCAATCCGAAAGCAGTACGCTTACTTTTGTTTACGCTTGTAATGGCCATTTGGGCAGGACAATTGCAGAGTGCTGCGCAGTGTCAGGTACCGGCCGATTCGGTTTTGGTAAAAGTGGGGGAGTATTGTACGGTTAGCGGCAAGGTGGTATCGGTATTTCAATCAAATAAATCAGATACCAAGCCGGTTCACCTCAATTTTGAGAAACCCTATCCCAATCAGGTATTTGAAGTAGTGATTTTTGCAAAAGATGTTCAGAATTTTTCTAAACATCCCAAAGAGTTATATGAGGGCAAATCGGTAAAAGTCAGCGGAGTAATTGAGTTGTATAAAAACCGCCCGCAAATAATTGTAAAAGACCCCCGGTTTATTGAAGTAATCACAACAGATTAAACAGTCCGGTATTGAGGTACAGGTGTTTGATTGGTGAAAAATAGGCGAAGAAAGAGATTTAGCTGAAAATGCCACAACCACCATAAGCCATTCACCTGCTTATCTGGCTATTTTCATATAATCGAGGGTAAAGGCCGCCTCGGGCACAGGTTCGTAAGTTACCGCTTTATATTCTACTGTTGTTTTTTGAGTTTCATCTGCAGCACTAAGCCACTCAACCAATTGCGGTATGGTGCGCCCACCGGTTACCGGTTGCGTTTGCAGGGTTGTGGCGGTGGTAATGAGGTAATCATCTTCATCGTAATACTCGGCTTTTTGAATAATACTGTTTTTTGAATTAATATATAAGTCGGTTCTGTACCATACCTGCAATGCTTCGCTGTTGGGAATCAGTTCTATGAGGTAACACTCCTGCCCGTTTACTTTGGTGAGGTTTTTGAACGAGGCCGTATAATCATCGGCAAGCGAATTATAGCCGGTTATATCGGCAATGGTAAGTTGGGTGTTCATCCATTTTTCGGCAATTTCGGGGCCGGTAAGTTTGCTCATTTTTTCATTTGCAGGTTGCCATTTCCAAACTTCCTTCCCTTTGCGCAGGTAAGCGGTTCCTTTATCGCGCGCCGGAGCCGTTACCAATACCAGCATGTTTTCGGGTGTTTTTTGCCAAGTTTTAACCACTATTTCAATGACCTCGGTGCCGGCGTTATAGTTTTTAATATTTAGTTCGGCCTGCATACCATTGTTTCCAATAAGGTTTTGGATAGCTTTTTCAACCAGTTCTTTTGCTCCGGGCAGCGAAGCATGCAGCGAACTTTTCCACATAAGGGCAGGTATTGCCAGTGCCAAAAACAGTATGATGAATAATAATTGTTTTTTCATTTTGCAGAGGAATAAAAAGTGAGGAAATTATATGGTAAAAAAAGCATGGGCAATTGCTTCATTTTGGGTAAAAATACACCAAATGCAATAAAAAAGCAAGCAATAATTCAATTGCCTGCTTTTGTTTTTATTGCGTGCCGATAAATAGTATATAAACCGGTTGCAATGGTCTTAGTCATTACCTTGGTTTACTACCATCATTTTACGTGCCGGGGTTTTACCTGTACTGTTTTGCACATAGTAGAAATACAAACCGCTGCTCCAGTATTGGGTATTAATTTGCAGGCAGTTTTTTCCGGGCAAAGGAGCTATGGGTTGACGCAGTACTACAATACCGGCGGGGTTGGTAATCACCAGTTCGGCCGGGGTGGGCGCTTGCTGCGGCTGAACAACATAAATATTGGTTTGGGTGGTAGTGGGGTTGGGCACACAAGGCAGCAGCATTAAACCGCCGTGTGCGGCGGCCATAGCAGGCGCTGCAGTTGCGGGTTCGGCAGCAACCGGAAGTTTTTCCACCACCAGGTCATCAAAATAGAAGCCGTCATATTCCACAGCGTTATCAGATACAAGTACCAGCCTTAGTTGAAGTAAAGCGCCGGCAAAATCTGACAGGTCAATTACCTCTTCCACCCAATCGGGTTGAATGCCATCGTAAACAGGTTCACCATTAAATTGGTTGGGAGTTCCCATGTGTGTGTATTTTCCGCAAAGCGGGGTAATGGTACCGCTGGCCAAGTCAACAGCTTGCATTTGCACCATGTCGTAAGAGGGTTCAATAGCCCATTTGGCCCAGAACCGCAACTCGGCAAAACTGCATTGGGTAAGGTCAATGGTGTCGGTAAGGGTAAGGGTGTTCAGGTCGTCAGACAGATAGTTGCCATCGGGCGAGTCGGTCATACTGGTGCTTTCCGACACATAATCGAGGCCGGTAAGTCCCCAATTGGCGTTGTCTGATGTTTGCCAGGAGTTCAAATCGGTACATTGGTTGGCATAGGCAATAACGGGTGTGCCAAAGTGTTTTGTAATATTTTGCTCTAATATTAACCCCTGCCCGTTGTTGAGCAGCAGTTTAAAGCTAACTGGGCTGCCCTGCGCAATAGTATCTGACAGGGTAATGCCAATTTGCCCGGTATAGATTTGTTCCAATTCAAGCCCCGAAACCACAACCTGTTCACCTGCGGCCACAATATTGCTGCTTTGCGGCACCAGAGAAACGGTAAAAGTGCCGCCATCTTGCAGCCCTATGCGGTTAAGGGTAAAATGAATAACCGTATCGGTGGTGTTGAGGTATTGCCCGTTGGTTTCGGCAAGCAAGCCATAGTTGTGCAAAAACCTGATGGCACTCAAGTTTTGCCACATGGTACTTTGACAAATGGGGATAATGCGCTGGGTACTTGGCCAAAAACCATCTTCAAAACGGCGGCCAATTTCCGGCGTAAAGGAAAAAATTTTGCTTTTGGTTTCCTGTTCTCCATACATCCAATCGTCCGAAACGCCGTTGGTAAGGTAGCCTACGGTTTCGTTTCCCGTTCCCCATACAAAGTTATTTTCTCTGGTCATTTCGCGGGCGTAAGCCCTGAAAAGGGTAGAGTCGGGGGTTTGAAAGGAAGGCACATAGCCCCAGGGGTAAATAAGCAGGTTGCCCGAACTATGATAGTTGAGGGCAATTTGAAATTGTTTTGTTTCGCAAAACATTTTTACCGCCTGCGTTTCGGGTTCCGAAAAGGCGCTGGTACCGCGGTAGGTGCTGCTGTTGGTATTGGGCGATGAGCCGTTATCGTCATACCCCCATAAAAAACCGTAGTTACGGTTCAGGTCAACGCCATAAGTTCCGTCTGTATTATCGCGGCGGTTTTTGCGCCACATGCCTCCGCCGTCGGGATTGGTAAACTCATTCCATTGGTAGCCGTCGGGGTTCAGGCAAGGTACAATGTAAATTTCGGAGTTGTCAATAAGGTAGGCAATGTTAGGGTCGGTTTCGTAGTTTTCAAGCAGGTAGTACATTAAAAAAATCATTTGCGAAAGCGAGGCCGGTTCGCGGGCGTGGTGCAGGGCGGTGAGCAGAATTTGCGGTTCTCCGGGTTCATCGGTTTGTGGGTTATCCGATATTTTTACCCAATAAACCGGGTTACCCTCTTGGGTGGCAAAGCCCTCTATAGGTTGTATGGCAGAAATAAGGCCGCTAAAAAGGGAGTGCATGGTGTCGAGGTGAGCCAGCATTTCGGTATAGGTAAAAAAGCCGCCCATGCTGCCCAGTTGAAAATGTGTCGGGGTTGGAAAGTTAGATAACACCGGTTGACACATTCCTTGTACTTCGGCCGATTTTTCGGGGGTTTGAACAGGTTTTTCGTTCCGGCGACGGTAGAACTCTGCCATATCGGGTTGCAACACTTCATATATAAAGCCCGATGCTTCTACGAGTTTCAGTTCCGATTCGGAAAATTCGCCTACCAGATATGCGCCTTGTTTATAGTCGCAATGGTCAACCGGCAGCCCCAAACCTGCCAACAAAGCCATACCGTCGTTTCCGGTAAAAATTTTTACCCTGCTGTACAATTCCTGCTGTGCCTGCAGGGCAGGGGCGGCAAACAGCAAGCAAAACAAAAGCAAGCAATAAAAGGCAATATTTTTCATGAGTTAAAAATTGGTAAAAATACAGATGGCAAAAGTAAAAGTATGAACAATCAACAGCGCAGTTGGTTATACAAAGGGTAAAAAAAAACTGCCTGAACTAATGGTTATGAACGAAAAAAACATTTACCGTTTTGAAGTGGAGGATTTAACGGGTAAAAAAGTTTCCTTAGCCGATTATTCCGATAAAGTAATATTGCTGGTCAATACAGCCACTGCCTGCGGCTATACGCCTCAGTTAGCCCAGTTGGAGCAATTGTACGAAACATACAAAGATAAGGGTTTTACCGTATTAGCGTTCCCATCAAACGATTTTGGCGAACAGGAACCCCTTGAAGGTGAAAAAATAGGTCAATTTTGTCAGCGAAATTACGGTGTTACCTTTCCGGTATTTGGCAAAATGCATGTAAAGGGCAGCCAAACAGCGCCGCTGTTTCGCTTTTTATCGGACAAAAGCGAAAACGGACGGGTTAATTCTACCCCGAAGTGGAATTTTCATAAGTACCTCATTAACAGAAAGGGCGAGGTGGTAGATTATTTTTATACCATTACCTCACCAACATCGGGCCGGGTAAAAAGGGCAGTTGAAAAACTGCTGACCGAGCAGTAACCCATTCATTGGGGGTTGTTAATGTGCTTTACGGAGTTTGCTGTTATGATAACTGTATCCGAAGTAAATAATCAGGCCAATCAGCAGCCAGATAATAAAACGCATCCAGTTGGTCCAGCCAAGTTCGGTCATAAGGTAGAAGCAAGTTAGCAGCCCCAGCGCCGGCAATAACGACAGGTTATGCCTGAATGCCTGTATGGCAAGTGCAATGGCAACTGCCATAAAAAGCCAATAGGGCAGCAGGTGTTTAAGTTTATCCCAACCCGATGCCGAATCGGTCAGGAAGCCCCTTACCACATCGGGGAAAAACCAGCTTAAACCTAGAAACAGCGAACCGACAATAACGGGTATAATAAATTTTCCGTTTATATAGGGCACTTTAAACTTGCCGTAGGCATAACCTTTGCCCTCCAGCACCAGCACGCCGCCGTTTACCAGCACAAAAGCAAACAGGGTTCCAATGCTGGTAAGGTCGGTAACTTCGGTAAGGTTCATAAAAAGGGCCGGAATGGCTACCAAAAAACCGGTTACAACCGTAGAAAAAGACGGGGTGCCAAAGCGCGGGTGAATACGCGAAAAAACCGGCGGCAGCAGCCCGTCGCGACTCATATTCATCCAAATTCGGGGTTGTCCAAGCTGAAACACCAGTAATACGCTTGCCGTTGCAATAATGGCGCTAAAGGCAATGATACCGCTAATCCAGTTCATGCCCAGTTTTGAAAAAACATGCGCCAGCGGGTCGCCCACGTTCAGTTCGGTATAGCTGACCATGCCTGTAAGCACAAACGCAATCAGCACATACAAAACGGTGCAGATAATGAGCGAATAAATCATGCTTTTGGGTAAATCGCGCTGCGGGTTTTTGCATTCCTCGGCGGTGGTAGAAATGGCATCAAACCCGATGTAGGCAAAAAACACTGCCGCCACCCCTTTCATTACCCCGCTAAACCCGTTGGGTGCAAACGGAACCCAGTTGGCCGGGTTAACGTAAAATATACCAATTAAAATAACCATTACAATTACCCCCAGTTTAAGCAACACCATAAGGTTGCTGGCCGTGCGCGATTCGCGTATGCCGATATAGCACAGAATAGTAATGATAAATACAATCATGAGTGCAGGAAAATCGGCAATGAGTGGCAGCCCGAAAATTCTTGGTGCATTAACCCAGGCCGCATAAGCCTCCGAAGCGGTATCGCCGGCATTAAAAGCCCGCCAGGCGGTGAGGCCGTCCATGGTCAGGTATTCGGGCAGGTGAATGTTAAACCCTTTGAGGAGGGTGGTAAAATAATCGGACCATGAAATGGCCACGGCAATATTGCCAATGCCGTATTCCAGCAGCAGGTCCCAGCCAATAATCCAGGCAACCAACTCTCCGAAAGAGGTGTAGGCATAGGTATAGGCGCTGCCCGCCACGGGTACGCGAGAGGCAAACTCGGCATAAGACAGGGCAGAAAAAGCGCAGGCAATGGCGGTAAAAATATAGAGTAGCGAAACCGCCGGCCCGCCGTTAAAAGAGGCCTTTCCCACGCCGGCAAAAATACCTGCTCCTATAATGGCGGCAATGCCAAAGGCGGTAAGGTCGGTCAGGGTAAGGTGGCGTTTAAGTTGTCCGTGTCCGTCAACGGCATCGCCGCCGCCGGCATTAAATTCTTCCAGAACCCGGTTAATGGGTTTTGTCCGGTTAAGGTCTTTCCAGTTCATGGTGTATTGGTTGGTGTGGTAAATGTATCGGGCTTTTATTTTTGTGTGAAATATAGTCAATGTTTCAGAATTGCACCCATAAACCTGCAATTAGTAAACAGAAAAACGATTGCAAGTTACAGTTCAGGCATTTACTTGTGAGGCAAATACCCTTTGCCCGCCTGATTTTACAAGGCAAAATAGCTGCACAACTGCTATGGGGCTTTGCGCAGGCATATTTGGGTGAAATTAATGGTATATTTGCCCCGAAGTAAACAGCAGCTACCATGAAGAGAACAAACATTGGTTCAGGCGCAGTTTGGGAAGATTTGGTGGGGTATTCCAGAGCGGTAAGGGTAGGGAATATGGTCAGAGTATCGGGCACCACCGCTACCAATGGCGGAATGGTACAATTTGAAGGTGATGCATACGAGCAGGCAGTGTTTATATTTCAAAAAATTGAAAAAGCATTGTTACAGGCAGGTGCAACCCTGCAAGATGTAGTGGCCACGCGCATGTACGTGGTAAACATTGCGCAAAACTGGCAAGCAGTTGGTAAGGCACATGCACTGTTTTTGGGCACTATAAAGCCGGCAGCAACTATGGTTGAAGTATCGGGACTTATTAGCCCGGGTTTGCTGGTAGAAATTGAGGCAGAGGCCATCATAGCCCATGAATAGCGGCACAAACATCAGATATTATGCGGGCAACATTACAGTGTTTGCGCATGAATAGCAGTAAAACGCTGTAAGAGAGGTTATACCGGTATGCATTTCTGCGTGCCGGTGTATCCGTGTGTGTGTTTTCCGGCAGCGAAAAGTTGCAGTATTAATTCATAGTTACCTTATTGCGGTTAATCCAACATTGCCAACTTGGCCCTTACAGGCCGGTTGCCTGTAAGTTTCGTGCGCATTGGCACCTTTTTTACCGTTTTCGGCAGAAAAACGGGCGTATTATGATTTAAATCATAAAAACCGGTGTCTTGTATAGCTACATTTGAACAGGCAAGAGTGGTAAGGTATATTTAACGCATTTTTCAATAATTCAAATCTTTAACATTATGGACGAACTGGAAAAAAATCAGGAGGCGAATCTGCCCGAATCGGGTTTAGGTGAAGGGGCGGAAAACAAAACCATGTCATTTGGCCAAATGATAATGGATGACTACATGTTGCTGATGTTTTTAGGGGTAACAATTTATGCTGTGTTTTACCTCATTTGGGGAATTATGGAAATATCCAATGTATCTCCCATACCCGAAGCCCTGAAACAGCAAATTTTAAAATAAATATTTCACTTTAAACCTATGCATTATGAGTTTACTTTCCCCTGTTGAAGGTTGGTACTCAAAGAAAGTGTCGAAAGACGAAAAAATGTGGATAGCCATATCATTTGCACTATGTGTTATCTTATTTGTTTGGATGGTACTTTGGCACGTTTTCGGCAATCAAAACCCCTCAAATACAACTTACCGCACCAGCCCGGCAGAGTATATTAAGTTGTATGAAGCTTATGTGAAAAAAAATTCGAGGGGTAACGACAACGGCATACCTGTGGTTATGCCCGAACCAAACAGCGACGTTATTATGCTGGCTCAAATGTGGCGTTGGTCACCGGTATTAATTTTAAAGAAAGACGAATGGTACAATATTCACCTTTCATCGGCAGATTTGCTGCATGGTTTTTCTTTGCAGCCTGTAAATATGAATTTTATGGTGTTTCCGGGCTATGATTATGTGCTTCGGTTCCGGCCAAATGCCGTGGGCGAGTACAAGGTGTTGTGCAACGAGTTTTGCGGCATAGGACACCACACCATGATAGGTAAAATTGTGGTAATTGAAAATGAAGCCGATTTGGAAAAGTACGGCTACACCAAAGACAAACTAAGCGCACCCAATACAGCCACCGCCGTTACCGATACCACAACTGCTGCCACAACAGGCGAAATGGCAGAAGCAGAAATGGTAAAAGCCGGCGAACAGTTATATGCCTTAAAAGGCTGCAATGCCTGCCATAAATTAGATGGCACCAATCAGTTGGCGCCATCTTTTAAAGGCTTGTGGAACACCACGGCAAAGGTTAAAGAAAATGGGCAGGAAAAAGAAATGTTGATTGACGAAGCGTATGTCCAATCATCAATACTTACTCCGCAAAAACATATTACCGTTGGCTTTGAGCAAACCATTATGCCAACCATGCCTGTGACCGAAGATGAAATTAAGCAGCTTACGGCATTCATTAAATCACAAAAAAACTAATTTGCTATGTATAGAACATGTGACATAACAGGATTTAAGGTTGACCTTCGCTCGCAACTATTCATCAGGTTAAATGCGGTTATGGCTGTAATATCGCTTTTGGGAGCGGTAATAGCAGCTATATTGCTCATATTTACCCGATACCAGCCGGTTCATTTGTTGCCGGCAGAATGGTATTACAGGTTAACCACTTTTCATGGCATAAACGCCCTTATTTTCTGGATAGTGTTTTTTGAAATTGCCGGGTTGTATTTCGGGTCAACGGTAGTGCTCAATTCCCGGTTCTGCTCGCCAAGACTTGGGTGGGTTTCGCTGTTGCTTATGGTAGCAGGGTTTGTGCTTACCAATATAATGGTGTTAATGGGCAAGGCAGACGTAATGATGACCTCCTATGCCCCGCTTAAGGCGCACCCGTTATACTATTTGGGTATCATCTTTTTTGCGGTAGGTGCATTGTTGGGGGTTGCCTTGTTTTTTGGCAACTTAATGATAGCCAGGCGCGAAGGAGCCGTTACCAATACGTTGCCCTTGTTTACCTACGGTCTTACGGCCGCTGCCATTATTGCAGTTATGACACTCAGTTCGGGGGCTATCATTTATATTCCTACCTTTTTATGGTCTTTGGGAATAATAGAAAACCTCGACCCCGCTGTTTACAAGGTGATTTGGTGGGGATTAGGCCACTCTTCGCAACAGATAAACGTGGCTGCCATGGTATCTATCTGGTATCTTATCTCTTTTCTGGTATTGGGCGGCACCTCCATTAATGAACGCATTTCGAGGTTTGCCTTTGTTTTGTATATTTTGTTTATTTGCCTTGCTTCGGCGCACCACGTATTGGTTGACCCGGCAGTCAGTTCGGCATGGCGTGTGTGGAACACCAGTTATGCCATGTATCTGGCAGTATTGGCTTCTTTAATACATGCTTTTGCCGTTCCGTCTTCCATGGAATCGGCGCAAAGGCGCTGGGGATACAACAAAGGCTTGTTTGAGTGGTTGTCAAAAGCACCGTGGGGAAATCCTGCATTTTCAGCTATAGTGCTGGCTTGTATCGGTTTCGGATTTATTGGCGGCACTACCGGCGTAATATTTGGTATGGAACAGACCAATATTATTGTTCACAATACCCTTGCAATACCCGGACACTTTAAAGGTACTGTGGTAATTGGAACCACCCTTACGTTTATGGGCATTACCTATTACCTTATACCGCTCATTTTCAGGCGCAAAATTGTAGGTTTCGGGCTGGCAAAAATTCAGCCGTGGCTCTTTTTTGCCGGCATTGCCCTGTTATCGGTTTCCATGATAGTGCTGGGCGCTTTCGGGGTTCCTCGCCGGCATTGGGACGCCACTTTTTCGGGCGGCGCCTTTACCCATAATTTTAACCCGGCCGCCGACTTTTTCTGGACCTTAATGATGTTGGGCGGAACCTTGGCCTTCATTGCCACTTTAATCTGGATTTTAATTGTTGTTATTTCGGTATTTTTCGGACCTAAACTAAATGGTCCCGAAGATATGCAATTGTCTATTTCGGCGTTGGCGCCCGAAAGAAAACACCGAGGCGGGTATGAAGCTCCCGGAACGCTGGTTCTTACACTGCTGTTTTTAGTAACTTTTGTGGTACTTTTCTTCCTTAACTGGAAATGGCTGGCTGCTACATGGTCGGTTAACTAAATAGCTTTTTGGGTAATAACCCTGCAACAGTAGTTTGTTGCAGGGTTATTTTTGAAATGTTGAAATATTTAAATTTAATTTGTGATACTCAAAATTCAGCCTGTTAACAATATGATAGCTCTACACCCCAATAAGTTTGTTTACATTTTAATCGCATTACTTATAAATTTAATTAATATGCATCGGGGAAATGCTTTTAATTTGCCCGATGAAGCTAAGTTTTTGCTGAAAAAAGCAGAAAACGTTAAGGTGCGCGATTCGCAGGATAAAGAACATATATTGTTTGATTTGCTTAAGGGCGATAAACCTGTTATTATAAGTCCAATTTATACAAAATGCCCTAAAGCATGTTCATTAATCAGCAGCGGATTAAAAAATTCGATTGATAAGCTAAAAACGTTGGGAAAAGATTTTACCATAATTACTTTCTCCTTCGACTCAACCGATACCGCCGAAGACATGAAACGTTTTGAAGACCGGTGGAACATGGACGGACAAAACTGGCGGGTTGTTACCGGTAAAACCGGGGCCGATATTACCAGTTTACTTACGTCGTTAGACTATCAGTACGAATACAATGAAAATATTAAAGAGTATTTGCACCCCAACATTGTGGTGGTGCTTACCCCAACCGGACGCATTTCGAGGTATATTTACGGCATTGAACCTAAACCAAACGACCTTAAACTGGCAGTTATAGAAGCAAAGAAAGAAAAATCGGGAGTTGGTATTGTAGAAGGATTTTATTTGAGATGCTTTGTTTTTGACCCCGCTACCAAAACCTATCAACTCGATTGGGGTTTTATTATTCAGACCTCTGCGGGCCTGTTTTTTATTTTTGTAATAGGCATTTTGCTTGCCCGGAGTTTTATTTTTGATTAACAGTTAACCCCTTCTTTTTATGCTTTACGCGTCTTTTATTTTGAAACAAAACCCCGGTTGCCAAAACAGTTTACTTTATGTCGTCTAACCACCTCAAATACCAGAAAATAGCGGCTTTTTTCAGTCGTGTTTATTCTTCGCGGTTAAATCCGCTTTACCACTTGGGCGATTTTGCCATTTTTCTCTTTGCAGTTGCTTCGGTTACGGGCATTTATATTTTTTTGTTTTACACCATTAACCCTGCACATGCCTATGACTCGGTGCAGCAAATATCGGCCAACCCGTTTAATGGGTTAATGCGAAGTATGCACCGCTACTCATCAGATTTGCTGGTGGTTTTTGTTATTTTACATCTTATTCACTCGCTTATTATTGGTAAATACAAACGGCTGCTCTCTTGGATAAGCGGCGTAATTTCGTTTTTGGTGGTTGTATTTATAGGTGTTACCGGCTATATTTTGGTATGGGACCAAAAAGCCAAACTCATCGGGTTTCTTACCGCCAAATTTATCAGCGCCGTTCCAATTTTTGACCCTGCTATTGCCGGCGCCTTTTTGCTCAACAACCTCGATTATGTTGGCGGTTTTTTTAAGGTATCTCTTTTCGGGCATATTTTCTTTTCGGTACTTACCATAATTATCTTGTGGATTCACGTGTTGCGAATTGAAAACCCCAAGATTTTTCCGCCCCGAAAGTTAATGATATACGGATTGTTGGCGCTTTGTGTGGTATGTGTACTATTGCCGGTAAAAAGTGACGCCCGCGCCGAAAGTACCTTTATTCCGTATGATACCACATTTGACTGGTATTATTTTTTCGGGTATTATTTTATGAAAGTATTACCTGTATGGGCAAACTGGGTTTTAATGTTAGGCTCGGGGCTTTTGCTGGCAATTATTCCGTTTATGGGTAAAAAGAAAGCAGTTGTTAAACCGCAAATAGATTTAGATAAATGCGATGCATGCAACCTTTGTTCTTATGATTGTCCTTATGGGGCAATAGATATGCTGGTGAAAAATAATGAAATCAAGGCTATACTCAACCCCGACAATTGTGTGGGCTGCGGCATTTGTATTGCATCGTGCAAGGAGCATGCCATTACCTTGCCCGGATATCCCGTTTTGGAAACCTTGCCCGATGCGCCAAAACATACCGTAGCGGCTTTTTCTTGTTCCTATTTTCCGCAGGTGCGCATGCCGGAGGGAGTAAATGCGGCACATTACAAAGTACCCTGTATTGGCAGCGTAAACCCAAAAGATTTGGAAAAAATGATTACCGGCCATGTTTGCGAAGGGGTATTGCTGATGGGGTGCGAGGAATGTTATTTCAGGTTGGGTAAAACCTGGACACTTGACCGGATTACCCACAAACGACCGCCCATGTTGTCAAAAAAAGTACCTTTGTCTAAAGTGCGGTTCATTACTTCGGTTCAGCCAAATGTCAATGCCGAGATTGTAGCTTTTGCGCAGGAATTGAGCAATAACACCGCTGCCAATGTGCATCATGATACCGCACCGCTTACGGTTCGCGACTTTCTGAAACCCAACCATGTTATTGCTGTATTGTTGTTTACCGTTTTTTTTGGGGTGTTGGCGCTGTTTAGTGCCACAAAATTGCATTTTTACCCCAAAAATGAGCAATTACTGGTACTCAGTTTTAAGTATGTATCTTCGCCCACTGTTACAACCCAACTGCAAACACAGGAAAAACATATGCAATCGCCTGTTCCTATGGTAAAAAGCCGCAGCCCCATTAAGTTGCAGATTGTTGGAAACTCGGGCAAAACCCTGCTGGTAAAAGAGTATAGCCCAAGAGGGCTAAGAAAAGATATTGCTATTTTTGTGTATGAAGAACTGAAAGTTGCAGAACCCTCAGTAAACATACATATTACCGAAACAGAGGCTGCCGGAAAAGGTATGCAACTGCTTAACGTACCGCTAAGCACTAAAGATGGGGTAATTGTTACCATAACCGATGGGCAACTAAAAGCGCTGGCAAATAATTAATGGCGCCTGTTACCGGCTTTTTTTACTTTTTGTATTGCAGTAAGCCAAATTAAGGGTAATTTTGGCCAAAATTATTACCGTGAAAGGAATTATTCTTGCGGGCGGTTCGGGCACACGGTTGCACCCTATTACTTATGCAATCAGCAAACAAATAATGCCTATTTATGACAAGCCCATGATTTATTACCCGCTTTCTACCCTTATGCTGGCAGGTATTAATGAAGTATTAATCATTTCTACCCCGCAACACATGCCCCTGTTCAGGCATTTATTGGGCGATGGCTCTTCTTTTGGCTGTGCTTTTTCTTACGTAGAACAGCTGGTACCCAACGGGCTGGCACAGGCTTTTGTTTTGGGCAGTAACTTTATTGGAAAGGACAAGGCAGCCCTGGTTTTGGGCGACAATATATTCTACGGCACCAAATTTGAAAGCCAACTGGAAGAATGTACTCAGGTAGAGGGCGGCTTAATTTTTGCTTACCACGTATCGGACCCCGAACGTTATGGCGTAGTGGAGTTTGACCAAAACAACAAAGCCGTTTCCATTGAAGAAAAACCACTGCAGCCAAAATCAAACTATGCTGTACCGGGATTGTATTTTTACGATAACCGGGTTATTGATATTGCCCGAAACCTGCTACCCAGCAAACGCGGCGAGTACGAAATTACCGATGTAAACCGCGAGTACCTGCGCCGCAACCAACTGCATGTAGCCGTATTAGACCGCGGTACTGCATGGCTCGATACCGGCACTTTTGAGTCTTTAATGGAGGCCAGCCAATTTGTGCATGTATTGGAAAAAAGACAAGGATTGAAAGTGGGTTGCATAGAAGAAGTAGCCTACCGTAAAGGGTTTATTGATGCCGCTCAGTTGGAGCGACTGGCACACCCGTTGCTGAAAAGCGGCTATGGGCAATACTTGCTCGATTTGCTGCAATACTGAACCATTTACCCTGACCGCAAGTTGTAGTGATAGCATACAAGGTTGCTGTTTTGCAAAATGCCCTCATCTTTTCCTGCACTTTGCAGGTTTGTTGGCACTATCAACCGGGTAAAAACAGTTTGCCATTCATCATTTTATAAAAACAGCCTCATGGAATCCCAAAATGATAACAGCCGGCAAAATCCCCAAAACCTGTCGGGCAATATTTGGGGGTGGAAATTTTCTGCTTTCTCTTTTATTTTAATAGCTGTTTTAGCTTATGTGGCTTTTGTAATAGGAGAAGGCCCCGGCACAGGGCAACCGCTGCCTGCCGATTCTGCTACAATAACCGGCACCGCCGAGCCGCCTGACACCACTACCGATACATTGGAAACAAAAGTACTGCCGCTTAAATCCAACCGCTAACCTTTTGTAGTTGCCTGTTGTTTGTTGAGCAGGCGGAAACGGAAAAAACAGGTTTAACAACAACATTGCCAATACTTACCCCCATGAAATTGCCGAATTGCACCGCTCATATTTTCTGCTAAACACCTATACCAAATATTTAAAGTTTGTATGAACACAGCTTTTGCAAAATACCACGGCACCGGAAACGATTTCATTATGATTGATAATCGCAACCTTTTGTTGCCGCGTGCTAACACCAATGTATATGCCTCATGGTGCCACCGCCGCTTTGGTATAGGAGCCGACGGCGTAATTCTTATACAAAACCGACCCGACTGCGATTTTGAAATGGTGTACTACAATGCCGATGGCAACGAAGGTTCCATGTGCGGAAACGGCGGGCGGTGCGCCGTGGCTTTTGCCCGGCAGTTGGGCGTTTTTTCCGGTAATACCTGCCGGTTTGTTGCCGCAGACGGCCTGCACGAAGCTGCCGTTGACCAACAAACAGGTATTGTGTCGCTGCAAATGCAACCTGTTAAAGAGATACAACTATACCATAATGATTACGTGCTAAATACCGGCTCACCGCATTATGTAAAAATGGTAACCGATTTGAACAATATAGCGGTATTTGAACAGGGTGCGCAAATACGGTACAGCCCTTATTTTAAAGAACAAGGCATCAACGTAAACTTTGTACAGCCCCATGCGCAGGGCATTGCGGTTGCCACCTATGAACGTGGGGTTGAAAACGAAACCTATTCCTGTGGAACCGGCGTTGTGGCATCGGCTATTACCTACGCCATGCTGCAAAACCGTTTGGGAACGGTAACCGTTCCGGTAGAAACCAAAGGCGGGCAACTTTGGGTACAATTAACCAACCACCACACCCATTTTACCGATATATGGCTCAAAGGCCCTGCCACCTTTGTATTTAACGGAACAATTTCCACCACACTAAATTTACCCGCAAACTTTTAATCTTTGTGGCAAATACGCCCCGGCATCTCAACGTTTCATTACTGTTTAATTCTGTTGCTTGTGATTAAGTACTACAAAAAAGAAAAACACGGCGTTCTGAAAGAACTTGACAAGCCCGAAAAAGGGGCGTGGATAAACGTGTATCCGCCTTATACACATGAGGAATTAAAAAAATTGAGTGATGAACTGGATATTTCTACCGACTTTTTCATTGATTCGCTCGATATTGACGAGCGTTCGAGGTATGAACAAGAAGAGGGTGTGCGCTTTATTGTGGTAAACATTCCCATAAAAAACGAAAACGAAGATGAAAACGGACACGAAGCCCTCTACATAACTGCGCCGGTTGGTATTGTGGAAGTAGATGACTATATAGTAACCATTTCGGCATTTAAAAACCTTGTGGTTGATCATTTCCTCAATTCCGATGTGAAAAGTTTTCAAACAGGCGACCATAGCCTCTTTATCCTGCTGTTTTTTGAAAGAACGGTGCATTATTTCCTCCACTTTCTTAAAAACATGAACCACCAGCGCAACCTGTACGAAAAAGAACTTTATACAGCAGTGCGCAATCAGGAATTGTCTAAACTTATGCGCCTGCAAAAAAGTTTGGTTTACTTTGTAACCACCCTGCGCGACAATGAACTTACTATGCTGCGTATGCAGCGAACCGATTTTTTAAATATTAATGACCGGGAAGAGGAAAAAGACTTTTTTTCCGATATTATGATTGATATGAATCAGGCGCAGGAAATGGCGCAAATTTATACCAATATTCTCAACGCCACCATGGATGCCTTTGCTTCCATTATTTCAAACAACATGAACACCATTATGCAAAGGCTTACCTCCATTACCATTGTTTTAATGGTGCCTACGCTGGTAGCCAGTTTTTACGGCATGAATGTACCCTTGCTGGGGCAACAAAGTCCACACGCTTTTGCAAGGGTAGTATTGTTTGCAGCGGTGCTAACCATCAGCATTGTGTGGTTTTTTATGCGCAAAAGGTTATTTTAAGGTATCTTTTAACGAGCGCACATAGGAGGTAGCTCTCTTAACGGCATTTGCGGCAGAAAGGGTGTCTTCTTTCAGGCGGGCGTTGCACTCGTTTATTTTTTCCAATATGCGTTTGTTGTTTTGGTCATAGAACAAGGCTTCCAACAGGGCGTTTCGTGCGCTTGCATAATCTTTTGCGGTATAAAGGCTGTCGGCTTTTTTAAGACGGGTCTTTTTTTCGTCGTCAATCAGTTTTTTTATCTGGTTCACCTTGTTTTGCACATCGGCATTGTCGGTATCCATGGTATAAGCCCGTTCATAAATAGTTTTTGCTTCAAAAAACTCGCCGGCATCAAACAGTGAGTCGCCTTGCGTAACCACAATAGATTGACGCATTTTTTGCAACATATACTGGGCGGTACTCAGCGCTTCAGTATCCGAGGTTTCAATAGAAAGAGCTTTTTCAAGGTCGGTAATTGCTTTGACGTAATTGCCTTCGCTGGCCAATGCCTGTGCTTCGCTGATAAGGTTGTTCACCATCCGTTTGGGTTGGTTGCTAAAGTAGCGGTACAACAAGTAACTGCTGGCGGCTAAAACCAGAAGGGCAGTAAGTACAATGCCGGCTTTCAGCATGGCATCGCGGCCTACACCCATTGTTTTAGACTGGGTGCTTTGATGAAATAAATCGGCATAAGAGGAAAGGTTATTGTTGGCATGTTGCAAATTACCTTTTGCATTAGCCAAAACCGAGTTTTCTATTTGCACCACAAACAGGGCGGCTTCGGGTTCGGCTGCAGTTTGCAGTTTGGCGGCAATGCTTTGGTACAAGGCCTGTGCGTCGGTAGCTTGGGTACAAATTTCGGCAAGTTGTTCTTCGCTTGTAGCAGTAACAACAGCAGGCGTACATAGCAGCAGCAGGTCGCCTGCCTGAATGTTGGTAATGGTAGAAACACTGGCCCAGGCAGGTTCGGTGCCGTTAATGCCACGCGGCACAGTCATTACCCTGTCTTGCATCATCATATTGGCAACATGGTCTTCTGTTTGGTACAATATTCTACCCTGTCTTATATGATATGCCCTGCAGTTACCCACCCAAGCCAGGGTAATACTGCCATCGGCATTAAAATGCGAGAGCGCCACAACACCATACACACCCGCAAGGCGTGGGTACTGGTTCAGGTACTTTTGTGCTTCGCGCTCGGCATGGCGAAGTGCATCATTTATTAATACCTGCCCCAATCGCTCGGTTTTAAGCCTTGCAGAGCCGGTAAGCAGGCGCACAAAAGTATTGTTGGCAATGGTGGCCATGGTGTGCGTATGCTCTTCCAAACCAATGCCGGCGCTTACAATAAACAACCGGTTGGCGGGGGTGGCTTCGTTTTGAGGCGGGTATATATGATGCTGACCACTGCTCTTGTCTTGTGTGTTATCTAAAGCAAAAACAGCCTTTATTGTTGTGTTCATAGTGTAATGTTTGGGCAAAACAGCCCACAAAAGTACAAAAATTCTGCTTTCCTAAAAGCCAATTCCCTTATTTGACATTTTTTTGTAAAAAAATAATCAACAGAGGGTATCTAACTTCGGGCTGGCAGTGTAATACGCTGTTTTATATTCACACCCTTTTTTGTACCTTTACCCCAAAGTTGCATTGTACCATTCCTTGTGTTAATAAAAAAGGCATTACATGAAAAAAAACAGAATTGTATTGATTGACGGTTGTCGCACCCCTTTCTTAAGGTCGGGCACAGATTATATGGATTTAATGTCGTATGAACTTGGACAATTTGCCATTAAAGGACTGCTCGATAAAACCGGCTTAGACCCCCGCCATACCGATGCAGTAGTGATGGGAACCGTAATTTCTAACCTGCGTACCAGCAACGTAGCCCGCGAGGCCGCCCTTACCGCCGGCATTCCCAACACCACACCCTGCCATACCGTAACCATGGCCTGCATTTCGGCCAACCGTGCCATTGCCGACGGAGTGTATGCTCTTATGGCGCAACATGCGCAAATGGTAATTGCCGGCGGCGTAGATACCGCCTCCGATACCCCCATAGGGTTTACAAAAGCCATGCGCAACAAATTGTTTAAGGCGCAAAAACTCAAAGGCACCATGGATATGCTCAAATTTGCATCATCCCTGCGCCCCTCCGATTTTATACCCGATAAACCCGCTATTGCCGAATACAGCACCAACCGAACTATGGGGCAGGATTGCGAAATTCTGGCGGCCAAATACGGTGTTTCACGGCAAGAACAAGATGAATTTGCCGTGCGCTCGCATCAGCTTGCCGCAAAAGCCGCCGAAAACGGCAATCTGGCAAATGAAATTACCGGCGTGGCCATACCGCCGGCATTCATGCCAATAGCTAAAGACAACGGCATAAGACCCGATACTACCTATGAAGGTATTGCTAAACTTAGCCCCGCTTTTGACCGTCAATTTGGAACCCTGACCGCTGCCAACTCCTCTTTTTTAACAGACGGCGCGGCAGCCGTACTTATTACTACCGAAGAAAAAGCCCTGGAACTGGGACTTACCCCAAAGGCGGTAATTGTTGATTTTACCTTTACCGGACAAGACCTGGAAGAGGAATTGCTGCTGGGACCTGCCTATGCTACCGCAAAACTGCTTGCAAAAACCAAATTTAAACCCGATGATATTGATGTGTTTGAGTTTCACGAAGCATTTGCAGGACAAATTTTGGCCAACCTTAAATGCCTGGCCTCCGACGAGTTTGCACAGCAAAAACTGGGCTTAAAAAAAGCAGTCGGACAAATTCCTATGGATAAGTTTAACCTTTGGGGCGGCTCTCTTTCCATTGGGCACCCCTTTGGTGCCACCGGTGCCCGCCTGCTTACTACTGCCGCCAACCGCCTTATTAAAGAAAATGGTAAAAGAGCGCTCATTGCTGCCTGCGCTGCGGGTGCACACGGCCACGCCATGCTTATTGAACGATATCAAGCCTCTTAGTTTCAGCTGTACGCGGCAGCATATACTTTTGTCCTTTAATATACCTTTTAATAAGCCATGCACCCGGCAAGTAATAGCAAAATCAATATTGCAAACGCACTCTGCGTTTTTCGATTAGGTATGGCGATGCTGCTGCCCGTTTTAGCCTGGCAGGGTAAGCAGATGACCTTCCTTTACTGTCTTGCCGCCGCCTTGTTTTCCGATGCTATTGACGGGTTTATTGCCCGCAAATTGCAGCAAACCTCGCAGTTGGGAACTAAATTAGACAGTTGGGCCGACCTTACTTTGTTTATTACCACACCATTGAGTGCATGGTTGCTTTGGCCCCATGTTATTGCAAGGGAATGGCTGTTTGTAACCATTGTATTGCTGGCTTTGTTGGTGCCTATAGCTTACGGTTTGGTAAAATACAAACGAATTACCAGTTATCATACCTATATGGCAAAAATATCGGGGGTTTTAATGGGTATTTCATCGTTGTTGCTTCTTTTTGATATTACACCCTGGCCGTTCAGGTTTGCTGCCTTTTTTATGGTGGCAGAAGCACTTGAAGAAATTGCCATTACCGCCACCCTGCCGCAGTGGACCAGCAACGTGCCAACCATTAAACATGCCCGCCGTTTGGTAAAAAAACAGGCGTAGCAAACAACAATTATTTGGCAATCTGTGTTTTATGCAGTGCAGTTTTTGCAATGCTATAACACAGCCTGTATGCCAAACTTTGCACAGAAACAGTTTTTTTGCGCAAAATGTTGTTAATATACATCTTTTTACCTTACCTTAGCCTTTGCAACCGCACCAATTTCAATTTTATGTAAAATATTAACTATTTCTATTTGTTCCGGTATTTGTGCGCTGCCCAAAACTTGTAAAACGGCTTAAATTTTTTTCTGTCTTGTTTAATCTGTTTTTTTATCCCAGCCATTTATGAATAAATATATTGCACGAGTAGCTATTTTGCTTTTTGTTTTGGTTCTGATATTGCCTCTGTTGTTGTATGTTTTAAGACAACCGGCAAACGCTTGGGGCTTTTGGGCGCATAAACGCATTAACAGGTTGGCCGTTTTTACCCTGCCGCCCGAAATGATTGGCTTTTACAAGGAAAACATTGAATATATAACCGAGCATGCCGTTGACCCCGACAAACGCCGCTATGCCACTGTTGATGAAGCGCCCCGTCATTATATTGACCTGGACCGCTACGGTGCATACCCGTTTAACGAAGTGCCTCGCCGCTGGGACGAAGCCGCATCAAAATTTACCGAAGATACCCTTAAAGCCCACGGTATTGTGCCCTGGCATGTAGAATTGATGCTTTACCGCCTTACCGATGCCTTTAAAGAAGGCAACTCAAACCGGGTTTTGCGCTTGTCGGCCGAAATAGGGCATTATATTGCCGATGCCCACGTACCCTTGCACACCAGCAGCAATTATAACGGCCAAAAAACCAATCAGCAAGGCATACACGGATTTTGGGAGTCAAGAATTCCCGAATTGTTTGGCGATAACTACGATTATTGGGTGGGTAAAGCCCGGTATGTAAGCAAACCAAACGAAACCATCTGGAACTTTGTGCTCGAAAGCGCCAATGCCGTTGACTCGGTTCTGAGTTTTGAACGCGAACTTACCCTTGCCTCCGGTACAGACGAAAAGTATTGTTACGAAACCCGCGCACAAACCATTGTGCAAACTTATTGCGAAGACTTTTCAAAAAATTATTCCGATATGTTGAACGGAATGATTGAACGCCGGATGCGTGATGCGGTTATTAACGTGGGCAGTTTTTGGTACACTGCCTGGGTGCGCGCCGGCCAACCCGATTTAAACAAATTAGATATTACCCCACTTACCGCCGAAGAAGAACGCGAACTGCAGGAACTGGAAAAAGCATTCCAGAAAGGTGAAATTAAAGGAAGGGCACACCCCAACCACCCGCACCCATAGCCCTTGTTTTGTACGAAAAGTGAAATTAGCACATGTTTACTTGCAAATAATCGCTAATTTCTTTGCCGGCTTTGCGGTTAAAGCAATTGCTTATCCAAAAAACAAGCGAAACACAAAGCAATAAAAAAAACATTGGCCCCAAAAGTAGTTACAGATACATTTCGTACAGCCTCTTAGCACATATACCGATTGTGTTGGCAGGCATTTCGGGCAGAAAATGCTACTTATCAATCACTGTTCCTAAATATTCCATCGGGCGCAAACAGCAAAGGCAGGTCTTCTTCCATAGCTTCCTCGCAGGCAGCTATACAGGCTTCTAACCGTATTTTGTCCTTTTCCGGAAAATAACCCGGCATTACCCGTTGGTACATGCGCTCCAGGCCATATAACAAGCCGGCATTGGTTTGGTAATGGTACAAATATTGATTTGTGCAAAACAATTCAAAATGCCCTGTAAATTTCAGGGCTTCTTCCTTTGGCATTCCCCATAGCTGCATATACCGGCTTATAACCATTGTGTCGGTTCGCAGCAAAGCATTATAATAGTTGTCGCATAAATGCGGGTGCTGTTTCATGAGCAGCCGGTCTATAAGCATTTCAAGCAGTACATGGGCAACAAAATAGGTATATTTGGGAATGCTTTGCAGTTGTGCTTTATATAAATTGCTTTTCACCAATTCAAAATGCCGCCTGAAAAATGCCGAAGTATGGAATAATTTGTCGGCATGGTGGTGGCGTTCTACACCTGCATTTAAATGATGCAGTAGTTGCTGCGCACTTGTTTGCGGTGGTAAATAAATGGCCTGAATGCGATAACCTTTTCCAAAGCTGCGCCCCAAATCGGGCAACATGGCGCCGGCGGTAAAATGCGGCCGCGGGTCGGTATGGTCTAAGAAAAAATGCGCCAGATAGTTCATGGGTGTTTAACGGCAGTAATGCTTAAATGGTTGAATTTACAGCAGGTTAAGTCAGCGCAAAAATTTATTGACCGCAAATTGAAAAAAATAGCTCCGCAGCGGTTACGCAAGGCCGCATTGATTGACCAACTTTTGAAAACCCGAAAAACCAAAGCCAACACAAAACAAAACAATTAACTCACAACAAAAACAACAAAACCATGAAAACCTTTGTAAAAGTATTTGCCTTATTTGCCCTTTTTGCTGCTTTTGCCCATGCAGCCATTGCCCAAAACAACAACATACCTTTGTCGCCCGCCAATTCCAACTTGCAGAACATTACCGTTAACCCCGGTATTGTGGTATCATTGGCAACCTCTCAAATTACAGGCACCATTACCTTTTCAAAGTCGCTGGGCTTGCCTGCCAATTTTACCGACAAGGTAAAAACAAACATGAAAGCCTATAAATATGATTTGGTAAACGGGCAACTGAAAAATCCGCAATTGCTGAACAACCTCAGCCTGACTGTTACCGATGTTACTAATGCCTCCTCGTCTTACTACAAGTTTAACTATGTGCTGAACGGCAATATGCCGATGGGTAAACCCATTATTGTGGGCATAGGCGATTTTTGCGTGGAAAGTTGTGGCGGTTTGGGTGGCATACACATGGTTTTTGCTACCAACCCACAAACGCTTATTGCTGTGCTTACCAGTTCCGATAAAGTTTTTGAGAACTACAACTTTACCGCCGATAAACAGGCCATACCTTATTAATCTATTCTGCACACATTTTGTATTCATATAGCTGACTGCTCGCGGCTCTTTGTCTTTTGGCAAGGGGCCGTTTTGTTTTATACGGGCGTAAGTGCCCAATGAAATACCGGCCTTGCGCAAACCAAACAGGTTGTGCTTCGGGTTTTGGGGCAAATGCACGGGCGTTTAAAAGAAGGTAATGCAGAACAGTAACCGGTACGTGCATATTTTTTTCGGAAAAATACCATCAAACCGGTTACAACTACTCCTTTTGTTTTACCAATTACCGAAAACAACACAAACAAACCATTCAAAATTCAACACTATGAAAGCAACATTACAAGCAATTTTATTTGTTACCGGTATTTTTTGTATTACTTTGGTAAGGGCCGGCGAAACCGCACAAATACAGGGTGTTATTATGTTTCCCAAATCTATGGTGGTGCCGGCAAATTTTGCGGCAGCTGTCAAGTCTAACATCAAAATATATAAATATGATACGGTAAACGGACGCTTGCAAAACCCTCAGCTTGCCGACGGTTTAACTGTAACCATAAGCAGCATTACTACACCCGATAATGCCAATTATTATACACTTGGTTACGCCATAAGCGGCAATTTGCCTGAACACAAGGCGCTTATTGTAATGATTGATAATTTTACTTTACCCAGCCCGGCAGGATGTGGCGATATGCAGTTTATGTTTAACCTTACCTGCAAAAGCCCCGTTATTATGCCCGAAGCAAAAACAGCCGTTACCAATTATAATTTCAGTACTATATCGGCATTTTTGCGCCACAATGCCGCTTACAGCCCTCTTAGATTTGTAGAAAGCAACCGTCCCGATGCATTGCATAATGCACTGGTATATTAGTGCGCCGCAGTTTGCGGTTTTAAGCTATGCAGCCCGCTGCACCTAAACAGGTGATTGGCGGGTTTTGTTTTTTATGCGGAACCAGCCGTAAAACGCCAGTGCTGCTGCTGCCAAAAGTCCCAAAATCCAGGGAGCATAAGCATTGCCGGCAGGTATAGGTTGCGTATTGCCCAGTTGTACAAAGGTTGCCCAATAAAAGGGGTAGGAGGTAAGGCGGTCGGCAGAGGCAAGAAAGGCTGTTTTGGCTTCCTGCAGGGCAATATCTTTGCTTTTTTGCTGCATTAAACCATGGTAAAAGGTTTGCATAACATGTCGGGTACTGGCATCGGCTGCTTTCCATAAACTCATTACAATGCTTGGGCAGCCTGCATAAATAAAACCTCTCGACAAACTCATAATTCCTTCGCCTTTCTGAATTTGCCCTTCGCCGGTGCTGCAAGCGCTCAGCACTGCCAAATCGGCATTCAGGTTCATGGTGTACAGCTCGTAGGTGTTAAGTTCGGTTTCGTCGGGGGTCATGCCGGGCGCTTGGGTAAACAGCAGTTTTGAGTACATGGGGTTTTGGTCGTTTACCACTCCGTGCATGGCCAAGTGTAAAATTTTATAGTTGCCTGCCATGTTTTTAAACCGGTCTTTGGTGGCAGTTTGGTACAAAAACGCCTGTCCGCCGGTAAGTTGGGCAATTTGTTCTACTTCCTGCACTGCACCTTGCAGTTGCATTTGTGTTTCGGGCGGCAAATTGTTGTTGCTGCCGGGTTGCTGTATATATTGCGGTGCAAAACCGGCAAAAAGGTTGGCGGCTGTTTGGTGGCGGGCGGCTGTTTGCTGCTCCAGCAACAGCGTTGCCGATGCCCCGTAACTTATGGCATAGCGCTGAAGCAGATACAGCGGCGCCAGGGTTCTGAAATCGGCAAGGGTGCTGTTGGGCAGGGTTGGCAACAGAATTTCAAAGGGCAGGTAACCCAGTTTGCCATCAGGCACAATTATGAGGCGGTTTATACTGTTGGGCAGTTGCGCTAAGGGTTGTTGCAGCAGGGTATTGTAAAGTTGGTGGGCGCATTTGGTAAATCCGGCATAAGTCTGTTCTGCATTTCGTTGCACGGCAGTGGGTTGCGACAGCAGTGCGCGCAGTGTATCGAGGTCTTGCTCAAAAGCAGGTGTTTTGCCCAATGTGTACAGCGCCGCTGTATGGCGGGTTACCACAATGGCATAGATAGCAGAATCGGCGGTAAAATAGTTAATGAGTGCCGTTTTCAAGTCAAGCAATTTACCCGAAATATCGGCAATGCCGGCGGTTTTGGCTTCAAATTTCAGCCGGTTGTATTGCGGGTATTGTTGTTCTATGAGTTGGGTAAGCCGGTTGCTTTTACGGCGCAGGTCAAACAGTTTTTTATCGGTTAATTGCAGGCTGTCATCGGGGGCGTGTTGTTGCTGCATTTCAAAATAATGCTGTTCTGTTTGGGCAAGGGTTTCGCGCAGTTGCCGGTCTTCTTCCAGCAGTTGGGGCGGCAAGTTGGCAAACAGGCGCGCTTCGTTGTTTTGTACGCTTTCCAGCAAAACGGCAGCCTTATATTGCTCGGCAAAAAGCAGGGCTGTATCTGCCATTTGCGGGTTTGGTTTGTGGGCATACAACTGTGCGGCTGCCCACATGGCGCGTTCAAAGTTGGAATAGGTGAGGTTAGACAGTTTTAGTTTTGATAACTCCGATGCATAACTGCGCCTCAAAAAATTGATGTGTCTGGCAGCTAACCCAAAGCAGGACAGCGCTCTGTGCAACAGCACGGTATCGGGCTGATGCCGGTAGAGTTGCAACCAAACTTCGCCTTTTGATTGCAAAATATCGAACAGCCAGGGGTCGGGTATAAAGTGTTTTTCCGATGGGTTGGCAGTTGGCACTGTATCATTAAAAAAGGGCAGCAGGGCAGCAAGGGCATTTTGGTAATATTGCAAGGCCTGTTCGGGCTGGCTGATATTGGCATAAGCGCCGGCCAAACCTGCATAAATACGGGTAATGTCGCGGTGTTTTTGTCCGTAAAGTTGCCGGGCAATGGCAAGTGACTGCCGGTAGCCTGCAATAGCCAGTTCAAAATTACCTTGTTGTTGTTGCACCTGCGCCATAGAAAGATAGGCTGCCGACACATACTCATGAGTGTTTCCGTATTGGTCAATAAACAGTTGCAGGGCTTTTTGCAGGTAATTGCCGGCTTTACCATACTGCTGCTGCCCTTGGTACGATGCGGCAATATTGGTAAACACCACTGCCCTGAAACCGTCATTGGGTTTTAGCAGGTTAAGGGAGCGGTTAAAGTGTTGCAATGCGTTATCAAAATCGTTCCAGTTTTGGTAAACAATGCCCAAATCGTTGTAAATACGTGCTGCCACTTCCAGGTCATTGAGTTGCAGGCGTATGCGCAGGGCTTCGCTCAGGTGGTCGGTAGCTTGTTGGTAATCCATTCGGCGCCCGTAAATATTGCCAATATTTTTTTGCAGGGTGGCCACGGTAGCATCTTCAGTATGGTGTATTTCAAAAATAGCTGCAGCCTGCTGGTAGGCAATCATGGCGCTGTCGTATTTACCCCACACATCGTAAGCCGTGCCTAACCGGGTAAGCACGCGGGCAGTAATGGTATCGGTAGCGCCAATTTCGGAAAGGGCAATTTGTGCGGCCTGCCGCATGTGTTGCACAGAAGCCGGGTAGTTGCGCGCAGATTTATAAATTTCGCGTACTTTGTTAATACAATCAAACCATTGTGTCCAGTTTCGGGTAGTTTTGTACCCGTTGGCTGCCTGTTGGTACAGCATAACGGCACTATCGGGCAATTCCTGTTTTTGCAGCCTGTTTGCCGTTTCAAACAGGCTGTCGGGCGGGGCAACTCCTTGCGGCGGTGCAAGCAGCGTAAATGCCAGCAACAATGCCGCCGCTGCCCCGGTAAACAATATAGCCAATGGTTTAAGTAACAAAATGCTTTATTTTTGGGTAAAACAGTTCAAGTTTACAGCTATAGTCTGTATTTTGCGGTAAAAATAGCGGTTCTTTTGTACTTTTGGGCGGTTTATTGTATTTGCCATTGCCTGCCGCTATAATTTTGCGGGTAAAGTGGTGGTTTTTTACCCAATACGGCTATTTCAAAGTACAGCCGCTTGTAAATTTGGTTAATGTAAAAGTTTGTTAAGCATTTGCGTTACGCAGTTTTGTTAAAATTATTTATTTTTCTACCATTTAAACTGTATTGCACTTCACTATGAAACAGCTATTGCGCACCGTTTTTACCTTATGGGGTTTTGCAGCTATTTTAAATACAGGCGTTTTGCTTCGGGTTGAGGCGCAACCTGCCAAAAGCAATGCTCCCGTTACTCCTCCGGCCTCGGTAAAGCAACAGGTTGCCGACTCGCTCCTTGCCCCTATGCCCGAACCGCCCAAAATTGAGGTTGGTGAAAGTTATGAAACCATTTATTCGCACCAGGGGCCAACCATAAAAATTAACATACCTGCAGCCGACCTGAAAAAAGTTGAAAAATCATGGGTGAAATACCTTAAAAACTTTAAGGGTAAAACCAAGGGTACAAGAGGTGAGTTTTATACCGGCAGCGCCAATATTAACGGAGTGGGAGAGGTGGTAAATATATACTCAAAGATTGACGGAAATGATAAGGGCGCTTTATTGAAGTTGCAGGCCGATATTGGTGG
This sequence comes from Sphingobacteriales bacterium TSM_CSM, assembly GCA_002212725.1. GTDB lineage: Bacteria > Bacteroidota > Bacteroidia > Chitinophagales > UBA2359 > UBA2359. The sequence continues at coordinate 6,979 of MTCR01000049.1, read as the reverse complement.
CGGAACTTATCTTAGCTCAAAAACCGATGCCGCTAAATTTGCGGTTATGCAAAAAATTATGCTCGATTTTGCCATTAGTGAGTCGGTGCGAGCTTTTAACAATGTACTTTTGGAAGAAGAGAGCCGCTTGTTGGGGCTTGACAACCAAAGAACCGACATGAAGGATGCCGAAGCAGGAATAATGGAAGAACTGACCAACCTTAGAGCCGCCATGCAACGCGCCGAAGCACAACTTACAGAAAATAAGGAAGCGCAGAAGCGGTTAAACTACGATATTAAAAAGCAAATCAACATTATTGAATACGTTAAAAGGGCGCTTGCAAGTGTAGGGCAGCAAAAATAGGGCACAATGCCGGCAAACCCCGCAGCGCCGGTTGTCAGGGAACAGCTACCGAACTTCCGGGGTTTAGGAACACCTCTTCAGCCGGGGTTCCGGCCCAATGGGCGGGTTGTTTCAGCCCCAATAGTTTGGCTACTGTTGGCGCTATGTCATAAATTTGGAGACTGTTTTTAATGGCATAGTCTTTTTTAATACCCGGCCCGGAAATTATGAAGGGAGTATTACATTCTTCGGGCGTTTGTCCGCCGTGGTTATGGTCAATGCCGCCGTGGTCGGTGGTAATAATAAAAACGGTATGTGCTGCCATTCCCGATTGGTTGATAACATTTACCAGACGGTTGAGCAGTGCATCGGTAGTTTCTATGGCGTTGATATAGGTTTCGGACTGGTAACCGAAAATGTGTCCGGCGTGGTCCACGTTATCAAAATGCAGGAAAGTAAAAGCCGGTTTGTGTTTTTTAATATACCGGGCTGCACAGTTTACCGTAATAGATTCATTGCCGGTATGCGATAATCTGGCAGTTGCATTGGGTTCTATGAGGCGTTGCAGTTCTTGCCACTGGTAAAAGCAGGCGGTATTGGCATGAGGGTATTGCCGGCGTAAAACAGCAAACAAAGATGGCACGGGCAGTTCATAGCCGCTATTTCCGGTTGCAGCTACGGCTGCCCGGGGCGCTTCCCATCCATTTTCATAAATTCCGTGTACTTCCGGCAAAACACCGGTTAAGAGAGAAGCCCAGTTGGGGCTGCTCAAGGTTGGTTGTACGGGTTGTGCTTGCAATGACCATGCTCCGTTTTTGCGCAGCCCGTCTATTACCGGAGTATTGGCGCGCAATAATCCGTCTGAGGTAAGTCCGTCAATGCCAATCATAACCACGTGCAGTGGCACCCCGGTGCAAAGTACATGTTCGGGTTGGGGGTAGGTGTTGTTGTTTTCAGTTACCAATAAAGGCTGTACATACAGCGTGTAGAGCACAGTTAAAAGTAAGTTCAGAAAGTGCATGATTTTGCTGTTGTTTTTTTAATATGCTGCAAACGGCACTGCAAAATTAAGAAAAAAAACTCAGGCGGCAAATTGTCTTTCCGGATGCCGGCGGGGTTGTTATTTCCAATCCTGTTTTAAGATGCTGTAAACCCTTAAGTTTACAAAACGGCCATTGAGCCATTCGCCTTGTCGTTCAGAGCCTTCGTAGGTAAAGCCCAACCGAAGGGGTATGGCGCTGCTTTTGTCATTTTCGTCGGCACATCTGATGACAATCCGGTTAAGGTCATAAAAATTAAAAGCCGTATCAATTAGTCCCCGGCAGGCGCGTGTCATAATGCCACGTCCCTGCCACGATTGCCCAAGCCAATAACCTATATAAGCTTTGCGGTTAAAAGTGTCAATAAAATGCAAATCTATCAGCCCGGTAATTTGGTTTTGGAACCAAATTACATACACCACCTGCTCTAACCGGTTCTTTTTTGACATGGTTTGTCTTATAAACTGTTCGGTTTGTTTGGCGCTCATGCTGAACATAACCCAGGGCAGCCATTCGGCAAGGTAACTACGGCTGCTTTCTATAAGCGTGTAAAGGGCTGTGGCATTTGCCGGTTCTGCCGGTTTAAGCACAATTTCGTGGTCAACGGCTATGGTAATGTATTGGCTCATGGTGCTGATTTTTAACTTTAGGGTGTGGAGGCAAAAAAAATTACCGGTTGGTAAAATCCGTCAAATTATTGTATAATTTTACCGTTTACAAAGATAGCAACGAAATGAAAATATTAGCCAAACCACCTCAATTTCTAATTCAATGAATACCGGCCGCCTATCGTTATTAACTTTTATTTGTCTTGTGTTGCAGGTTTTGCTAATAACTTCGGCCTGTTGCCCTTCAAAAACAACGCAAAACACCATAACCCAACAAAAAAACACCCTTAACCCGCCCGCAACCATGCAATATATAGCAGTAATTACAAATCCGGTAAATCGCCAAACGGTACTTTTACCTTTTAACCCAACCGACTCTGTGCTGGCTGAAACTGCCAAAGAAACCAATTTGCAAACACTCATCGGGGTTTTGCAGTTTAACCCCGCCATGCACCCTGTTTCCAGTGTGCTTACCATGAACGGGTGGGATGTTCCGCTTACCGGCATTCGCATTATGGAGGCCCGAAGCCCCGCACCTGTTTCCATAAACTCCGGGCAATTGGGTAAACTGGCTTTGGTTCAGGGTTTTTTTGACGGGGCAACACTCTATCAGGCACGCATTGTTGCCGTTTTCTCCGATTCTCCCATGGATTTGCTGTACCGGCTGTTGAGCAACAACTGCCCCGATATTGCCCCTTTGCTGCAACCAACAAAAGAAGAATAATTGCCATTTTGCCCCTTTACCCTGCGCCACATCAACTGCCCAAAGGCTGCAGGGGCGGGGAGGCAAGGTAAAAAAATCATTTTCGGCTCACTTTCCTTGCGCTTTGTTGTATAAACAGCGCTTTATGGCTTATTTTTGCAGCGCAAAAAATATTGTTCAACCGCTGCCAAAGCCCTAAAAAACTTTTCCAATATGCTTACAGGCTTTTTTTCTGTACCACAGCCACAAAACGAACCGGTACTTTCCTATGCTCCCGGAAGCCCTGAAAGAGCAGCCCTTAAAGCGGCTCTTAAAACCGCAAAATCTGAGGTTGCCGATATACCCATGTACATTGGCGGTAAGGAAGTGCTAACCGGCAACTTGGTTGCCATACATCCGCCGCACGAAAGGGCACATACCCTTGGGTACTACCACAGGGGCGGCAGTCAGCATGTGGCGCAAGCCATAGAAGCAGCCCTCTCTGCCAAATCTGCCTGGGAAGAAATGCCCTGGGAGCACCGCGCAGCCATTTTTCTTAAAGCAGCAGATTTATTAGCCGGCCCCTACCGCTATGCCATAAACGCCGCCACCATGCTGGGGCAGTCAAAAAATGCGTTTCAGGCAGAAATTGACTCGGCTTGCGAACTCATAGATTTTTTGCGGTTTAATGTCTGGTACATGCAACAAATTTACGCCAACCAGCCCGGTTCTTCAAAAGGCATCTGGAACCGCATGGAGTACCGCCCCTTAGAGGGGTTTGTGTTGGCCATTACCCCCTTTAACTTTACCGCCATTGCCGGAAACCTGCCAACCTCGCCCGCCCTTATGGGCAATACAGTGGTGTGGAAACCGGCCGAAACACAAATTTACTCGGCCAACATTATTATGAAAGTACTGCGCGAAGCCGGCCTGCCCGATGGAGTAATTAACCTCATATATACCGATGGCCCAACAGTAGGCAACACCGTTTTTGCCCACCCCGATTTTGCCGGCATACACTTTACCGGCTCTACCGGCACGTTTCAGTACATGTGGAAAACCATTGGCAGTAACATAGCCAATTATAAAACCTACCCGCGCATTGTGGGCGAAACAGGCGGTAAAGATTTTGTTATTGCGCACCCATCGGCCAAACCCGAATTTGTGGCTACCGCCCTTTCCAGAGGCGCTTTTGAATACCAGGGGCAAAAATGTTCGGCAGCATCAAGAGCATATATACCCAAAAGCCTTTGGATGGAAGTGCGCGAACTGCTGACCGAAGACCTGATGGAATTTAAAATGGGTACGGTTGAAGATTTTGGCAACTTTATTAACGCCGTAATAGATGAAAAATCGTTTGATAAAATTGCCCAATATATTGAGACTGCCCGAAATCACCCCGATGCAGAAATTATTGCCGGCGGCAACTACAGCAAAGCCGAGGGCTTTTTTATAGAACCAACGGTTATTTTGGTAAAAGACCCCCATTATATTACCATGTGCGAAGAAATTTTCGGGCCGGTGCTTACCATTTATGTGTATAACGACCATCAGTTTGAAGAAACCCTTGATTTGCTGAATAAAACATCGCCCTATGCCCTCACCGGCGCCCTGTTTGCGCAAGACCGGCAGGCCATTGCCCTGGCTACCCATAAACTGCGCCACGCCGCCGGTAATTTTTACATTAACGACAAACCTACGGGGGCAGTGGTAAACCAACAACCTTTTGGAGGTGGCCGTGCTTCGGGCACCAATGACAAGGCCGGTTCTTACCTCAACCTCATCAGGTGGGTATCGGCAAGGGCAATTAAAGAAAATTTCGTGCCGCCGGACTCCTACAAATACCCCTTTCTTAGCAGCGAAGCATAAGCAGAAACCCCAAAATTTACTTTTGCAGACAAAACACGTTCTTTAACCTCGTTTTGTGGTGATTTGCTGCCCGATTTAATTACGATTAACCGCCAACAAGCCGAAAGCCCCTTTTATGCCCGAAAATTACCAATTTGATGCATCGCTTAAAACAACGCTGCTGGTTATTAATGATTACCTGCGCGAGTTTGTGGGTAAATGGTACTGGTATGTACTGGTTTGCGGCGTTTTGTGCGTCTTTACCTATATTAATGCGAAACGAAAACCTGTTACCTATACAGCCAGTGTTACCTTTATGACCACCTCCGACTCACCCTCCAGGTTTTCGGGTTTTATGCAACTTGCCGGACAACTGGGCATCAATACCGGTTCGGCAGGCGGCGAACTGAAATCGGAAAAAATTGTGGAATTGCTTAGTTCAAAATACATCATCTATAACACACTTCTCAAAAAAATTGATGTAAACGGCAAATCAGACTTGCTCTTCAACCATTATATTGACCTCTTTGATTTGTCGGCCGACCTGGAACGTGCCGATACCTCCCTGCACAATTTCCGGTTTGCCGCTACCGATGCAAACAAGTTTTCATTTAAGGAAAACAAGGTGGCCAGCATGTTGTATAAAGATATTTTTGAAAGCTACCTCAATACCGCTACCAGCAAAAACGGCATTATGAAAGCCGAATGTACAACCAAATCGGAGCAGTTTTCAAAAGAATTTGCAGGAGAATTGGTGAAAACCCTGAGCGATTATTATGTCAGAAAAACCGTTGAACAAGAGTACGAGGCATACCGCCTCATTGAAAAACGGGTCGATTCTTTGTATCGCCTGCTTATTTCCAAAGAAAATGCCCTGGCCGAGTGGATTGACGACCACCGCAGCGCACTGCGCGCCAACACCCTGCCCGCCTCGGTTATGATGCAGCAACAACGCCTGGAAAGCGAAGCCGAAGTATTAAACGTAATGTATGCCGAGGCTGCCAAAAACCGCGAAATAGCCAAAATGAATCTGGTAAGCGGCACGCCAATTATACAAATTATTGATTACCCCACTTACCCTTTACCCAAACAAAAACCCGGCGCCCTTATTCCTTGTTTCTTAACATTAGTGGTATCGGGTGTTTTGCTCACTGTGCTGTTTACCCTTCGCAAATTGGTGCGCGATGCCATGTCTGCCTGAAAAAATTATTGATTTATTGCGCAAATTGACAAAAGTCATTGCACATACAAAACCAATAACCGATATTTGAAACCGGAATGCCTTGTATAGCATTGCCAATAAACTTAATAAATTAAAATATCCATAGTATGCTAATTACCGACGAGAAAAAAATCAGTGAAATTCAAGCCGAGTTTCGGACAAAGTTCCCTTATCTGAAACTGGAATTTTACGCTCAACCACATACCGAAGGCGGTATTTCTGCCAATTCTGTACATGCAGATGCAAACAAAACAGTAGGCGAAGTGCGCACCATACATCAGGAAGGCAACCTGAGCATCAACGGCAACCTTAAAGTCAGCACCCTTGAAGCAAATTTCAGAGAAATATACGGGCTGAATGTGCAGGTGTTCAGGCGCTCCAGAAAAATATGGCTGCAAACCACCGCCACCGATGAATGGACACTTGCTGAACAGAACCGGCTGGGAGAAGAAACCGGCGTATATGAGTAAGTTGGCCGGCAGCGGAGCAGTAATAAGCAAGGCGAGGTAACCCCTTGCCGGCATTACAAAACAAGTTGGGTTAATTGTAAAAAAATGTACTTTCATCTGTTGCAAGTGCAACAGGAAGGTATTACCTTTACAGGTGCTGAAAGATGGCCCTGTATAAACGAAGTTTACAGAAAAAGGTGAACAAATGGTGCGTATAGATCGTAGTTAGCTGCCATTTACAGACGACAAAACATATCTCGGCATTAGTTCGCCTTGATGCTGTTCGACACCCTTAAAGACCAGCGTTTTGTTTTCAATCAATGGTCGTATTACTTCGTGCCTAACAAGACAATCAGCATACATGAACATTCCACGTTCAGGGAAAAACCAAACGCTGTGAAACATTGATTGTGGTTTGTAAAATTCATCTTCCAACGAAAGTTCGTGTTCAATCGCTTCAATAATTTTACGTTGGCTTAAATCAATTGAATAATCAAATGTTTCACCACCTACGCCAGACGACCTATGTAAGCCATCATTAAATCCGTTTAATAAATTGTTTTCCATTTTGTCAAGTTATATGTTTACTTTTTTAATCAATTTTTCAAGTTATAGGCTGACGAAAAACGGCAGCTAACAATATATTGGCAAAAGGCGGGCTGACGGTAATTAGAATGAGCATTTGCACTTTTGGCAGCATTCCTACATAACTCATCAGTAGTGCTATTTCTCCCGCCCTTCGCCAATATTTTGCCGTTACAAGCAACCCTAACAAGACCGACTGTGCGACCATAAACCGACAGACAAA